>CAZFJU010000037.1:0-24730 GCA_964518995.1 uncultured Gammaproteobacteria bacterium
GGCATGGCTTGCCGCCGCGGCGGCTCGGCTCGGTCGCCGCCAGCCGGCACCCGACCCGACCTATGTGTGGCTACGAGCCGAGATCGAAAAGCGAGCACGCGAAGAGCAGGCGTCGATACGCCGTCGTTCGGTCATTACGGCAATGCTGGCTCTCGCCGCCGCAGGAGGCGGCGCGTCGGCACTGGTTGCGGCTCTGCCGCGGATCGCGGCCAGCGTGCGCGCGGGCCTGCCGACTGCTTTCGCGAACATGCCGCTCGTCGATGTGGCCCTGATCAGCTCGGGTTGGCTGGGGCTGCTCGTGGTGCTTGCCGGCACGTATCTATTTGTTCTTCGGCCGTTGCGCTGAAGCCCGCGTTGCCGCGCTCGGCCTCCATCCCGCGCGCCGGCCACGATCGGCCTCTTGCGCAGCGGCGGAACCTTCGCCGGCATTCAGCCGGCGAGCCAGCCGCCATCGATCGGCAGCGTCGCGCCGCTGATGTCGCGTCCGTTGGGACCGCACAGGAACACGATCAGGGCCGCGATATCGTCGGCGTCGATAAAGCGGCCGGTCGGCTGCTTGCCAACGAGAAATTTTCGCTCGGCCTCTTCGGCCCCGAGCCCCGACGCGAGCAGCTCTTCGAGGCGCTCCTCGATCGCGGGCGTCCGAACCGAGCCGGGGCAAACGGCATTGCACGTGATGCCCTGGCCAGCCGTCTCGGCGGCGACGGCGCGCGTAAACCCGAGCAGCGCGGCCTTCGTCGTGACGTAATCGACTCGATCACGCGTGCCGCGCATGCCGTACACGGATGACATGTTGATGATCCGCCCCCAGCCGCGAGCGCGCATGTCCGGCAACAGCCGCTTCACGGCACGAAAGGGCGCCGACAAATTCACTGCGAGCGCGCGCTCCCATGCATCGCACGGGAAGGCTTCGATCGGCGAGAAGTGCCGCACGACCGCATTGTTGATCAGCACATCGATCGAGCCGAGGTGCATGCGGGCGTGCTCGATCATCCGGTCGACGCCTTGTTCGACAGACAGGTCCGAACGGATGTAAGCGGCGCGCACGCCGTGTGCATCGGCGAGCGCGCGGGCGCGTGGGGCGGCCGCGTCCTCGGGCTCGATGCCGTGCAGCACGACGTCGCAGCCGGTCTTTGCGAGGGCGGCCGCGATGGCATAGCCGAGACCATCCGTCGAACCGGTGATCAAGGCACCCTTTCGATCCACTAATTCAGATCAGGTGTCTGCAGCGAAGGATGATGCCAGGCCTTGTTACGAACATGCGTCCTCGACTCGATACGCCAACCATCGGCCGTCTTGACGTAAACATCTTCGTAGCCGCCATGACGATCGACGCTGCCAGGCCCGCGCATCCCGAGCTGCACGAGATACACACGTCCCGTCGCGCCATCAGGCGAGGGGGTGATTTCGTGATTCAGCATGAGGTGGCTCCAGTCGGTCCAGACCGGCGCAGTCTCGCAACCTCGTGAGCCGCCGCCGACGAGCTCGGCGAGCGCCTCTCTTCCCTCAGCGAGCACGCGCCCTCCGGCCGCGAAACCCGTGTCGGAGTTTTTGTCGATGAAGACGCCGTCGTCGGTGAAGAGATTCGCGTAGTCGTAGCCGTTGTTCGCGCAGGTGTCGATGCCGTAGGCATAGCGGTTGATAAGCTGCGTGATCTCGAAATAGTCGAGCGCGGTCAGCTCGGCGGCCTGCGCGTGGGCCGGCGCGCCGCCGAGCTCGAGGCGGCCGGAGAAAAAAATCATGGCGGCGCAGAAGAAAACGGCGATCGACAGCAGGCTACGCTTGAGCATCGGGTACTCCTCGAAAGCACTCGCCGGAGCGTAGCACGTCGATGTGGCGTGGGACCGTGCTCGCGCGTGCCAAGTCGACAAACGCCGGGGACTAAGGCTCGGACGCTGCTGACTGAGCGGTCTCAGGACGGAACACCACACCGGTCTGGACGGCGATCTTTCCGTCTCGGACGATAAAGGTGTCGGATCCTTGCAGATCGTCCATCGTCCAGACGACGAATCCGACTTCCCCCTCGAAAACGGTCCTCGTGAAGGTCAGTTGCATCTCCGTGCGGGCGTAGAGGTTCTCGAACACTCGCTGAATCCCTTCGACGCCCACCGTGGCCTCGTTCCCGAAGATCACGACCGCGTCCTCCGCGTAGTCCCGGGGGATCACGCTGGCATCGCCGGCTTCGCTCGCGGCGAGATGCCGCATTACGACCCGTTCCGTCTCGGCGGAACGCTCGTCGGCGAGCGCGGATGCTGCGACCAGCAACGCGGGCGCGAGGAACATCATTCGACGCGTCATGAGACCTCCACGAGATATTCTATGCTAGGATCTTGTAGTATTGTCTAACAACTTCGGGGAGGCAACGGATGAATCCGGACGCTAGGAACCAGCACCTCGTCGCGCGCGGATCAGGCTTGATCGCCGGTCTTTGCCTGCTCGTGCTGTCCTTTTCAGCAGGGGCGGAGCCGCGAATCGCGCCGGTGCTGGAAGACCAATGGACTGAGGAACAGCGCGATGTCGTCGAAGGCTTGCCAAGCCCGGTTACTCATGCCGTTGCCACCTACCTGCACCACCCCGCGCTGACGCGCAATATCATTCCGTTTGAAAACTATATCTCCGGCGAATCGGCGCTCGAGCCGCGTCATCGAGAGCTGCTCATTCTCAGGACGGCGTGGCTTACCCGGTCGAACTATGTTTGGGCTCATCGGGCCGAGGAGGCTCGGAGCGCCGGCATCACGGACGAAGAGCTCCAGCGCGTCGCCGAGGGGCCTGATGCCGGCTGGGATGAGCTCGAAGCCGCGCTATTGCGCGCCGCCGACGAGCTGAACGTTGATTCGTTCATCAGCGCCGAGACCTGGGCGACGTTGGAGGGGACGCTGGGCCCGCGTGAGCTCGTGGACCTGGTCTTCACGGTCGGGGAATTTACGATGATCGCAGGAACCGTGAATTCGCTGCGCGTCGAGATTGAGCCCGAGCTGAATGACCGTCTGCCCTACGGAACGCCTTTCATCAAGTTCGCTAGTTGGACCAACGAGCGGCTGATCGACGAGCACGCGCGTATCGCGCCGCTCGAGCGCGAGGACTGGACTCCAGAAATTCGTCGCCTGCTCGATCCGGAGGATTCGGGGCGCAATCTCGCCAACGTATATAAAGTCTACGTCAACAGCTATGAGATGGATCTGCTGCGCCGTAAGGTCTCCGAGCACATTCGGAACGAGACGACGCTAACGGACCGGCAGCGCGAGGTGCTGCTGCTTCGCATCGGCGTGCTGTGCCGCTCGGAGTACGAATGGGCGGCTCACTACCGTATCGCCAAAGGCATCGGGATGACCGACGCGGACCTCGAGCGCATCGTGGTCGGGCCGAGTCACCCCGACAACGACCCCATCGAGTATGCGTTGATGCGTGCGACCGATGAGCTCTATCGAGACGACGCAGTGTCCACGGAGACGTGGAACCTGCTGGCAGAAGCGTTTGACACGGCGCAGCTGCTCGACGTGCTCACGGCAATAGGCGGCTACCGCATGTTCTCCATGGCTATTAATTCGTTCGGCGTGCAGCTGGATGCGAATATGCTCGAGTCGAGATTTCCGCCCGGGTTGCGCTGAGCGTCGCACGCATCCGGAATGCGGTGTGGGTTGGAAGTTTGCTTGGGATCAGTAGCCGGCTGCGGCGGCACCATCTATGAGTCGATTTGATATGGAGAGCCACTGCAAGTCGACGGCGTCGGCATATTGCTACTCCCGTAGAGAGTTCTTGGGTCGGTCCGCCGTGCTCGGCGGCGCGATGCTCGGCTGGGGTCGCGCGGGCTACGCTCAGCCGGCTCTGTTGCCCGCGGAACGCCTAGCCGATAAGATTTTCGTCGTCCGCGGACCCGATGCGAACAGTGTCGCCGTGGAGACCAGCGAAGGCATTATCCTGGTCGATGGCGGCCGCTCGACCTGGTCGGGCGCTTTGCTCGCCCGGGTCGGTGACGAGCTCGGCTCGAAGCCGTTCCGCGCGCTGTTCAACACGCATTGGCACCCCGAGCACACCGGATCGAACAGCACGCTCGGAGCGCAGGGCGTACCGATCATCGCGCACGAGAACACGAAGCTGTGGCTCAGCACCGAGGTTTGGGTGCGCTGGTCGGACGAAAAATATCCGCCGCTTCCGGCTGCAGGTTTGCCGACGAGCACGTTCTACGAGTCCGGCAGCATGGAGCTGGCAGAGCGCACCATCGAGTACCGCTATCTTCTCAACGCACACACGGATGGGGATATCTGCCTGTTTTTCCCCGATGAGAATGTTCTCGTTACCGGCGGGCACGTCTCGAACGACGGATGGCCGGTCATAGACTGGTGGACGGGCGGTTGGCTGGGTGGCTTACTCGATGGATACGAAACCCTGCTCGAGGTCGCGAACGAGCAGACACGCATCGTGCCCTCGTTCGGGCCGATGATGTCGAGGTCGGATCTGCGATCGCAGTACGAGATGTACCTGACGATCTTCGAGCGGCTGCAATCCATGCTGCGCAAGAGTTACGGCACGGACGAGGTACTCGCGGCACGACCGACGGCCGAGTACGACGCGCGATGGGGCGACCCGGAGGTTTTCGTGACATTGGCCTTTAACAGCCTTTGGGGGCATCTGCGAGATGCTTACGAGACGAGGTTGGGGCGCATTCCGTGACGGCAATGAGGATAAACCCGCGAAACGACTCAATGCCCATGCTCGGGCGCACGCTTCGCGTTGCGGCGCCGCTTGTCGCGCTCGCCGGCATCCTCGTCGCGGGATGCAGCGGCGGAGCCGGTAGCGCAGCGACGCACGCAGAGCGGCAATGGTCGATGCTGGACGCGTACTGTGTCGATTGCCACAACTCGTTGGAATACACCGCGGGGCTCGCCCTCGATTCGGTGGCTCGGGGGGATATTGCGCGCGATGCGCAGACTTGGGAGAAAGTCGTGCGCAAGCTGCGCAGCCGGCTGATGCCTCCACCCGGCTCCAGACTGCCCGACGATAGTGAGTTCGATGAGTTCATCGCATGGATGGAGACGCAGCTCGACTCGCTTCATTCGGAGGTCGATCCGGGTTTCGTCGGTCTGCGTCGCTTGAACCGGACCGAATATGCGAACGCCGTGAAAGACCTCATCGCGCTCGACGCGGATCCTGCCGAGCTGCTACCGGTCGATGGCGCGGAAGCCGGCTTCAACACCATTGCGAACGCCTTGCAAGTATCGCCGGTGTTTGTCGATCAGTATTTGGGCGCCGCACGAGTGCTGGCCGCGCGGGCGATCGGGAATCCGAACGCGAGGCCGGGCAGTGTCTCGTATGACATACCGACGGTGGGGCAGGAGTCTTATGTCGAAGGGTTGCCGCTTGGCACGCGCGGCGGTGCGGCGATCCAGCATTACTTCCCCGCCGACGGCGAATACTTGCTGAGCATCGGCGATCTCGCGACAGGCCGCTTCGGTATCGACCAGGAGCACGTCAATACGCTGATCGCAACGATAGACGGCCGCAAGTTCTTCGAGCTCGATATCGGCGGCGGTGACGACCTCAAGTTCATGGATCAGCGGGGCCAGGAAGCGGTCGATGAAGTCAATGCTCGCCTGAAGCGTATTCCGTTCAAGGCGCAGGCCGGTGAACGGGAGGTCGTCGTCACCTTCCTGCATCGCTCATTCGCTGAATCCGACCGTCTTTTGCACTCGCTCGTTCCGTCATCCGGACAGGACGCGGTGCTGAGAATCGCCAGCGTCGAAATCTTCGGGCCGGTGCAGACGACGGGAACCGCTACGGCGCGGAGCCGGGAGGCGATCTTCAGCTGCTACCCCGAGCAGCCGGCCGAAGCCGCGGGCTGCGCCCGGCATATCGTTAGCCGCCTGGCGCATCGAGCATTCCGCGGGTTGGCAGTCGATGCGGATTCCGAGCGGCTGATGCAGATGTACGAGCTCGGTTACGCGAGCGGCGGTTTCGACAAAGGCGTCGAGTACGCATTGTCTGGCGTGCTGGCTCACCCGAAGTTTCTGTTTAGAGTCGAGGAGCCGCCCGCCGATGTGGCGCCGGGCAGTATTTACCGGTTGAGCAGCATGGAGCTTGCCGCCCGCTTGTCCCTATTCCTGTGGAGCACGATCCCCGACGAGGAGCTCCTCGAGGTCGCGGCAGGCGGTGGGCTGGAGGATCCTGCGGTCTTCGAGCAGCAAGTCAAGCGCATGCTCGCCGATCCCCGATCCGAATCGCTGGCTTCGAACTTTGCGTATCAATGGCTGGCGTTGGACAAGCTCGACGCCGTTGAACCGGACCCGGTGCTTTTCGCCGATGTTCGCAGTGATCTCCGCGAGGATCTGGTGCGGGAGGCCACGCTATTCGTCGACAGCATCTTCCGAAGCGATCGGAGCGTGCTCGATCTGCTCACCGCAAGTCATACCTATCTGAACGAGGCGCTTGCTCGGCATTACGGCATCAACGATGTCCGCGGCGATCGCTTCAGGCCTGCGGAGCTGGACGACCCCGCACGCTGGGGGCTGCTCGGTAAAGGGGCGATCTTGATGGCTTCGTCGTACCCGAATCGTACATCACCGGTCCTGCGCGGCGCGTGGTTGCTCGAGCACATCCTCGGCGTGCCGCCTGCCGATCCGCCGCCGGATGTCGAGGGCCTGATCGACAACGTGCCGGGTCGCGCGGCGTCGACTGTTCGTGAACGGCTCGAGGCGCACCGGGCCAGCCCGTCATGCAGCGGGTGCCATAACGGCATGGATCCGTACGGCTTCGCGCTGGAGAATTTCGACGCGGTCGGCCGCTGGCGCGAGAGGGATCGAGCGACCGGGCTGCCGATCGACGCCTCGGCGGTTCTGGCCGGCGGCACGCCGGTCGATGGTCCGGTAGCGCTCAGAGAGGCGATTCTCGAGCAGCCGGAGCAGTTCATCCAGACGTTTATCGAGAAGCTAATGATTTACGGATTGGGGCGCTCCTTGACGCATAAAGACATGCCGGCGGTCCGACAAATCATGCGGCAGGCAGCGACAGAGGACTATCGTTTTTCCGCAATCGTGCTGGGAATGGCCACCAGCGAGCAGTTCCAGCTCAACCGGCTGCCCGAGTCGAATGCACCCCAGGAGGAAGCCACGCCTCCAGAGGTGCTCGCGGAAAACAGGTAACGGGTCGACTACGACCGAAGCGGATGAGGTGACGTATGTTCATTACCAAGAAACATTTGGCGCGCAGAACCTTCCTACGCGGAGCGGGCGCGGCCGTCGCCTTGCCGTTTTTGGAAGCCATGGTTCCGGCCGGCACGGCCATCGCAAACACGGTGGCAGCTCCTCGTCCGCGGATGGGCTTCGTGTACTTTCCGCACGGCGCGGTCATGAACCACTGGACGCCCGCTACGGCGGGTCGTGACTTCGACTTGCCGCAGATCTTGGCGCCGTTCGCCCCGTTCCGGGAACAGATGACGGTGGTCAGCAATCTGCGCAACAAGGCTGCGGAAGGCTACGGCGTGCACACGGTCAATCCGGGAACATGGCTCAGCTGCATGAACCCCGGCAGAGCGCGCGAAGGCGATGCCAACGCGGGTTTGTCGGCAGATCAAGTCGCCGCGCGCCAGATCGGCGACGACACGCCGTTTCCTTCGCTCCAGTTATGCGTCGAGCTTGCTTCGAGTAGCGGCAGCTGCCATGCGGATTATGGTTGCGGCTTCAAAACGACCGTGTCGTTCCGGGGGGCGGTGGAGCCGTTGCCGATGGAGCACAATCCGCGCAAGCTGTTTTACCGGTTGTTCGGCGAAGGCGATACCGTCGAGGAGCGTGCGGCCATCGCCGCTCAGACCGCGAGCCTGCTCGACCTCGTGAGCGACAGCACCGCCTCGCTGCGCCGGCAGATCGGAGCGTTCGATCGTGTCCGGTTGTCGCAGTACCTCGACTCCGTCCGCGAAGTCGAGATACAAGTGCAGCGGTTGGCGGAGCGAGACTCGGCGAGCTTCGAGTTGCCGGACGCGCCGGCCGGAGTCCCGGGTTCCTTCGACGACCACATCAACTTGATGTTCGACTTGATGGCGCTCTCTTTTCAGGCCGAGCTGACTCGTGTGATCACGTTCATGATGGCGGCTGAGCAGAGCATGCTGACGTATAAGCACATCGGCATTTCAGAGGCGTTTCATCCGCTCTCGCATCACCAAAACAACCCGGAGAAGCTCGACCGGCTCGCAGCGCTCCAGACGTATCACTCCGAGGTCTTCGCGCGCTTCCTCGAGCGAATGGCTAATACACCGGACGGCGACGGCTCGCTGCTCGACCATTCGATACTGCTGTACGGCAGCAATATGAGTGACTCGAACGTTCACAATGCGAATCCGCTCCCTTCGGCGGTGTTTGGCCACGGCGGCGGCCGCCTTCGCACCGGCCAGCACATCGTAGAAGCGCGCGATACGCCGCTCGCCAACCTCATGCTGACGCTGCTCGATCGCGGCGGCGCGCACGTCGAGACGTTCGGCAACAGCAGCGGCGACATCGCGAGCCTCTGAGATGTCGGGGCGTTCGGCGCGTTTTCGCTATACCGCTCAGGGCATCGTGCTCGCGCTGCTGATGGTCGGGAGCAGCGTGCTGGCCGAATCGCACCTGCCCGCCCTGGCTAAAGCCGGAGACCGTGCGGGCGCCGTCGCGGCGATCTCGCAAGGCGCGGACGTCGATGAGCGTGCGCCGGACGGCACGACTGCTCTTCATTGGGCGGCCCACCGCGGCGATCGAGAGCTCGTTCGGACGCTCATCGAGCACGGCGCCGACGTCTCGGTGACGAACGAATACGGTGTAACGCCGCTCGCGGCGGCTGCCGTCGAGGGCGATCACGACATCGTTCAGGCGCTGCTCGATGCCGGAGCCGACGTGGAGTCTCGTAACGCGGAAGGGCAAACGGCCTTGATGGTCGTGGCGCGGACGGGGCGAGTGGACACCGCGAGGCTGCTGCTCGAGCGCGGCGCGGACGTCAATGCGAACGAGCAGTGGGGCGGCCAGTCGGCGCTGATGTGGGCGGCTGCGCAGAAGCAGCCGGCGATGATTCGGCTGCTGCTCGAGCACGGCGCGGGCGTTGATGAACGCGGGCGCGTGCACGACTGGCAGCGCCGGGTCACGGCCGAGCCGCGAGTAAAGATCCTGCATGTCGGCGGCTTCACGCCGTTGCTCTACGCGGCTCGGCAGGGCTGCGTAGCGTGTGTCGATGCGCTCGTCGACGGGGGCGCCGACATCGAGCTGTCGGACCCACACGGCGTGACACCGCTGATCCTGGCCCTGTTGAACAGACACTTCGATACAGCGATGAAGCTTATCGAGCGCGGGGCGGACGTCAACAGATGGGACTGGTGGGGCCGCAGTCCGCTATTCGTTGCGATCGATCTCCATAGTGTCCCGAACAGTAGCCGCGGCGATTTGCCGTCTCTCGATAATGCGAGCGGGCTCGACGTCGCACGTGCGCTGCTCGAACGCGGGGCCAACGTCAATATGCGCCTCAAGCAGCAGTTGCCGCTGCGCGAGTCGCCCAACGACCGCGGTCACCTCGACGGTAGCCCGGATGTGTTCGTGATCGCGATCGGCGCGACGGCTCTGCATTCGGCCGCGAAGTGGGGGGATGACCAGGCCGTCGGTCTGTTGCTCGAACATGGCGCGGACGTCACAGCAGCGAACGTGTTTGGTGTCACGCCGATGCTCGCCGCCGCCGGCGTAGGGCATCGATATGCCGTGCTGCGGGAAACGCCGATCCGGGGCGCTGACAAAACGGGCCAAGACGCCGTTGCAACGATCGAGCTGCTGGTCGGCGCCGGAGCCGGCTTCGACGATGTGGCGACCGGCAGGCTTGCGGGCCTGACGGCTGCGCACGGTGCGGCTCAGGAAGGCTGGTCCGAGGTCATCGAGCTTTTGCATCGGCATGGTGTCGAGATCGACCGGCCTAACGAAGCGGGCGAAACGCCGCGGGAGCTTGCGGCTGCCGCGGGATACGAACAGACGGTGGCGCTGATCGACCGGCTTACCGGCGACGAGCGCGTTGCTCGAGGCGACGGCGGTCGGCGTTGAGCATGCGGGGGGAGAAGTAGATGATGAAGATCCAGTTGCCCGTTCTGTCACTTATCGTGGCGCTGCCGTTTGCGGCCAATGCGCAATCGCAGCTGCCGCCCGACATCCATCCGCTGACGCTTTCGCGCTTACCGCCCGTAAGCCTCGAGGAAGTCGACGAGGAGACGCAGCGTCTGGTGGCGGACCGTCTGGACGATGCAGCTCGGCCGGGGCCGACACACATCTCGATGTGGAGCCCCAGCGAGCGGTCCCTCGGTATCCCGACCGGCGAGAACAGCCCGGTTGGCGCGCGCAACTTCCAGCTCGCGGTCTTGATCACCGCACGCGAGATCGACCAAGAATACGAGTGGTCCTCCCACGCACCGGCAGGCTTGCGCCAAGGGCTCGAGCAAGAGGTCATCGATGTCGTGAAATTCGACAGGCCGGTGGCCGGGTTGTCCGATCCGGACGCGACGTTCATCACCTTCGGCCGCACTTTACTGCGCGAGAACCAGGTCAGCAGCGCGCTATGGGAACAGATGGTGGGTCATTTCGGCTACCAGCAAACCGTTCAGCTCCTACAGATCATGGGCGCCTACCTTCGAGTGGGCATCATGTTGAACGCCGTCGACCAGCAGATTCCGCCGGATCGCGACGAGCGATTACCCCCTCTGGAGAGGTAAGGTTGAGCGTTCGCCTATGCCGTTCCGACGACCGGGACGACCCGCAGCGGCGGCGCGTCCTGCAGGGGTTGCTCGGCGGGGCGGCGGCGGGGCTTTGGAACGTTTGGCCCGGCCGGCTCGGCGGCGGCGCGGTGGCGCGGGCGGCATCGAAGCCGCTCACGGCGACGCCGTTGCGCAACGGCTTGGTTGGGCTGAGCGGGGGCGTCGGCGGCAACATCGTGCTCGCCGCAGATTCCGGCGGCATCGTGATGGTCGACAGCGGCGCGGCTGACGATGCCGCGAGCGTGCTGAGCCTCGTGACGGAGCGCTACGGCGGCACGCCGATTCAGTTCCTTTTCAATACGCATTGGCATCTCGCGCATACCGGCGGCAACGAAGCGTTAGCCCGTGCCGGCGCACTCACCATCGCGCACGAGAACACCCGTCTGTGGATGAGCACGCGGTTCTATGTGGACTGGCACGACCGCACCTATTCGCCGCGTCCTTCGATCGCGCGCCCCGCGATGACGTTCTATTCGTCCGATCCCCAGCCCATCGAGCTTGCGGCCGCGGGACGGCGAATCGAGTACGGCCATTTGCCCGGCGCGCATACTGACGGAGACATCTACGTACGCTTTCCCGACGACAACGTCATCGCCGCCGGCGGCGCCGTCACGGTCGGGCGCTATCCGGTGGTCGACTACATTACCGGCGGGTCCCTCGATGGATTGATCGATGCGACGAACAAGCTTCTCGAGCTCGGCGACGGCGATACCCAGTACGTTCCCGCGGTCGGTCCCGCTCAATCCGCGCGCCACCTCGAGGCGCAGCGCGACATGCTATCCGCCGTGCGCGAAGATATGGTTAGCATGGCGAACGAGGGCCGGAGTGCAACCGAAATGCTTGCGGCCGGGATCACCGAAGCGTTCGACGCTTATTGGGGGAGCAACGCGGAAAGATTCCTGCTAAACGCTTACCTCGGCCGCTGGGGCATCGGATTGTGAGCGCATCCGGGACATCGGCGCGGTTCAGGCTCGCGGCGACGATCGGGCGAGTCGGCTCCGTGACGGCGGGCGCGCTCGTGCTCGCGGCGTGCAGCGAAACGCCGCTCGATACCGTCGCGAAGCAGTGGCCGATTCTCGAGCAGTACTGCACCGACTGCCACAACGACAGTGAGCACGCAGGGGGGCTTTCGCTAAGCCAGCTCGACGCCGAGCATGTGCCGCAAGATCCCGAGATCTGGGAAAACGTTGTCCGGAAGTTGCGCGGCCACCTGATGCCGCCGCCCGGGGCGCGCCGTCCCGCGAACGAGCGGATGGATGCGTTCGTGGTTGCGCTCGAGGCGTATCTGGATGCCGCCGCCGCGGCCGCACAACCCGGGCGCGTCGCCGCACATCGCCTGAATCGAAACGAGTACGCGGCCGCAGTTCGGGAGCTTCTCGGCATTCGCATCGACGCGCAGGCGATGCTGCCGGCGGACCTGTCGAGCGACGGCTTCGACAACATCGCGAGCGTGCTCGGCATGTCTCCCACCCACCTCGACCGCTACATCGCGGCGGCCCGGGATATCAGCGAGATGGCGGTCGGCGAGCCTCAAGCTCCCGCGGCTCGTTTCGAATATGGTGTCGAGCGGGAAAACCAAACGGCGCATCTCGACGGGCTGCCGCTCGGCACGCGCGGCGGCCTGCTGGTTCGCCATCATTTTCCTGCAGACGGCGAGTACATTTTCAGCCTCGACGTCGCATCGGTGCCTGCCGCGGACCTGCGCGCCTATCCGCATGGGTGGCTCGACTATCGACATCGCGTGATCCTGACGGTAGACGGCCGCAAGGTTTTCGAGGGCGAGCTTGGCGGCGAGGAAGATTTGCGCGCTGTCGATCAGCAGCAGATTTCCGCGGTCGAGGCGATCAAGGACCGGTTTCGCAACATTCGGCTCAGCGTCAAGGCGGGTGACCGCGAGATCGGCGCCGCGTTCGTGGCACGCAGCCGTGCGGAGTCCGATTATCGGCTCCATTCCTTCATCCCGGGCGAGACGTTACCGGACGTGCCGCGGATGCGGAGTCTGCAGATCGTCGGTCCGTACGGCCCGCAAGGGATCGGCGAGCCGACTCCGAGCCGCCAGCGCATATTCGGCTGTTACCCGGAGGCCGAGCCGCAGGAACTGCCGTGCGCCAAGCAGATCCTGAGCGAGCTTGCACGGCGCGCGTTCCGCCGGCCCATTATGGACACCGATCTCGAGCCGCTGCTGGCCTTTTACCGGTCCGGCCACGACGCCGGCGGCTTCGAAACGGGGATTCAACGAGGGCTGATGGCGATTCTTGCGAGCACCCGATTCCTCTATCGAGTCGAGTCGGAGCCGAGCTCGCAGGATCTCGAGCCGGGGGACGTGTATCCGATCGGTGATATCGAGCTCGCGTCGCGGCTGGCGTTCTTTCTATGGGGCAGCGGCCCGGACGACACCCTGCTCGAGCTTGCCGAGCAGGGCGGGCTCCGCAATCGGGAGACCTACGCCGCGCAGATCGAACGCATGCTGGCCGATTCCAAGTCGGAGTCCTTGATTACCCACTTCGCTTTCCAATGGCTCGGTCTCCGCCGCCTCGCCGCCATCGACCCCGACCCGAAGCTTTATCCCACCTTCGACGAGGATCTACGCGACGCCTTGGAGCGTGAGATGGAGCTGTATCTCGACAGCGTATTGCGAAACCCGGACGCGAGCGTGATCGATCTGCTCACGGCTCGGCACACCTTTCTAAACGAGCGGCTCGCTCGTCACTACGGTATCGGCACTGTCCGCGGCGACCGATTCCGTAGAGTCGAGCTCGCCGATCCGCGCCGTTTCGGTTTGTTGGGCAAAGGCGGCGTGCTGATGGTGACGTCTTACCCGGATCGTACGTCGCCGGTACTGCGCGGCGCGTGGATTATGGAGCATTTGCTCGGCGCGCCGCCCGCGCCGGTGCCTGCGGATGTCGAGACGGATCTTGCGCCGCTGCCCGGCGACGTGCCGCGTTCCGTTCGAGAGCGCCTCGCGTTGCACCGGGACCAGCCGTCGTGCAATCAATGCCACGGCGTCATCGACCCGATTGGGCAGGCTCTCGAGAATTTCGGTCCGCTCGGTGAGTGGCGCGACATCGAGATAGACAGCGGAGTGGCGATCGATTCGCATGGGCAGCTGGCTGACGGCGTGCACGTCGAGAGCCCGATGGATCTACGAGAGGCGCTTTTGGCGGAGCCGGAGCGATTCGTGCAGACGCTCACGGAGAAGCTGCTCACTTACGCGCTAGGAAGAACGCTCGAGCATTACGACATGCCGGTCGTGCGCGCGATCGTGCGCGACGCGGCAGCACAAGGGTATACGTTTTCGTCCATCGTCAGCGGCATCGCCCACAGCGCACCGTTTCGGATGCGCACTGTGCCGGCTCCCGCGACGGAAGGGGAGCTGCAGGCCGCTTCCGAGAACGTGAATGAGGCCGCAGGAGGGGGCTAGATGTTCATTACCAAGAAGCACATCTCGAGACGAACGCTGCTGCGGGCCGGCGGCGTGACGATCGGCCTGCCGTTCCTCAGCGCGATGGTGCCGGCCGCTACGGCGCTCGCGAGGACGGCCGCCGCGCCCCGTCCCCGCCTGGGGTTCTTTTACCTTCCGCACGGCGCGATCATGAATAACACGCCGTTCGGCGACGAGCTCAACGGTTGGACGCCCGATATCGACGGCCACGACTTCGACCTCAAACCGATTCTCGAGCCGCTCGAGCCGTTCAAGAGGTACCTGACCGTCGTGAGCGGGCTCGGCAACAAGCCCGCCGAGAGCCCGGCCGTGCACGCCATCACGCCGGCGACGTGGCTCAGCTGCGTGCCGCCCCGACAAAGTCATGCGCCGTACGGCGGCGTCACCGTCGATCAGATCGCTGCACGCCACATCGGCCAGGATACGCCGTTGCCGTCTATCGAGCTTGCGACGGAGGAGAGCGGCGGCAGCGCCGCGTGCGACGGAACCTATGGCTGCAGCTACGGCGCGACGATTTCGTTCAGGACGCCGACGACGCCGCTGCCCATGGAATTCGATCCGCGCAAGGCATTCGAGAAGATCTTCGGCCGGGGCACCTCGCCCGAGGAGCGCGAGGACATCTCACGCGACTATCAGAGCATTCTCGACATGGTTGGAAGCGAGGTCAGCGCTCTCAATCGTCGGCTCGGAGCCGAGGACCGGGCGATTTTCAGCGACTATCTCGAAAGCGTGCATGAGATCGAGCGTCGCGTAGCGCTTCTCGCCGAGCGCGATCTCTCGGCCGTGGAGCTGCCCGACGTGCCCGCGGCGATGCCGAGCTTCGACGAGCACCTGGGCCTGATGTTCGACATGATCGCGGCAGCGTATCAGGCGAATATGACGCGAATCGCAACATTCATGATGGCGGCCGAGGTCAGCACGATGTCGTACCACCATATCGGCGTGTCCGACGCGTTCCATCCGTTGTCGCACCACGCCGGGAACCGCGCGTCGATCGAGAAGCTTGTGCGGGTGCAGCGCTATCACAGCGAGGTCTTCGGCAATTTCCTCAGGAAGCTCGACGAGATGCCGGACGGCGACGGCGGCTCCGTTCTCGATAACTCGATCTTCCTGTATGGCAGCAACATGAGCAACAGCAACGCTCATGATCACTTCCCATTGCCCACGCTGGTCGTCGCACGCGGGCACGGCATCAACGGCGGTCAGCATCTGCGCTACGAGGATCACACGCCGCTCGCGAACTTGCTCTTTACTTTGATGCTCAGGGCCGGCGTGCCCGTGGATTCCGTCGGCGACAGCACGGGCGAGCTCACGGAGGTCTAGCGATGAGCGAGCTCTGCATCCGCCGGGCGCTACGACTCCTTGCAGCGCTCGCACTGTTCGCTACGGCGGCCGCGCCGACGCTCGCTGCTCGGATCGTGGACGCGGCTCGGCTCGGCGACACGGCGGCGGCCATCGCCGAGCTCGACGAAGGTGCGGACCCGAATGCCCGCTCGGCGGACGGCACCACCGCATTGCACTGGGCGGTCTACCACGACGATGTCGAGCTCGTCGAGCGGCTGACCGCGCGGGGCGCGGATGTCGATGCGGTCAACGACTATGGCTCGAGGCCGCTGCTCGAGGCCGCCGTGATCGGCAACGTCGACGTCATCCACCGCCTGCTCTCGGCCGGGGCGAACGTCGACGTCGAGGGCGCGGACAATGAAAAGCCGCTCATGATCGTTGCACGTAGCGGCAACGTCGACGCCGCGCGACTGCTGATCGAGCACGGTGCCGACGTCAACGCGCGCGAGACCTGGCGGAATCAGACCGCCGTGATCTGGGCGGCTGCCCAGAAGCAACCGGAGATGCTTGCGCTCCTGCTCGAGCACGGCGCCGATCCGAACGCCCGATCGGCGGTCAACGAATGGGCCCGGCAGGTCTCGGCCGAGCCACGCGAGATGTTTCGGCCCTACGGCGGCATGACGGCGTTGATGTATGCCGCGCGAGAGGGATGCGCGGAATGCGCCCGCGTGCTCGTCGAGGCCGGCGCGGATCCGGATCTCGGCGACCCGCGGAATGTGACGCCGCTGATCACCGCGATCAACAACCTTCACTTCGATGTCGCGGCGGTGCTGCTCGCAGCCGGCGCGAGCGTCGACCAGTTCGACCGGTGGGGCCGCACGCCGCTTTATGCCGCAGTCGATATGAACACGATTCCGCATGGCGGGCGTCCAGACACGCGATCGACTTCCAAGACGACCAGCCTCGAGCTTATCGCGCGCATACTGGAAGCCGGCGCGAATCCGAACATTCAGCTCAAGCTCCGGCCGCCCTACCGTGACATTCGCTTCGACCGCGGCTGCGATCGAATGCTTACGACCGGTGCGACGCCATTGTTGCGCGCTGCGAAAACGTTCTCCGTCGATGCGATGCGTCTGCTGCTCGAGCACGGCGCGCTACTCGAGTTGCCGAACGAGAGCGGAACGACGCCGATGATGGCAGCGGCAGGGTACGAGTCTCTCGAGTGCGACATCCGCGGTTTCGGGCCGGGCATTCCGCATTACGTGACGCCCGACGTCCAGGAGAAATCCATTGCCGCGCTCGAGGTGTTGCTCGAAGCCGGCGCCGACATCAATGCGAGGACGACCGGCGGCGGGCTCGGCGCGGGCCAAACCGCACTGTTCGGCGCCGCGTTTTGGGGTTGGAACGACGTCGTGGAGCACTTGGTCGACGCGGGCGCAAAGATCGATGTTGCCGACGCTCGAGGCAGGACGCCCGTCGACGCCGCGCTCGGACGCATCGGGGGCCACGAGCGAGGCTCGACCATCGTGGTCTATGAGGCGACGGCTGACCTGCTCGAGCGGCTTTGCGAGCAGCAGGCGGGTTGCGATCTGTCCACTCCCGAGCAGCGTCCGCGGCGAGCCGCCGCGAGCACCGACCGGATACAATCTTCCCATCAGCACGTGATCGAATGAGGAGGGGTTTCATGCTCCGCGCGCTACTACCACTGAGAACACATCACCGCACCTCCTCCGCACTGCTCGGGTTCCTATTCCTTTGCACGAACGCGCTGGCCGGCGACGCATTGCTTTCCGCCGTCAAGGCGCAGGACGTCGCGGCCGTAAGGTCGCTCATTGACCACGGTGCGGACGCGAATCAACCCGATCCGGACGGGACGACGGCGCTCGCATGGGCCGTGCACGCAGACGACGAGACGATCGCCACGGCGCTTCTCGATGCTGGATCGAACGTTGCGGCGGCGAACCGGTATGGTGTCGGGCCGGTCTTTCTCGCGAGCGAGAACGGCAGCGCCCGGATGCTCGAGTTGCTGCTCGATCATGGCGCCGATCCGAATCAGGCGTTGCCGGACGGCGAGACGCCGTTGATGACGGCAGCGCGAGCCGGTCAGGCGGACGCGGTTCGAGTACTGTTGAAGGCCGGTGCCGATGTGCACGCGACGGAGCGACGGAGAGGTCAGACGGCGTTGATGTGGGCTGCGGCGGCCAACAACGCCAGCGTCGTGGAAGCGCTGCTCGATGCAGGCGCCGATATGCATGCGCGCACCTTGAGCGGTGAGTTCAGTGCGCTCACCTTCGCAGTTCGCGCCGGCGCATTGCAAACCACCCGCACGCTCCTCGACCGTGGAGCGAACGTCAACGAAGAGAGCCGCGCAGGCACGAGCATGCTCGTTCTCTCAATCTTGAACGGGCACTACGAGCTTGCGGGAGTGCTGCTCGATTACGGAGCCGATCCGAACGCGGACAAGCAGGGCTGGACGGCACTGCACCAGGTCGCCTGGACCCGGCGCTGGAATCGCGGTTTCAATTTGCCCGGCCCGGTGCAAACCGGCAGCTTGAGTCCCACGGACCTCGTCGTGAAGCTGGTCGAAGCGGGTGCCGACATCAACGCGAGGATGCATGTCGAGCCGAACGATGGAAACCGCAACGATATGAACCGAATCGGCGCCACGGCGTTTCTATTGGCAGCAAAGTCCTGCGACCTGCCGTTGATGCGATTGCTGCTCGACCTTGGCGCGGACCCTTCCATCAAGACCACCGATGGAACGACGGCGATGATGGCGGCAGCGGGCGTCGGCATCTGGGCGCCGGGTGAGAATCCGGGCACGCACGAAGAGGCGTTTGCAGCCGTCAAGCTGGCGTTCGAAGTCGGTGGAGGCGGAGTCAACGACGTCAACGCGCAAGGGGACACGGCGGTGCACGGCGCCGTATATCGCGGCGGGGCGCTCGAGATCATCGAATACCTGGCCGACCTCGGAGCCGAGCTCGATATCGTCAACCAAAAAGGCTGGACGCCGCTCGTCGCCGCCGACGGAGTCGTGCGCAACGGATCCGGCCTGAAGCACTATCCCGAAGCGGTGGAGTTGCTGGAGAACCTGCTGCTCGCGCGGGGGGAAGTAGCAAAACGGTAGGATTGTATGATAGGTTGCCCGTGAGAATATTATGCGCGCACTGCGCTAATCCCACGAATCAAGGCGATCGATGAAAGGTCGAAGGGTACTATTACCGCTGCTCGCAGTGCTCGTAGCGCTAACCGGCTGCGAGACGCGGCAGGATGTCGTCCAGGAGCATTCGGCGACCCTGTCTCAGTACTGCGTCGATTGTCATAACGACGTTGAGCTGACCGCTGGATTAACCCTCCAGGGGAGCGATCTCTCCAATCTCGTCGCGGAGGCCGGCAAGTGGGAGACCGTCATCCGTCGGCTCCGGGCCGGCATGATGCCGCCAGCCGGCAGGCCTGCGCCGCCTGACGCTGTGCACGAGGCGCTCGTTTCATTTCTCGAGGACGAGCTCGACGCTGCGGCGGCGGCTGCGCCGAATCCTGGGCGAACCGTGTCGTTTCACCGGCTGAACCGCAACGAGTATACGAATGCCGTGCGTGATCTTCTGGCCGTGGAGATCGACTTCACCGAGCTGCTGCCGGCGGACGATTCCAGCTACGGCTTCGATAACATCGGCGGCGTGCTCACGCTCTCGCCATTGCTATTGGAGCGCTATCTCAACGCGGCCGATCGCGTCAGCCGCTTAGCCGTGGGACGTCCGCCGCCGTTCTCGGATGTGGACTGGTTCAGAGTTCCCGATGACCGCTCACAGGAGAGGCGCCTCGACGGCATGCCGTTCGGCACGCGAGGCGGAATGCGTCTCGAGTACACGTTCCCGGTCAATGGCGAGTACGAGTTTGCGGTGGCGCTCCAGCGTGATTTGAACGAGCAGGTGCCGCTGTACGCGGAGCCTCAACAGCTCGAGATCGCGATCGACGGAGAGCGCGTAACCGTCTTTACGCTCGAGGCCGTGCCTCTTCAGGAACCGGCGCCCGAGCTTGCGAGCCTCGCCATGCATACCGAGGAGACGATGGCGCGACGGCTCGTGCTGAGCCGCGCAGACCGCAGCTCGCGCAATCGGGCCGACGAGAACTGGCGCGTGCGCGTGCCCGTGTCGGCCGGTGAGCACGTCGTCACAGCGAACTTCCTGAATCGTGCGTCGGCGCTCAAGGAGACGTTGCGGCTGCCGTTCGAACGGCCGTATCCGAACGGTGTGAACCTGTCCGAGACGCGCGCGGGCGCGTATGTGCAGTCGGTCGAGATCAGCGGCCCGTACAACGCGCAGGGACCCGGAGACACCGCGAGCCGTGCGCGTATCTTTATCTGTGAGCCCGACGGCACGGATGCGCTCTCGCCGGGCAATGTCGAGTGCGCCGAGCGGATCCTCGAGAGTCTGGCCCGACGCGCTTATCGGCGGGACGTCG
This sequence comes from uncultured Gammaproteobacteria bacterium, assembly GCA_964518995.1. Lineage (GTDB taxonomy): Bacteria > Pseudomonadota > Gammaproteobacteria > Steroidobacterales > Rariloculaceae > ZC4RG20. Next base: position 19,929 of record CAZFJU010000037.1, read on the forward strand.
ATCAAGCGGATGTCGCCCCGCTGCTCACGTTCTACCGCCAGGAGGCGGACAAGGGCTTCGACGCGGGTATCGAGATTGCGCTGACCCGGCTGCTGCTTTCACCCGAGTTCCTCTTTCGCATCGAGCGCGATCCTGAAGGCGTCGAGCCAGGCGCTCCGTATCGGGTCAGCGACTTCCAGCTGGCATCCCGGCTGTCCTTCTTCCTTTGGAGCAGTATTCCCGACGATGAGCTCCTGAAGGCCGCGTCCGAGCGCCGGTTGTCGGATCCGAACGAGCTCGAGGCTCAGGTCCGCCGCATGCTTGCGGACGAAAAGGCGGACGCTTTCATCGAGAACTTCGCCGGCCAGTGGCTTTATCTGCGCAATCTCGACGCCATCGTGCCGGTGCAGAGCATTTTTCCGGATTTCGACGACACGTTGCGCCAGGGGCTGCGGCGAGAGACGGAGCTGTTCTTCGGAAGTATCATGCGGGAGGATCGCAGCGCGCTGCAGCTGCTCGACGCCGAGTACACGTTCTTGAACGATCGCGTCGCGAGGCACTACGGCGTCGAGGGTATCGAAGGCGCGCATTTCCGGCGCGTCGAGCTGGCGGAGGATGATCCTCGAAGAGGGTTGCTGGGACACGGCAGTATTCTTGCCGTTACATCCTATCCGGACCGGACTTCCCCGGTGATACGAGGTCAGTGGATCCTCGAGAATCTTCTGGGCGCCCCGCCGCCCGCCCCGCCGCCGGACGTGCCCGGTCTCCTCGAGACGGATGGGCAGGGGACGAGGCTGTCGATGCGTGAGCGGCTTGCAGCGCATCGTGAGAACCCGACCTGTGCAAGCTGCCACGCGGTCATGGATCCGCTCGGCTTCTCGCTGGAGAACTTCGATGCGATCGGGCGTTGGCGCGATCTGGGTGATACGGGGGAGCCGATCGACGCTCGCGGTGCGATGCCGGACGGCACCGAATACGACGGTGTAGAGGGGTTGAGAGTCGTGCTCAAGTCATCGGACGTGTTCCTCACTACGATGACCGAGAAGCTGATGACATACGCGCTCGGCCGCGGAATCGAGCCGTACGATATGCCGACGGTGCGCAAAATCCTCGATCGAGCGAGCGAGTCCGATTACCGTTTTTCCGAGTTTATTTTGGGCATCGTAGAAAGTCCGGCCTTCCAAATGCGGATGAGCTCGAAAGGAGACCAGGGATGAAGTTCATCACGAAGCAGAGCCTCTCGCGCAGGCGTTTTCTCCACGGCGCCTCGGCCGGCATTGCACTTCCGATGCTCGATGCAATGATACCGGCCCTCGGTAAGACGCCTCCGGTTCCGAAGCGCATCAGCTTTGTCTATATGCCAAACGGCGTCGCGATGAATTTTCTTGGCGTCAACTACTGGACGCCGCAGGGAGAGGGGCGCGACATGGCGCTGTCGCCGATCCTGCGGCCGCTCGCGGCGCATCGCGATCGGCTCACTGTCGTCAGCGGCCTCGCTCAGCCGGAAGCCGAGGCAGGGGCCGATGGCGCCAACGGTGATCACACGCGCGCAACGAGCTCGTGGCTGACCGGCGTGCACCCGAGGCGCACGGAGGGCGCGGATATCCAGAACGGCGTGTCCGCCGATCAGCTCGTCGCGGACGAGCTTGGGAAGGACACGGTGCTGCCTTCGCTCGAGCTGGGGATCGACCTGAACTTCGTCTCCGGCCAGTGCGAGAACAGTTACAGCTGCGTTTACCTCAATACGCTCGCTTGGCGCTCGCCGACCGCGCCTCTACCCACCGAGAATAACCCGCGTCTCGTCTTCGAGCGCCTGTTCGGCTACGGCGGAACCGCAGAGCAGCGCATGGAGCGGATCAAGAGGAACCGCAGCATCCTCGATTCCGTGGGCGAGGATTTCGCGCGCCTCTCGCGGACACTCGGTCCGCAAGACCGGGCCCAGGTCGATAACTACCTTGAATCCGTTCGCGAGGTGGAGCGCCGGATCGAAGCTGCGGAGAACGCGTCCGAGGACGCTCTGCCGACGCTCGAGCGTCCGCGAGGCATCCCAAGCCGCTTCGACGAGCACGTCAAGCTGATGTTCGAGCTGCAGTGGCTCGCATTTCAGGCGGACATGACGCGCGTCGTGACGTTCATGCTCGGCCGCGAACTGAATTTCCGCACCTACCCGGAGATCGGGATCGAAGAGGGCCATCACGCCATCTCCCACCACCAGGATAATGCGACGCAGATCGAGAAGCTCGCCCGCATCAACGTCTATCAGACGGATCTCTTCGCGTGGTATCTGGACAAGCTCGAGTCGACCAAGGAGGGTGACGGCACGTTGCTCGACAACTCGCTGTTCCTGTACGGCGCCTCGCTCAGCAATCCGAATCAGCACGCCCATTTCGATTTGCCGCTGGCGGTGGTCGGCGGTCAGCGCGGATGGCATCAGGGCGGGCGCCACTTGACGTTCGACCCAAAGGCCTGGACGCCGATGACCAACCTGCTGCTCACGCTGCTCGATCGTGTGGGCGTTCATAGGGAATCGCTTGGCGACAGCACGGGGCGGCTGGACCTTGGGCCGCTTTCCGCGGTGTGACGGAGCCTACGCTGTAGCGCTGCCGGCTCCCTCGACGACAGGTAGGTAGTCGATCACCGAGCCGCGTGCCGACCGGATCCCGCCGGTCGGCCGCTCGCTCGCAGCCTCGCGATCGACGCGGCGCACCATAATGGAAGGACGAGCGTGACAGACTACGGATTCATCGGTTTGGGCCGAATGGGCGCGGGCATGGCGAAGCGTCTCCTCGATGCCGGCCTTTCTCTTACCGTTCACGACAGTTCCGCGGCGGCGGTGGAAGCTCTCGTCGCGTACGGCGCTCAGTCGGCGGACTCTCCGGCCGAGGTGGCCGACCGCGCCGCCACCGTGTTTCTGAGTCTGCCGATGCCCGATGTCGTCCGCGAAGTGGCGCTCGGGCCGAAGGGGCTGCACTGCGGTTCGCGTGTCAGACGGATCTTCGACTGCTCGACCACGGGGCCGAGCATGGCGAGGGCGGTGGCCGATGCGCTTCGAGACACCGGAATCGTCTATATGGATTGTCCGATCAGCGGCGGCGTCGCGGGAGCAAGAAACGGCACACTCGCCGTGATGGTTTCCGGTCCGCGGGAGGCGTACGAGCACGCGGAGGCCGCACTCCGGCAATTCGGCAAGCCGTTCTACGTCGGCGAATTACCCGGTCAGGGGCAAGTGATGAAGCTGGCCAACAACCTGCTGTCGGTCGCTGCGATCGCGCTCTCGGCAGAGGCGGTCGTCCTCGGTACGAAGGCCGGTCTCGATCCGGCCCAGATGCTCGATGTCATCAACGCTGGCAGCGGTCGCAACAGTGCGACCCAAGACAAATTCCCTCGCTCGGTGCTGACCCGCGGGTTCGACTTTGGCTTCGCAACCGGTCTTGCACATAAGGACGTGAAGCTATGCCTTCACGAGGCGGAAAACCTGGGCGTGCCGATGATTGCCGGCAGCGCGGTCCTGCAGATGCTCGCGATCACCGAAGCGAGGTTTGGTGAAGCCTCGGATTTCACATCGATTGCTCGGGTCGTCGAGGAGTGGGCCGGAATCGAGATACAGGCGCGCGCGGACGCACGGTAGCAGCGGCTGCTCAGTGCGCCGGGTGGCCGGCAGTGGCTAACTTCGTAGCGCCTGAGCAGTGGCCGGCAGTGGCTAACTTTGTAGAGCCTGAGCGCGTCTCGCGCGCTGCCGCCGATCGGGGCTCAGCTCCGGCTCGCCTTGCGGCCGGCAGCGCGCCTCGCCTCCTGGGCCGGGCGGCGGTCATCCGCGGCGCATTCGTTATCGTCCGGCTCGTCTAGGAGGCGGCGCATGACCGTTTGCTCAGCATTGACGACATGCACTTCACAGAGCGCTGCTGCTTGCTCCGCGTCGCCGGCTTCGATTGCGGATACGATGGCCTCGATTTCCTCTATGGCATGAGCCAAGCGCCCCGGGACACTCAAGGAGAGCCGCTTGTAAAGGACCATTCGATTGTTGAGCTGCGTGAGTATCTGGCCGATGATCTTGTTCCCGCACCCTTCGAACAGCACGGAATAAAACCCGGCCTTGGCAACGAGGAGGTCGCGGAGATTATTTGCGGCCTCCGGCCGCTTCAGGGCTGCGAGCTGCTCACGCAACCGCTTGACCTGCTCTCCGGACGCATTGCGAGTGAATTCATGCACGGCGAGCGCTTCGAGCACACGCCGAATCTGGTAAATCTCGCGCACTTCGTCCGGCCCGATCGACGCGACGGAAGGGCCTTTATGCGCGACCGTCTTGATCAGGCCCTCAGCTTGCAGTTGCGGAAGCGCTTCGCGCAGCAGCGTTCGGCTGATATCCAATGATGAGCAGAGCTGCCTCTCCACCAGCTTTTGGCCGGGCTTAAGCTGACCATTCAGGATCGCGTCCCGAATCGTGGCAGTGACTTGCTCCCGCAAGGATGTAGACCCACGCGAGATTCGCTCAATACCGCCCATGTAGTTACTCCGTCATTGGCCGAATGCGGCCGCAATCTTCCAGCACGAAATCTATTTCAAACGACTCCCCGCCCCTGAATCCACGATGGCCCCCGGGAGGTCATCGCTGCGCAAGCCGACAGCCCTTCGTTGTTCGGTTTCGAACGCCCGGCATCCGGCATAGCTTCCGTTGCGACGGCAACGACCGCAAACGCCTGGTGAAAAGCCGTGATCGCAGCGAATAGGAGGGCTGTGATAAGTCACCGCGTTAGATTAATCGTGCCGTGCCGGTTCGTGATCGAACATAAAGTGCGATGCGACCTATCAACTAATGTAATACT
>CAZFJU010000038.1:0-24579 GCA_964518995.1 uncultured Gammaproteobacteria bacterium
GCAGCCCGCGCGCCTCGAGCGCGCGGAGCATTGCGCTAGCGAAAGTAACGAGAGTCGACTCGCTGCGGGGATCCGAAGAAGGGTAGAGCCCGGCCGCGCCGGGGGTCGTCGGGACCACGCAGATCTCCGGGCGAAGATGGCGCCGTATTGTCCGCGACTAGCAGGCTGTTGAAAAAGTCTTCTGAACAGCCTGCTAGCCCATCGCGGTGGCTAGGCGACTTGCGATTTGGCGTCGCGCTGATCCTCCGGCTCGAGCGCGACCTCGAGCGCATCCTCGACCTTCTCGAGCCAAATGAACTCGAGCTGCTCGCGCGCCTGTTCCGGAATGTCCTCGTAGTCCTTTTTATTGCGTGCCGGCAGCATTACGGTCTTGATGCCGGCGCGCATCGCCGCGAGCACCTTTTCCTTGATGCCGCCCACCGGCAGCACGAGGCCGCGCAAGCTGATCTCGCCCGTCATCGCGACGTCGTCACGCACCTTGCGCCCGGATACGAGCGATGCGACCGAGACGAACATGGCGACACCGGCACTCGGGCCGTCCTTCGGTATGGCGCCGGCCGGCACGTGCAGGTGCAAATCGTTCTCCTCGAACGCCGCCTTCGACGCGCCTAGAGCGCTGACGCGGTTCTTCGCCAGCGTCACGGCCGCTTGCGCGCTCTCCTTCATCACGTCGCCGAGCTGCCCGGTCAGGATGAGCTGACCCTTGCCGGGCACCTGGCTCGTCTCGATGAAGAGGATATCGCCGCCGACCGGCGTCCACGCGAGCCCCGTCGCGACGCCCGGCACGCTCGTGCGCAGCTTCGTCTCGCTTTCGAAACGCGGCGACCCGAGGATCGTCGCGACCGCCTCAGTGTCGATATGGATCGGCGTCTCCTTGCCCTCCGTAATCTGCATCGCGACGTTGCGCAGCACACTGCCGATCTCGCGCTCGAGATTGCGGACACCGGCTTCGCGCGTGTAGCCGTCGACGATGACGCGCAGCGCCTCTTCGCTGATCGACGCCTGCTCGGGCTTCAGCCCGTTCGCCTTCATCTGGCGATCGACAAGGTAACGCTTTCCGATCTCGATCTTCTCGTCGGGCGTATAGCCGGCGAGCTCGATGACTTCCATGCGATCGCGCAGCGGCCGCGGGATGTTGTCGAGCACGTTTGCCGTGCCGATGAAAAACACCTTGCTCAGATCGAACGCGACATCCAAGTAGTGATCGCGGAAGGTCGAGTTCTGCTCCGGATCGAGCACCTCGAGCAGCGCGGACGACGGGTCGCCGTGGAAGCCGACGCCGAGCTTATCCATCTCGTCCAGCATCATGACGGGGTTACGCGTGCCCGCCTTGCGGATGCTCTGGATGACGGTGCCCGGCATCGAGCCGATATACGTGCGGCGATGCCCGCGAATCTCGGCCTCGTCGTGCACGCCGCCGAGGCTGGCGCGCACGAACTTGAGCCCGATCGCGCGTGCGATGCTCTGCCCGAGCGACGTCTTGCCGACGCCGGGCGGGCCGACGAAGCACAAGATCGGGCTCCGCCCTTCCGGGTTCAGCTTGCGCACGGCGAGATACTCGAGGATGCGCCGCTTGATCTTCTCGAGGCCGTAGTGGTCCTCGTCGAGGATCTGCCGAGCCTTCGCGATGTCGATCTCCTCGGCGTCGAGCTTCGACCACGGCAGCGCAATCAGCCAATCGAGGTAGGTGCGGACCATCGAGCGCTCCGCCGCCCCCTCGGGCATCATCTCGAGGCGGCGCAGCTCCTTCAGCGCCTGCTCGTTGGCCTCCTCCGGCATCTCGGCCGTCTCGATGCCCTCGCGCAGCTCCTCGACCTCCGCATGCTCGGAGTCTTCGCCGAGCTCGCGCTTGATCGTGCGCATTTGCTCGCGCAGCAGGTATTCGCGCTGGCGCTCCTCGAGCTTGCCCTGAGTCTGCTCGCCGATCTCGCGGGACAGGCGCAGCACCTCGACGCGGTGCGCGAGGTAATCCGTGACCTTCTTGAGCCGCTCGTCGACATCGAAGGTTTCGAGAATCTCCTGCTTCTCGGCCGGCGAGATATCGATCAGGCCGGCGATCAGGTCGGCAAGCTGCGACGGCGAATCGACGCCCTGCAGCGCGGCCGCGATCTCCGGCGGCACCTGCGGCAGCAGCTCGATCGCTTCCGAGGCTTTTTGCTTGAGCACGGCGGCGCGCGCCAGGATCGACGTGTCGCGCTGCTCGCGCTCCGGAATCAGATCGAAGCGCGCGGCGAGGAACGGCAGCCCGGAGAGATAATCGAGCGCCCGAAAGCGCTGCTCGCCCTGGCAGATCAGATGATGCATCCCGTTCGGCGCCTTCAAATAGCGAATGACGCTGACGGTGGTGCCGTACTGGTGCAGGTCCTGCGGCTCCGGATCGTCGACGCTGGGATCGCGTTGCAGAACGATGCCGAGCTTGTGGCCGTCGTCGACGACTTCACGCGCCGCGTTGATCGATATCTCACGGCCGAGCGAAATCTGCGTGACGGCGCCCGGAAACATCACGATATTGCGGACGGGCACGATCAGCAGCACGTCCTCGGGAATTTGCGCGCGCAACCGTTCCGCCGAGGAACGGTCGTCGCGTGGGGTCAGGTTCTGGTCATCCATCAGTATATTGCGGCTCGCTGGGTTGCGCGGGTGTGCTCCCCTAACTGGGGGCCGGAGGGCCGCATTTCAATGCGGCGGGACAGCCAAACGGTGTATGAACGGAAGAAATGCAAATTCCGCGCCGTTCCGCGGCCTCGCGCCTGGGCGGAGCCGTGCCAGGCGGGCCGTGCCAACCATAGCAGCTAATGAGATCGTTCACCGTCGTTGCCGCTTGCGCGGCCCACATTTTTTGACGCGCTATATAGCGGCTCTAAACGTCTTGCGCCCATGCAATTTGCGGCACGCAGGACTATACTGCGCGAGTCCGCGAGCCTTCCGGGAGTTGGCCTCGAAGACAAAGAAACAAGGCTGCCGAGGCCAAGGAAACAGGGCGGCGGAGGCCAGCGCCAACACATGTGTCGAGCATCGAGCGCCTGATCCTCTGCATGACAAAAACGCGGGTTCGTCGTCGGGCGATCGACGAGTTGCTGGTGCTTCCTCCCGTATCAAGTTTCTCGCGCGGTTGCACCAGGTCATTGGGGGGGGCGGCCGTGGCCGTGGATCGAGTGATTCGGACGGGAGACCTGAGTTGATCGACGACGTCGACCGCGCGTTGTCCAGCTGGGTCGGCTCGATCGTCGAGGGCGCGGACGTACTGTTCGCTGCGCCCCTCAGCAGCGCGGCGGAACGCGCGACGGTATCGTTGTACCTGCTCGACATCGATCAGGCGGCGCCGGCGCAGCGCTCGGTCAGAAGGCCGCTCGAGGTGACTCTGCGCTACCTGGTCACGGTGTTCGCGCCGGATGTGGCGCAAGAGCATCGCCTGCTCGGGCGGCTCGTCTTCGCTGCCCTCGAGCGTGCGGATCTAAGTGTCGAGCTGCGTGCGATCGCGCCGGAGGTGTGGGCTGCGTTCGGCACGATCCCGCGGCCGGCTTTCGCGCTGCGGTATCCGCTGGTGGTCGAGCGCTCGTCCCAGGTGAGCCGGGTGCGCTCCGCGCCGGAGGTCCGGCTGGCCGCGACGTCGCCGGTGCGAGGGGTCGTCCTGACCTCGGGCGACGTGCCGGTCCCGCGCGCGCGGATCGAGCTGCCGCACATTAATCGCGCTGTGTATACCGATAACGACGGGCGCTTCGATCTCGGCGCTGCGCCCGGCGCCGTGCTCGACCGGCCGCTGCGCATCGTCGCCAAGGGCGTCGAGCAGCTCGTGTCGGTCACGGCCGAGGACGGCGGCCGCGTGGTGATCAGGTTCGATCCAAAGGAGAGATGACATGGCGCAATTCGATGTGCCCGGCGTGTATATCCAGGAGGTTTCGACGGGTACCAAGCCCATCGAAGCGGCGACCACCACTACCGCCGCCTTTATTGGTGTGGCGCCGCAGGCGGACGCGTATCCCGACGAGCCGCGCGCCTGCAATAACTGGTCGGACTTCGTCCGGGATTTCATGCCGAAGGGCAGCAAACCGACTCATCTCGCGTATGCGGCTTACGGCTATTTCATGAACGGCGGACGGCGGTTGTATGTCGTCAACGTCGGCGCTTCCGGGAAGATCGCGGGCGATGCGAGCAAGGGCACGGGCATCCACGCGCTCGAGTCGTACGACGAGCCGTCGATGATCGCCGCGCCCGGCTTCACCGCGCCGGGCGATTATCGCGCGTTGCTCGATCATGCCGAGAAGCTCGGCGACCGGGTCGCGATTCTTGATGGTCCGGAGCGGGTCGATGATGCCAAGGAGTTGACGGAAGTGGCCAGCGCGGACGCACCGGGCGGCCCGGACGCCGGAGCGACGGCTCCGAAACGCACGGCCAAGCGTCCACCGGACTCGAAATATGCCGCATGCTACTACCCGTGGCTCGTGATGGCCGACCCGTTCGGCGGCGGCCGGGACGTGGTCGTGCCGCCGTCGGGGCACATCGCCGGCATCTACGCCGACAACGATTATCGGCGCGGTGTGCACAAGGCGCCGGCAAACTATCCGATCCGCACCGTGATCGGGCTGAGCCAGCGTGTCACGCGCGAGCAGCAGGGCGTTCTGAACACTGCCGGCATCAACTGCATACGCTTTTTTTCCGAGTCGGGTATTCGAGTCTGGGGTGCGCGAACGCTGTCGCGAACCGACCCGGAATGGCGCTACATCAACGTGCGGCGCTTGTTCAATATGATCGAGGAGTCGATCGCGAACGGCACGCGCTGGGTGGTGTTCGAGCCGAATGATCAGATCACCCGCAATTCGGTCGCGCGCGACTGCCGCGCGTTCCTCCGTCTGCAATGGCTGGCCGGCGCTCTGGTGGGGCCGACGCCGGAGCAGGCGTTCTTTGTCAAGTGCGACGTCGAGAACAATCCGCCGGAAGTCGTCGATGCCGGCCGGCTGGTCGTCGATATCGGGATCGCGCCGTCGAAACCGGCGGAATTCATCGTGTTCCGGATCGGCCAATGGTCGGGCGGCACGGAAATCAACGGCTAGGAGCCGGGGGGACCAAGATGGCTGAACGGCAAGACGTCTTTCGCAACTACGGCTTTTTTCTCGAGCTGCAGGGCGAGCGCGCCGGGTACTTCACGAAGGTGGCGGGACTCGGTCTCAAGGTCGAGACCATAGAGTATCGCGAAGGCGGCATGCCTTCGACGGCGTTGAAGCTGCCGGGTCGAACCAGCGTCAATCCGCTGAGGCTCTACAACGGCGTCTCCCGCTCCGACGAGTTGTGGCGGTGGCTGCAAAGCGCGATGCAAGGGAACGTCCAGCGGCGCAACGTATCGGTGGTCGTGCTCGCGCCCGATGGGCAGACCGAGGTGACGCGCTGGAACTTGGGCGGCGCGTGGATCAGCGAATGCGAGGTCGCAGCGTTCGATGCGCTCAGCAGCGATGTGCTGATCGAATGCATGACGCTGGTCGCGGAGACGTTGGAGCGGACTGCGAGTGCGGCAGCTTAAGCAACATGTACGGCATTTCCTCGGCCGGCTCCTGCTCGGCTGGGCTGCGCGCCTGTTGCTGCCCGCAGCGCCGCCGCGCCGCGCCGGTGCGCCATCGAGGCGGCCGTCGCCCGAGGCTAACGGTTTCGATCGGCTTGCGCGTGAGCAGGCGAAGCCCGACGGCTTGGCAGTCGAAACCCGCGCCGGCGCCGCCGAGGCCGCCGCAGCGCTGCGGCATCCGGGTGCGGCGCCGTCAGCATCCGGCGCTCGCCACGCACCGCTGCAGCAGCCGCCGCCCGCTGCGGCGCATTTCTCGGGCCCGCAGCGCACGGCAACCTGGCGTCGCGTTGTGCGCCCGCTCATCGCTCGGATGGCGCGTCGCTTACCGGCTGCCGACCGTGAACCGGCGTCGCCGGCAGCGCCCGAGTCGGCGACATGGCGTGCCCGCACGCCGTTGCGCGCGGCGCGGGGCGGCGGTCGCGCGGCCGGCAGGGCTTCGGCCGACATGGCGTCGCCGCCGTCGCCCGACAAGGCATCGGCCGACATGGCGTCTCCCGAGATGGCGCGGCCAGAGATGGCGTCGACACAGATAGCGTCGCGACAGCGCGCGTCGGCCGAGGCCGCGTCCGCCCCGGAGCGGGCGAGCGGCCCGCTGCGGGCAGCGCCCATCGGCCGCCCGGTCGTGATCTCGCATCGCACGCTGTCTACGCGGCCTGCGACGCAGGCGGTTGCCGGTGCCGACACTGCCGATCGCCCGGACACGCCGCCCGGCCGCGAATCTCTCGCCGACGTCCAGCCGCTCCGCGCGCCCGCGGCGCGGCGCGGCAACGGCGCGGCCGATCGCTTGCAGCGCCCGCGGCGCGTGCTCGCCGGCACGCTCGCGCCGCTGCATGCGCAGCCTGACTACGGCGCCGCGCCGGCAGACGCGGATGCCGGTCAACACAGGCCCCGCGCCGTGCGCGCAGCGGCCGCGCGCCGGTCGAACAGTGCGCCGAGCCCACCGGCCCGGATCGTTCCGACGACGCCGGCCGAGCCCGTCCGCGATGCGCAAGCAATGGCGCGGCCCGCGAGCGGGGCGCAGGCAGCGGCTAAGCCTCCGCCGGGATTCTCGTCCGGGCAGTGGCCGCCGCTGCCCGGCGAAACCGCAGAGCCCGACCCGCGCGACCCATCGCGTTGGCCGTTGCTGCCGAGGCGCTCGGCATGGGGAATGGAGCTCGAGCAGGACGCCGCACCGGCGCCGTCCGCGGTTCGGGCCAGCCGCTTGCGCGGCGAGCAGCGAGGCGTCGGATGGAGCGGGTAGCGTTCGTCATCGAGCGCTCGGGTGAACGCATCGGGTGCCTGCTGAATCCAGAGAGCCTCGTGCTACGGCGCGAGGCCGGTCTCGCGCCTCGCCGGACCGCGGGCGGTCTCGTCGCCGGCACCGGGCAGGCCGACGATCCGATCTTCTTTACCGGCGGCGGTACCACGGAGCTGCTGCTCGATCTGCTGTTCGACGTGACCTTGCCGGGCTCGACGGCGCGCGCCGGTGACGTTCGCGAGTTGACCGGGCCGCTGTGGCGGCTTGCAGAGAACGCCGGCGCAGGCCCCGAGCAGGGGCGGCCGCCGACCGTCCGGTTCGTCTGGGGCAAGGCGATGAACATCCGCGGCATCGTCGCGGCGGTGGCCGAACGGCTCGAGCAATTCACGTCGGCCGGCGTGCCGCAACGTGCGTGGCTGCGTATGCGGATGCTGCGCGTCGTCGAAGACCATGCGGATCTCGAAGGCGGCGCACTGCCGCCGCCCGCCCTGCCGGAGGACCTGACCGAGATCCCATCGCTGCCGGACGGTCCGAGCTTCGTTCACACAGTCGCCGGTGATGCGCTCCCGGCCGACGGCTCCGTAGGCGACGACGCCAGCAGCGGTGAGCGGCTCGACCTGATCGCCTATCGCTACTATGGCGACCCCGCCGCGTGGCGCACGCTGGCCTGGCTCAACGGGATTGCCGATCCGCTTCGCGTCGGCGTCGGCTGCGTGCTGCAAGTCGCGGCCCGCTGGGATGTCGAGACCACCGATCGATGAGCGCGACCGAGCATCTGCCGGAGCTGCGGGTCGAGCTCGACGGCGAAGGCCTCGACCGAGCCGCCGCGGCGCACCTGACCTCCGTCTACGTCGCTCAGCAGTTGTCCGTGCCGGCGCTCTGCGAGCTGACGTTCACGATGTCGCCCGAGCATGTTCCCGACGTAGAAGACTTCCGCCCGGGGCGCGCACTGCGGGTCGCGGTGATGAGCGACGAGCTCTTCGCGGGCGAGATCACCGGCCTCGCGCAGCGCCGCGGCACAGCCGGCGATCACATGCTGTGCGTGCGCGGCTACGACCTGTTGCATCGGCTGCGCAAGCGTCGGCCTCTGCGCGCGCATGTCGAGCGCACGTTGGCCGGGCTCGCGCGCGATCTCGTCAGCGACGTCGGGCTACACGTCGAGCTTGCCGAGGACGGGCCGGTGTGGCGGCGGCTGCTGCAGTGGCGGCAGAGTGATCTCGAGATGTTGACGGACGCAGCGAGCCGCAGCGGGCTCTACTTCGGCGTGCGCGGACGTTCGCTCGAGTTCACGACGCTCGAGGGCCGCGGCGAGCCGCTGCGGCTCGAAGCCGGCCGCTCCCTGCTCGAAGTGAACTTCGATGCCAGCGCAGAGCGGGCGTGCCGCGCAGTGAACGTGCGCGGCTGGAGCACGTCGGAAGCCGAGCGCCACGCCGCGGGCACCGCTGCTGCACGGCGCGGGCGGCACAGCGCCATTGATGCGCTCGGTGATCTCGCGGAGCGGCTCGATGCGCGCGAGCTGGTCGACGAGCTGACGCAAAGCGATACCCATGCGGCCGAGCTCGCTCAGGCCGAGCTCGATTGGCACGCCGCAGACGAAGTGCAAGTGCACGGCATCGCGGCAGGCGACGCGCGACTGCGGCCGGGCGCGCGGGTGGCGCTCGCCGGCGTCTCGTCCGCGTTCGACGGCGACTACGTCGTGACCGACGTCGTGCACCGGCTGGATCGCCGGCACGGCTTTCGCTCGGAATTCGACACTTCGCCGCCGTCGCGCGAGGAGCGCTCGCGCGCGGCCACGATGACACTCGGGACGGTGATCGCCGTGGACGATCCCAATGCGCTCGGCCGCGTGCGCGTGAGCTTGCCGAATCTCGGCGATCTCGAAACGGATTGGCTCGCCGTGGCCGCGCCGGGCGCCGGCCCGGGTAAGGGAATTTCGTCGCTACCGGACATCGGCGATCGCGTGCTGTTGCTGCTGCCTCGTGACGACGCGGCGCAGGGCGTCGTCGTCGGCGGTCTTTACGGCGGCGACGGTCCGCCCGACGCGGGCGTGCGCAACGGCCGCGTCCACTGCTACACGCTGCTGTTGCCCGGTGGGCAGCGTCTGCTGCTCGACGGTGAACGCCGGATCGCGCGTCTCGAGAACGGCGGCGGCAACCATCTGGAGCTTGCGCCTGGCCGTGCACGGCTGGCGAGCAGCGGAGGCAGCTACGTCGAGCTGACCGAGAAACGCGTGCGCATCCACGCGAATGCGGATCTCGAGCTCGAGGCGCCGGGTAGGTCCGTCATCGTGCGCGGCGCGCGCGTCGATTTCGAGACGGGCTGAAATGTACTGGTTGACCGAAGACGCGCGGATGGTCTGCTCGCACGAATCCGGGCATGTGGAAATCGTCGCCACGCAGAGCCTCGTGACGATCAACGGACGGCGCGTGCTGGTCGCGAAAGACCCGGAGGGGCGGTCGATTCAGCGCTGTCCGTACCGGAGCCCGGGCGGTCAGAAGCCCTGCCTGCTCACGCTGAACGTCGTAGAGGGCTATTCGACGCTGATCAGGATCGATGGCCGCCCCGTATGCCTCGACACCGTCCGCGGCAAGACGGACGGCGCGCCGGGCTCATTCGATTACGCGGTGCGCCGGCCAGGTCAGGACTCGATCAACGAGCGACAGTGATGGCGAAACCTTATCGTGCATTGCGTTTTTCGCATCCCGACTTCGACGCGGACGAGGACCGCGTCGGACTACGGCTCGAGCCGCGCGGCGCGTTGTCGATGGTCGACGCGGATGCCTCGGTGCGCCAAGCGATTCTGTTGTTACTGACTACACGTCCCGGGGAGCGCGTGATGCGGCCGACTTATGGCTGCGAGCTGCAGCAGCTTGTGTTCAGCCCGAACGACGAGACGACGGCCGGGCTCGCCATCCACTATGTGCGCAAGGCGCTGACGCGGTGGGAGCCGCGGGTCGAGATCGTCAAGCTCGATGCGAACCGCAGCGATGACGACCCGAGCCGCCTCGACATCCTGCTGCACTATCGGGTCCGGCCGACGTCGAGCGAGGAGCTGCTCGTGCTTGGCTTGACGCTCATGAGCTCGGAAGTCTGATGTCGCTGAAGTCATTGAATTTGGACGACCGCCGCTTCGACGATCTGCTCGAAGCGGCGATGACGCGCGCCCGGCAGAGCTGCCCTGAATGGACGGACTTCTCGGCCGGCGATCCGGGCCGCGTGCTGCTCGAGCTGTTCGCCTACCTCACCGAGGTGATGATCTACCGGCTGAATCGCCTGCCGGAGAAAGCGTATGTGGAGTTTCTGCGCCTGCTCGGCGTGGAGCTGCGACCGCCGGTCGCCGCGGCCGTAACGCTGCGGTTCACGGTCAAGACGCCGCAGGATCGGGCGGTCCGCATACCTCGCGGCACGCGCGTCGCGGCAGAGCGCGCCGGCGCGAGCGGTGATGCGCCGGTGTTCGTGACCGCCGAGGATGCCGAGATCGCGGCGGGGGCCGGCAGCGCCGAGGTGCGCGCCCATCACTGCGAGCTGATCGAAGCCGAGCTCCTCGGCGTCGCGAGCGGCTTTCCCGGCGAGACCTACCAAGTACGCCGCGCGCCGATCGTCGCGTCGACCGGCGGCGTCGATTTCTTCCTTGGCGTCGAGGCCGCAGAGGACGAGCTCGACGGCGTCGGCAGCTGGCGGCGTCACGGTGACAAAGCGTACCGCATCTGGAGCGAAGCGCAGGCGTTCGCGGTGTCCCGCGCTGCGTCGCCGCGCGTCTATCTGCTCGACCGGGCGAGCGGCATCGTGACGTTCGCGCCGGCGCTGCGCGGCGACGACGAGCGTCCGGCCCCGCTCGCGGCCGTGCCGGCAGAGGGTCGGGAGATCCGGGTGTGGTACTGCACCGGCGGCGGCGTGGCCGGCAATATGCCGGCCGGCACGGTGACGAAGCTCAAGGATCCGGTGCCGGGTGTTGCGCTCGACGTCACCAATCCGGCGCCCGCGATCGGCGGCCGAGCGGCCGAGACGCTCGAGCACGCGATGACTCGCGGACCGCAGGAGCTGCACTCGCTCGAGCGCGCCGTCACGGCCGGCGACTTCGAGGCGCTTACGCTTCGTTTCGCCGGCGGCATCGAGCGCGCGCGTGCCTATACGAAGCATCGGCTGTGGAAGCACGCGCCGCGCGGTACGATCGAGATCGTCTGTCTTCCGCATATCCCTACGGAGCGGATCGGGACGGGGCCCGTGACGGCCGAAATGCTGCAAGCGCACGAATCCGCCGACGCGCTCGAGCAGGCGCGCGCCGTGCTCGACGAGCGCCGTCCGCTCGGCACCGAATGCCTCGTGCGCTGGGGCAACGTCAAGAAGGTGCGGGTCACGGCGCGCGTCGTCGTCTATCGCCAGGAGGACGCCGCGGCCGTGCGCGCGCGGGTCTTGCAGCGCCTCTACGAGACGATCACTCCGGTGCCGCGTGCGCCGGGCGGCCCCGCCTGGGAGTTCGGCCGACCGCTCAGTGCGTATGACGTCTATCGGATCCTGAGCGCGGAGGCGGGCGTGCGCTACGTCGATCCGATCAAGCTGCGGGTCGACGAGGTGCCGGCGGCCGACGTGTCGGCGCTCGGCGCGGATGCGTTTCAGCCGTCGACCTGGTACGCGGCAGCGGGCGAGGCGGTGTTCCGCACGTCCAACGACGGCGACGGCTGGGAGCGGATTGCGCGCATCGAAGGCGGCCAGGTGCGGTTGCTCGAAGGCTATCCGCGCGAAGCCGGCGCGCCGGCGACCCATGCGGGCCTGCTCGCGGCGATCACCGAGTTCGCGGAGGGGAAGTCCCGCGTGCACTTGTCGCGCGACTGCGGCGAGACCTGGGAGGAGATCGGCGCGCGGCCGGAGTTTCGGATCGAGAACATGGCGTGGACGGATCGCGACGGCGAGCCGGTCCTGCTGCTCGCGACGGCAAAGGGCTTGTACGAGCTCGGCACGCGGCCGGGCGCGAACATGACCGCGATTCTCGTCGATCCCGAGCAGATGGATCTCGGCTTCTATTCGGTCGCCGTGTCGACGGATCCGTGGGGCGAGAGCTGCGTGGCGGTCGCCGCGCGTGCCCGCGGCGGCGTCTATCTTTCCACGCGCGGCGGCCGGCCCGGCACGTTCAAGCACATCGGTCTCGAGGACGAGAAAGTTCGCGTGCTGACCGTGCAGCACCGCGGCAGCCAGCGCTTCCTGTGGGCGGGCATGGACGCTGCGGGCAGCGATCCGGGCACCGGCTGCGCGCGTTGGCAGCTACCGCATTCCCCGGAGGGATGGCGAACATTCAGCCAGAGCTGGGACGCGGGCGGCTGTCTCGGCCTCGCGTTTCTGGACGATACGGCGCTCGCGGCCACGCGGCGCCACGGCGTGCTGCGGCTGCCGCTCGACGCGGCCGAGCCGAGCTGGTCCACACCGGATGTGCAGTGCGGCTTGCCGCTCGAGACGTTACAGCGGATGCGCGCGATCGATCATCTCGCGTCACGCCCGGGGGACCCGGGCCTCGTGATGGCCGCCAGCGCGGTCGGGATCTATCGCAGCGCCGACGGCGGGAAGCGCTACGAGCGTTGCTCGGCGCAGGAATTCAGCGACCGGGTGACGTTGCCGCAAACGTGGCTGTTCTGCTCCGATGAGCACGAGATCGAGGTCTCACACGATGCGGCACTCTGAGCTCGAGCGCCTGTTGCCCGCGGTCTTTCAGCGGGCCAAGCTGCCCGGCTCGCCTTTGGCCGCGGTGCTCGACGTCATGGAGGCGCTGCATGAGCCTTCAGAGCGCGCTCTCGCAGAGCTCGCCTCGATCTTCGATCCGCGCCGCTGCGACGAGCGCTTCCTCACGATGCTCGCGCATTGGGTGCATCTCGAACGAATCTTTCCGCCGGGCGAGGGGCCGTCGGCGGATATCGACTGGCTGCCGCGCGCCACGCCGATCGCGCCGGGACGGCTGCGGGAGCTGATTTCCGCCGCACCCTGGCTCGCGCGCATGCGCGGCACCGCGCGCGGCCTGGTGAGCTTCCTCGAGCTCGCGATCGGCGACCGATTCTCGCTCGAGGAGCAAATCACCGACGAGCACGGTGTGCTGGTGCCCTTTCATGTGCGCATCGTCGCACCGGCCGGGGCGGAGTCGATGCGCGAGCTGATCGTCCGCATCATCGAGCTCGAAAAACCCGCGCATGTGACCTACGAGCTCGCGTTCGGCGACGGTCCAGGCTGACATAGCTGCCATCACGACAGCGGAGGGTATGGGAATGGCGCTGGAAGTAAATATTCATCTGATCTCGAGTGAAGTCTCGGGCAAACGCGGCGAAACGGTCGAGTGCGGGTTCGATGTCGAGAACACGTCCGACCGGCCGATCACGGTCGGGCTCGAGCCGCTCGGGGAGCGCAAGGCCTGGGTCAAGCTCGACGAGGTCGAGCTCGTGCTGCCGCCGAAAGCGTTGCAGCGGGTGACCGCGAGGATCAGCGTGCCGGTCGATGCGGCCACGCAGCCGACGAGCTTCAGGCTGCGGGCGTATGACGAACGTGCGCCGATGAACGCGGTCGAGAGCTCGGCGGTCGCCATCGTCGTCGAGCCGCTTCACACCGAGCCTCTGCCGCCCCCGCCGCAACCGCGCCGCTGGAAGCTGATCGCCGCCGTGGTCGGCGGCCTGCTGCTGGTGGCGGGCATCGTCGGCGCCGTCGTCTGGGCCGTGTCCGGCAGCGAGGTGCCGGACGTCACGATGGTCGACGAGCGGCCGGCGATGCTGAACGAAGCGCTCGAGATCCTCGACGAGGCCGGGCTCGCGATCGGCACGGTGACCGAGGATGTCAGCGAGCTGCCGGCGGGCGCCGTGGTCAGCCAAAGCCCGCCGGCGGGAACCAAGGTCGACGACGACACGGTGGTCGATCTGACGATCGCGATGGTCTCCGTCGAAGTGCCATCGGTCATCGCCTTGACCGTGGCTGCGGCCCGCAACCGGCTGACCGAAGCCGGTCTCGACACCGAGACGAGAACGGAGGTCACAGGCAACTCGCCGGGCGGAACGGTGATCGGCCAAGAGCCGGCGCCCGGCTCCCGGGCGATACCGAGCTCGCTCGTGACCCTGGTGGTCGAGAAGGAGCTGGTGGAGGTACCGGATCTGGCCGGCGCGACCCTCGATGCCGCCAATCAACGCCTGCAGGAACGCGGCCTGGCGGTGGCGCAGCGCAGCGTCGTCAATACCGGCGCGGCGCCCGGCACGGTCGTCGGCCAGGAGCCAGCAGCCGGCATGCGGGTCGATCGGGGCACGACCGTCGCAGTGGATCTCGAGACGGCGCGGATCGAAGTGCCGTCGGTCGTCGGTCTTACGTTGGACGAGGCGGTGCGGCGGCTTGGCGGGGCGCAGCTGCTGGTTGCGCCCGTGCGGCCGGCGTACTTGACTCGCGGACCCTTTGGAACGGTGTCGGGACAAAATCCCGCCGCGGGCGCCCAGGTCCCGCCCGGCACAGGCGTGACGCTGTCCGTGCGGACCCAAGCGGTGTTCGGCGACCGCCGCCCGCTCGAGCTCGAAGTGCTGCAGAACGCGACGATCAGGCAGCTCGTTCCCCAAGAAAACCTGGTTCGCCCGGACAACTAGTAGCACGGTGAAACCCGCGACGAGACTTGCGCTGATCATCGCCGGCGCGATCGTGCTGTACGCGGTTGCGCTCGGGGTGGGCCTGACGCTGAACGGGCGCAGCGAAGGACCCGGGCTCGGCGAGATCGGCGACGGCTGGCAAGGGGCCTTGGGCAAGCTCGGCGACTGGTTTGCGCCGCGGCTCGAGCTCGGTCCGCCGATCGACTGCAACGGCCAGCCGGTCGACCGGCTGTTCACGCTCACCGCGGCGAACGACGCGTGCGTGCTGCGCTTCCCCGGCAGCGACGATGTCGACTATCGGAAGGGCGAGCTCGCGCTCGTGCGCACGCCCGCGACGGCGGCGCTCGGCATGTATGTGCGCGGCCGCTTCGAGGAGCGGTACTTCCCGCGCGCCGAGCGGGACGATGCGACTTGCCTCGTCGACGACGACCGCCTGCAGCGGTTCCGGCTCGAGATTCGATACGAGCCGAACGATGGCGACGGCGACGACACGTGGGCTTGCTGGCTGGTCCACGACCTCGCGCAGCCCTTCACGCTGACGGTGCTGAAGGACGGCGGCGGCTTGTCGCTTCGTTGTGTCGGTTGCGATGCGGGCGAGGGCAGGGAGGTATTACTGCGGATGAGATGAGTGTGCCGCCTGCGCGCCGCGCCGCGCGCGCCTCCGCGCCGCGCCTCTTAGGGGCCACGTACGAATCACGACGCGTGCCGGTCGAGGCGAAGCCCGGTAAGGATTGCCGGAATCGAGCCGATCAGCTTGATCAGCGCCCAGACGGCCGCAAGCACACCGACGATGATGGCGGCCACGGCATCGAGGATGCTGACGAGAAAGAGCGGCACGAGGCCGTGCAGAAACGCGACGACGATATTCGCGACCAGGGATGTCGCCACGAGCAGCATGAGGCCTTTGACTGCGAGAAGCTCCCGGAACAGCAGCGCTGCAACGGTCACTTTGAGGAGCATCAGGACGCCGAGTGTCGTGCGTGCGGCGCCGATCTCGAAGTCGGCGAATGCGGCGAAATACGCGGCCGTGCCGAACGGCACCGCGAGCAACAGCGTCACCATCATCGTCAGCAGCATCAGCGCAGCGAAGATCAGCACGATGCTGCCGATCAGCATCAGCAACGTGAACAGCAAGGTCGCGATCCCGTGGGCCGCGCCGAGCAGCCGGTCCGGCACGATCAGCGTCAGGCCGGATATGAGCAGGGAGAACAGCACGATGCCGTCGACCAGCGCGAGATACGGCACGCCGATGCCTGGCGCCGGCAGGTCCGCCGTCGCAGCGGTGCCGATATACAACCGCGCGCCGATCTCGATCAGCACGACGATCCCGAGCAGAATGATCGCGCCGACGAGGGAAAGTTTACGTAACCGGTCCATCGACGTCCCGAATGATTGTTCGCTCAACTATACAGCGCGCGCGAGGGGAACTGGGCTGCGCGTATCCGAAGGAGATTATCATGCTCAAGACGGGTTTCTCGCTTCCCGGCGCGGTGGTTTCGGCTCTGGGCACGATGGCGGTGTTCGCCGCTTTCGGCCCGGACTGGTCAGTCCTGCTCATTATCGTTGCCGGATGCGCGGGGGTGGGGCTCGTAAGCTATATCCTCGCAGCGGCGACGGCGATCACGAGCTTCGGTGAGTTCATGCGCGGCTGGCTGATCGGGCTGAACGCGGCGCTGAACAGCATCGTCGCGTTCGCGATCGTGGCGTCTTTCGGCGAGCCGACCGCCGGCGCCGTCGTGGGCGCCGTGCTCGGCACGGTCAACCTGCTCTCGGCGGTTCCCGCGATATCGCAAAGCGCCTTCTATCAAGGCGTGCTGGGCTGGTTCAACTGGCTGATGCCGATGAGCTGGGTCATCGTCGCTCTCGGGCTGCTGTTTCTGGCCGTGTCGTGCCTGCTGCACCTCGTGACGGCGGGAAAGGCCGGGTATCTCAAGATCGAAGATGCAGGAGTGGACTGGAGCACGGGCACCTTTTTCATAAAGGGCGGCCTGATCGCAAACCTGAACTATCTCGACACCGCGTTCAACATGGGCAACTTTGCGTTCGTCGACTACAAGTCGACGAGCTGGCACAAGCAGCACGAGGCCGGCCACACGCTGAACCTCGCGGCGTTCGGTTGGCTGTTCCACCTCGTCGGTGCGCTCGACGAGAACGTGCTGCGCGGCGCAAACGCTTATGCCGAGCGGCTCGCCGAAAGCAATGCGTCGGGGCACGGCGGCACGAACATCCCGATGTGGTCATGACCTACGGCCGGCCCGTGTAGCGCTACACTTGCCGCGGCGCACTCCGGCCGCCGGCGCGTTATTCCGGCTCGCCGCCGATCTTCGCGAGCAGCTCTTCTGTCTTGCGCCGCATCAGCTCCGCATCGCCGCGGCTCTCGACGTTCAGACGTAGCAGCGGCTCAGTATTGGACGCGCGAAGATTGAAGCGCCAAGCGTCGAGATCGATCCCGATTCCATCGATATGCTCGACGGCGCGGGCGGCCGGCGCGTACTCGTCCTCGATTCGCCGCATGGTCGCGGCCGCATCGGCGACGCGGCGGTTGATTTCGCCGCTCGCCGGAAATTTCGCGACGCGCTCCTCGACGAGCTGCGAAAGCTTCGCACCGCGCCGGCTCATGATCTCCGTCAGCAGCAGCCACGGGATCATACCGCTATCGGCATAGGAAAAATCGCGGAAGTAGTGGTGTGCGCTCATCTCGCCGCCATAGATCGCGTCGACCTCGCGCATCGTCTGCTTGATGAACGCATGACCGGATTTACTCTGCACCGTCTTGCCGCCGGCCTGCTCGACGAGATCGATCGTGCTCCAGGTGAGCCGCGGGTCATGCACGATCGTCTCGCCCGGATGCTTCTCGAGGAAGCTCATCGCGAGGAGTCCCACGATGTAATAGCCTTCGATGAACACGCCGTTCTCGTCGAAAAAGAAGCAACGATCGAAGTCGCCGTCCCATGCGAGGCCGAGATCAGCGCCGGTCTCGCGGATCTTGGCAATCGTGGAGGCGCGATTGCGCTCGATCATGGGGTTCGGCACGCCATTCGGAAACGTGCCGTCCGGTGTGTGATTCAGCTTGATGAACTCGAACGGCAGATGGGGCTCGAGCAGATCGACGATCGGCCCGGCGCCGCCGTTGCCCGCATTGACGACGATCTTGAGCGGTTTCAGCTCATCCCGCTGCACGTAGCTGAGCAGATGCTCGATATAGGCGGGGCGGACATCGTGCGCCGACACATTGCCTTGGCGCTCCGGCGTGCGGAATGCCTCGCGTTCGGCGATCGATTTGATCTCCTGCAGCCCGGTATCGGCGCTGAGCGGCCGCGATTGCTCGCGAACCATCTTCATGCCGTTGTAGTCGGGCGGATTGTGGCTGGCCGTGACCATGATCCCCCCGTCGAGCTGCTCGTGGAACGTCGCGAAGTAGACGATCTCGGTGCCGACGACGCCGATATCGAGCACGTCGACGCCGGAGTCCGTGAGGCCGCGCACGAGTGCTGCCGTTAGGCTCGGGCTCGACAGCCGGATGTCGCGTCCGACCGCGACGCGGCGCGCACCGACGAATTCGGCGTAGCCGCGGCCGATCCGGTAGGCGACTTCCTCGTTCAGCTCGCCGGGCACGCGGCCGCGGACGTCGTAGGCTTTAAAGCAGGTGATTTCCTTCATTGCGTCGTGGTGCTCTCGATCGTTCGCGAAGTTCCGGGCAGTATACGGCCGGTAGCGGGCCCATTGGCGTGCGGGCGGACCCGACCGCGCGGTAGCGACGCCCGCTGATGATTCACGGGCTCGCCGTGGAACGCCCCGCCTTGGCGGCGTGGGTCCGTAACGCACACGTGAATGTCTTGAAATGATCGAACCGGTGAACGAACCGATACATTCAGAGCGGCTCGCGCTCGTGCCGATGACGCCGGCGTTCCTCGCCGCGTCGCTCGCGGGCGACCGGGACGAGGCCGAGCGGCAGATCGGCTTGTCGCTGCCGCGCGATTGGCCGTCGATTCCCGAGATCCTGACGATGCGGCTGTGGCAGCTCGAAGCGGATCCGAAGCTGCAGCCCTGGCTGCTCCGTGCGATCGGGCTGCGCGGTTCTGCGGAAATGGTCGGGCACATCGGTTTTCACGCCGCGCCGGGTGCAGCCTACCTCGAGGAATGGTGTCCGGGTGGCGTCGAATTCGGCTTTACCGTGTTTCCGGCCCATCGCCGCGCCGGCTATGCGCGGGAAGCGTCGAACGCGCTAATGGCGTGGGCAACCGATAGGCATGGCGTGACTGGATTCGTGCTGAGTGTTGCGCCGGATAACGCGCCGTCGCAGGCGCTGACGCGGAGTCTCGGCTTCGTGCGCGTCGGCATGCACGTCGACGAGGCCGATGGTCCGGAAGACGTGTTCGTGCGGCGGGTGCGCCGGCCGCCGGGCCGCGTGGTGCCATCTCGGCCATGACGGAATCGGATACGTCCGCCGCAAAACCTGCGCTCTGGTTGCCCTATACGCAGATGAAGACGGCGGCCGCGCCGCTCGCTGTCGCGCGCACCGAGGGCTGTCGAATCATCCTGGCCGACGGCCGATCGCTTATCGACGGCACTTCGTCGTGGTGGACGGCCTGCCACGGCTATAACCATCCGCACATTCGTGACGGCGTCCAGCGGCAGCTCGCGCGGATGCCGCACGTGATGCTCGGCGGGCTCGTGCATACGCCTGCGCTCGCGCTCGCCGACCGGCTTGCGGCGGCCGCGCCCGGCGATCTCGCGCATGTGTTCTTCTCCGAATCGGGCTCGGTATCGGTCGAGGTTGCGATGAAGATCGCGCTCCAGCACGGCCTGAATCGCGGCCGGCGGCGAACGCGCTTTCTGAGCTTCGAGCATGCGTATCACGGCGATACGTTCGCGGCGATGTCGGTGTGCGATCCACAGGAAGGCATGCACGCGCATTTTGCCGGCGCCCTCGCGGAGCAGCTCGTCGTACCGCTGCCGCGCGGGCAAGCTGCGCTTCGTGACTTCGACCGGCTGCTGGCGCGGCATGCCGACGAGCTGGCCGCCGTGCTGCTCGAGCCGCTGGTGCAGGCGGCGGGCGGCATGAAGTTTCACGATGCAGAGTCGCTCGCCGGGATCGCGCGCGCGGCGCAACGTCACGGCATCCTGCTGATCCTGGACGAGATCGCCGTCGGCTTCGGCCGCACCGGCACGCTATTCGCGGCGGAGCAGGCGGGCGTCGTGCCGGATCTGATGACGCTTTCGAAGTCGCTGACCGGCGGCACACTGCCGCTCGCCGCGACGCTGGCCCGGCCGCATGTCTTCGACGCCTTCTGGTCGGACGATGCCGCGCATGCGCTGATGCACGGGCCGACGTACATGGGTAATCCGCTCGGCTGCGCTGCCGCTCATGCATCGCTCGATCTGTTCGAGCGCGAGCCGCGGCTCGCGCAGGTGGCGCGGATCGAGCGCGTGCTCGCGGAGGAGCTATCGGTTTGCCGGCGGCTGCCCGGCGTGCGCGACGTGCGCGTCATGGGTGCGATCGGCGTCGTGCAGCTCGAGCGGGCGCCGAGCAGTGCGGCGCGCGACGCGCTGCGTCGTCGTCTCGTCGACGAGGGCGTGTGGGTACGGCCGTTTGGTGATGTCGTCTACTTGATGCCGCCGTTCGTCGCAGCCGACGACGAGCTGCTGGCCCTGACGGGCGCCGTGCGGCGCGTGCTGGCGGCACCGTGACGCCACGGCTCGGACGGCCCGATCGACCGGCCGCGACGCCGGAAACCACGCCGGAAACGACGCCGGAAACTATCGGCTGCCGGGCGGCGGCTCCGGCACGAGCCGCTTTTCCATTCTGATGTGCGGAATGCCCTGCTCGATGAATTCGTCACCGACGATCGAGTAGCCGCATTTTTCGTAGAAGCCGACCGCCGTGCTGCGGGCATGCATCATGAGCACCTCGAATCGGCGTTCACGCGCCAGCGCTTCTGCATGGCGCACGAGCGCGCGGCCGATCGCCCGGCCCTGCTGCTCGGGCACGACGGCCATGCGCATGATGCGTGCCGTCCGTGCGTCCAGCGCGCGCAGCAGCAGCGTGCCGACGAGGCGGCCGTCGTCGTGCGCTGCAAGGTGCGTATCGTGCCGCTCTTGCTCCAGCTCCTCGGCGGTGAAATCGAGCCCCAGCGGCCGCCGCAGCAGCTCGCGCCGCAGCTCGGTGACCGCGTCGTACTCGGGGCTGCCGAACGGTGCCTCCTCGATAACGGGCTCTGACCCCAATTTCCGCGATGTCCCCGATTTGGCTAGAACATCTCCGACGCGTCGGGCTCCGTGGGCGGGAGGCCATCGTCGTAGCGGTTCGGGATGAAGTTGCCGGTGACCATCTCGTGGTACGAGAGGCCCGGGCCGACCATCGGGTAGACGCCGGCCTCGGGGTCGATGATGACCTCGAGGAACGCCGGGCCGTCGAACGCGAGAAACTCCGCGAGCACCTTCTCGACATCGCGCTTGTCGTCGAGCCGCTTCGCCCACGGGAAGCCGTCTGCCTGCGCAGCCTTGATAAAATCCTTCTTGCGCAGGGACTTGTCGCTCGCGGACAGCCGCCCCTTGAAGAACAGCCGCTGCCACTGCATCACCATGCCGTCGCCGAAGTTGTTCAACACGACGACTTTTATCGGCAGGCCATAGGTCGTGACGGTCTCGAGCTCGCCGAGGTTCATACGGATGCTCGCATCGCCGTCGACGTCGATCACGAGCTTGTCCGGCCGCGCGAACGCCGCGCCGATGGCGGCCGGCAGGCCGAACCCCATCGTGCCCATGCTGCCCGACGTGAGCCACAGGCGCGGCTCGCGGAAATCGAAGTATTGCGCGGCCCACATCTGATGCTGGCCGACGCCGGTCGAGATGATCGCTTCCCCCTTGGTGATGCGATTCATCGTCTCGATGATGTACTGCGGCTGAATGAGCTCGCTCTCGCGGTCGTAGTTCAGCGCGTACGTTTCCTTCAGACGGGCGATTTCCTGAAGCCACGGGCCGAAGTCCGCCGAGAAGCCTGCGCGCCGCCCATGCGCGAGCAGCGAATCGAGCGCCTCCCTGAGCACGCCGACGTGGTACCAGTCCGCGGCCTTGACCTTGTGGATCTCCGACGGATCGACGTCGAAGTGAATGATCCGCTTGGCGTTCGACGCAAATTTCGCCGGATTGCCCGCGACCCGATCATCGAAACGCGCGCCGACGGTGATCAGCAAGTCACAGTCGTCGACCGCATAGTTTGCGCTCGCGAGGCCGTGCATGCCGAGCATGTGCAGCGCGAGCGGCAGCGTCGAGTCGAACGAGCCGAGCCCCATCAGCGTGGTCGCGACCGGAATTTGGTATTCGAGCGCGAGGGCCTCGAGCGCGGCGGCCGCGTTGCCGTTGAGCACGCCGCCGCCGGCATAGATCAGCGGGCGCTCGCTCGCGGCGAGCATAGTGAAGAAGGCCGCGCACTGCTCCTCGCTCAGCCGGTTGCCTTCGACTTCGGCAAGACGCTGCCGGTAGCCGGGGATCGGCAGCCGCCCTTCACCCCGGAAGCCGCCCTGCCAAGTCTGCACGTCTTTCGGCACATCGATCACGACGGGGCCCGGCCTGCCGGTGCGCGCGATCTCGAACGCGGTGCGCACGGTCGCCTCGAGGCGAGCCGGATCCGTGACGAGAAAGACATGCTTCGCGACCGCGCCCATGATCGCGCTGACGGGCGCCTCCTGAAACGCATCCGTGCCGATGGCCGAGGTCGGCACCTGGCCGCAGATCACGACGATCGGCACCGAATCGGCCATGCAATCGCGAACCGGCGTCACGCAGTTGGTGGCGCCCGGGCCCGACGTGACCATGACCACGCCGACGCGCCCGCTCGCGCGAGCGTAGCCTGCGGCCATGAAGCCTGCGCCCTGCTCGTTGGCCGGGACGACCAGCGGCATCGGCTCGGTGCCCGATTGCCGGTTCGCTTCGTTGTAACGGAACACGGCGTCGTAAGTCGGCAGGATGGCCCCGCCGCTATACCCGAAGATGGTGTCGACGCCTTCGTCGGCGAGCACTTGGACGATGATGTCGGCGCCGCTCATCGTCGTGCCCGCGAGGGGATGAGCGCTCGCCGTACGAGCGTGCGCGCTCGTAATGTCGGTGGCGGCAGGCATGTGGAAAACGACGTAATCGCTTGAAGGGAATGGGACCCGTGAGTGTTGACGAAATGAAAGCGCATTGCAATACCAGGGCTTCTACGCCAACATTGATCGATTTCGGGCGGCCCTCGTCGGTCCGCTCGGCCCGCGAGCCAACCGAATCCGTCAATCCGCCATGCGACACATCATCTCCATCATCTTGCAGAATGAGGCGGGCGCGCTGTCGCGCGTCGCGAGCCTTTTCTCGTCCCGCGGCTACAACATCGAGAGCCTGAATGTCGCGCCGACGGATGATGAGACCGTATCGCGGCTGACGCTCGTTACGACCGGGTCGAACGAGGTCATCGATCAGATCATCAAGCAGCTCGCGAAGCTCATCGACGTCGTGCACATCGCCGATATGACGGTCATGGAGCACATCGAGCGGGAGCTCGCGCTGCTGAAGTTCAAGGTCGAAGGCGATTCGAGCGAGCTCGAGCGCTTGCTCGAGAAGTTCGACGTGCGCGTGCTCGACGACAAGGCAGACCGGCTGACGGTAGAGCTCGTCGGCGGCAGCCAGGATATCGATCGGCTCATCGCACAGGTCGGGCGCGTGGCGCGGCTCGTGTCGGTGGTCCGCAGCGGCGCGATGGCGATCTCGCGCGGTCCGGGCGGCCCGCCGCGGCGGTAACGGCATACGTTTCGCGTGCCGAGCCAGGCCCTCGGCCCGGGAAATGCGCTCCCCTCGTCCTTCAGCACACTGCGAGCTTCTATGACGGCGTTAAGCGCCCATACTTCGAATGCGGATCGCCTTGCGTCCGCGCGCCGGCTCGTCGTCAAGATCGGCTCGGCGCTGTTCGTCGAGCCGCATACCGGCACGCTCGACAGACGCTGGCTCGACGCGCTCTGCGAGGACGTCGCGCAGCTCAAGCGCGCCGGCAAGGAGGTCGTGATCGTGTCATCGGGCGCGGTCGCGCTCGGTGCGCGCGAGCTCGGTCTCGACGTGCGGCGCGCACGGCTCGAGGATAGCCAGGCGGCCGCGGCGGCCGGGCAGATATTGCTCGCGCACGCCTATCAGGAGATTTTGCGTCGCTTCGGCATCAAGACCGCGCAGGTGCTGCTGACGCTCGATGACAGCGAAAGCCGCAAGCGCTACCTCAATGCGACGCGTACACTGCGGACGCTGCTGCGCCACGGCGTCGTCCCGGTCGTGAACGAGAACGATACGGTGGCGACTCAAGAGCTGCGTTACGGCGATAACGACCGGCTCGCCGCACGCGTCGCGCAGATGGTGAGCGCCGAATGCCTCGTGATTCTGTCGGACGTGGACGGCCTCTATACGGCGAACCCCCAAGCCGACGAGCACGCAGAGCACATCGCGGAGGTCACTCGGCTGACGCCGGCGATGTTCGCGTCGGCCGGCGGACCCGGCTCGAGCCACGGCTCGGGCGGCATGCGCACGAAGCTCGATGCCGCACGCATCGCGATGGGCGCCGGGTGCCGCATGGCGATCACGAGCGGACGCGTCATTCGGCCGCTCGATGCGCTCGCACGCGGCGGGCGCGCGACGTGGTTCATGCCGAGCGCGACGCCGACCGCTGCGCGTAAGCAGTGGATCGCCGGCACACTGCAGCCGAAGGGCGCGGTGCGCGTCGATGCCGGCGCCGAGCGCGCACTCGCGGCCGGACGCAGCTTGCTGCCGGCCGGCGTCGTCGACGTGGCCGGCGAGTTCGAGCGCGGCGATGCGGTGAGCGTGCTCGCCGCAGACGGCGCGGAGCTCGCGCGCGGGATCATCGGCTATTCCGCGCATGAGTGCCGCCTGATCGCCGGCCACCACTCGAACGATATCGAGGCCGCCTTGGGCTACCGGGGCCGGGATGAGATGATCCATCGCGACGATCTGGTCGTGTTCTAAAAGAGAGACGCGTAATGAGCACAGCGGAACGGGAAGTCGGCACCGATTGGCTCCTGCACATGCGGGAGCTCGGCCGCGGGGCCCGCGCGGCCGCCGAGCAGCTGGGCCGGGTTTCGGCCGAAACGAAGAACGCTGCGCTGCGGGACGCTGCGGCGGCGCTGCGCAATGGGCGCAATGAGATACTTGCCGCGAAT
>CAZFJU010000039.1:0-24571 GCA_964518995.1 uncultured Gammaproteobacteria bacterium
GCGTCCCAGGTCCAATCGCCGCCGAGATCGCCGCGCAAACCCACCAAGCCGCGGAAGACCGTCGCATCGGCGCTGATGCGATTGTTGAGATCGTCGTCGATATCCTTGCCGAGGCTGAAAGCCGCACCATTCAAGGAAGCCGCGACATCCGGCGGCAGGAAGGCGTTATCGGCCTTGATGGGCATGGTCGATCTCGTAGCGGCCGTTATGGAGCGGGAGTTGGCGTCCCGCTCCGCGTAGGTCAATTCCGAGACGAATGTAAGCCTGTCGGAGATGTCGAAGATGAATGATCCATAGGTGGTATAACGTTCAATCGGCGTCTGAATGTATTGATCGGCGTATTGGGAATCGTTGTCCCCGCCCGCGGCAAGTCCGCCGACGAGTTTCGGCCCGAAAAGGCCTGGATCGTAATCGACAACGCCCCGACCATCCGGCGTAAAGTTTTTGTCGGTCGCCTCATAGGGCGGCTGGATCGCGGGAAAGTTGGCGTTGTACGCCGTCGAGCTCGTGCCCGGGCCTCTATAGAAATTGCGGATGGAGCCATAGGGGGAGTTGTAGACGAGCCCGGCATTCGGCACGACCACGTAATTCGGGAAGCCGTATCCTTGCGAGCCGGGCACGTTGAACCCGGAGGTGTTCTCGGGGGTATTGGGTGTGCCCGGTTGGATCGCCGAACTATTGTTAATAACGGCCCAGCCTTCGCCGCACCAATCGCGCGAATAAGCGCATGTCTCGATGCCGTCATTCTTCTGCATCTCGCCGCCGATGACGACACGGCCGCGTCCGCCGCCGAACTCGAAGCCATAGGCCGCTGCGGCGTGCGTGCTTTGCCCGTCTCCCTCGAAGGTCTGCCCGCTATCGAACTGCGCTTTCAGCCCTTGCAGGCGGTCATCGAGGATAATGTTGACAACGCCGGCCACCGCATCCGAGCCATAGGCCGCCGACGCGCCGCCCGCCATGGTTTCGACACGCGCGATCATGACCGACGGGATGAGATTCAGATCGACTTCACCGCCGTCGGATGAGGGAACGAAACGCCGGCCGTTCACGAGCGTCAACGTGCGCGCGCCTCCGGAATTGAGGCCGCGCAGGTTCGCAAACGCCGAACCGGCATTGCCGGAGAGAGAGGTGCCGGAAGTCGCATCCGATTGGTTGGCAATGTTCTGCGGCATCAGCCGCACGACATCCTGCGCGTTGACCAGCCCCATCCTGTCGATCGTCTCCGAATCGACAACGGTCACGGGGACCGGCGAATCATAACCGTCTCGTACGATGCGCGATCCGGTGACAAAGACTTCTTCGATGGACTGAGCCGGTTCCGACTGCGCGAGGGCCGGACCCTGCAAGGTTAGCCCGGCCATCGTTGTACCGCAAAACAGTATTGATCTTCTTGTCAAGATATTCATGCGCCCCCCATGCGGCATGCCGACCACGCGCGTTGCGTCCGGTGCGATGATCTCGCGCCTGTTACACATGTTAACTTTATAGGTGATGCAATGGCCTCGCAAGCAAAATGGGTTGCGATTACCGATCGTAGATGGCTTCGAATGCGGAACCGCCGCTCTGAGGGGCGAGGACTTTGCCCAGCTGCTTGGGCCTGCATGCTTCTCGTAGCGCGAGCGACGCGCCGCCGCATCGAGCTCGGAACGCAAACCCGTGAGCCGCGTTAGCCGCCGCCAAACTGGACCGATTCGGCCATGTTCGGAAACACGTGCACGCGCGACTCGAATCGCCAGCCCTCTGGCGTTCTCACGTACACGTCCTCATAGCCGCCCTGATACTCGATGGTCGTCGGATTGCCGCCCACCCCAATCGCGAGCAACGAGGACTTGCCCACGGCACCGGTGGCGGTGGCCGTGATGACGTGTGCCGTGATCACGTGACGGATGCCGTAGCCGAGGAGCGTCGCAGGATCGCGACAGCCGTCCTCGCCGCCGCCCGCGGCCGCGGCGAGCTCGTCGCGGCCCTCCGCGCTGAAGCGCCACTGCTCTTGCGGAGCGCCCCACTCCTCCGAGACGCCAAACACACCATCGGGGGCGTAGAGGTCGGCGTAGTCATACCCGCCATTGGTGCACTCCTCGATCGCGTGCACGTAGCGTGCGGCCAGTTGCTCAATGTCGATATAGTCTTGTGGCGTGAGCCGCATCGGCTCGCCCTGCGGCTGGGCCTGCGCCGCGAACACGGCGGCGAGCCCCATTCCGATTAGCGTCTTTCGCATCGTTCGCTCCATCATCGTCTCGAGCCGATTTCATTGAGAAACAGCAAGCCCACGTTCTCAGACGATGCTCGTGGGCGAAGCAGCGCTCGCATCAATAGGCATGAAGGTCCGAGGGTCGACGCCTCGCCGTGCGGTAGCTGCTGCCTGCAGCAGCGCCTGCTCTGCTCGGGCGCGATGCTCAGGGCTCACCGCGACTTTCGCATACTTGAACTCGTAGCCATTGAGAATGTCGAGCCACGACACCTCGTTGAACGCCCACGGGAAGCTCTTGACCCTGTTCGACGCGTTCGGCATCTCGGCAGCATAGAGCTCAAGTCGATGCATGAGCCGATCGGGGAACGTGCGCGACGCCTGGTACCGCCAGAATTCGCTGTCGCGCCGAGCGGAAAGCAAGTAATGAGCATCGACGAAGTCCTGGACGTCGTGGATGTAGCCGAGCATCATCGCGTTGTACTTGATACGCGAGTCGGCATCGAAGTATCGCGCGCCGAGGAACTGGCTCAGCAGGTCGGCACAGCTGATCGTCCAGTTCAGTCCCGTGGCCTCGAGCGGCTCGACAAAACCGGCACTCAAGCCGATCGCGACCACGTTGCCGACCCAAGGCTCGCGCACAGTGTTGCTGTCGAAGGCAATGTGCCTGACCGGCACGTCGCGCATACGCTCATCGCCCCAATAAGCGCGGAAATTCCTCTCCGCCTGCTCGGCAGTACAGAAATCGCTGTGATACACGTAGCCGCTGCCGATCCTCGAGCGCAGCGGTATCGACCAAGTCCACCCGTGCTCGTGGGCATGCGCCCTCGTGTAAGGGTGCATCTCGGATGCCGGGTCCTTATATGGGACGTTGCCCGCGACGGCGCGATTCACGTTCGCTTCGTACGGAAGGACGGCCGGGCATGCGATCGCGCTAAGCACGGCGCGGGAGAAGCCGGTGCAATCGACGTAGAGGTCCGCGGATATCGCCTTGCCGTCGTCGAGACCGATACTGGAGACTTGGCCGTCCGCGGCCACGGGCTCGATGCGATCAGACTCCACCACCTCCACTCGAGGCAGCTTCTGCTCTAGATATCGACCGAGCTTCAAGGCATCCACATGCAGCGCCAAGGCCGCTTCCGGAGCGATTAAATTACGCTTGACGCAGGTGTCATAGGATGTATGCACACGAGCGTAGTATTCGGCGTGAGTATGCCCCTGCGGGTTCTCAAGGATCAGCTGCTGGTAATGGTGAGCCGCCGTGTACGGGCCGCTGTCCGCCATGGCCGAGAACGGGTGCCAATAGTGGTCACCGACAACGTTCCAGTCGCGGTAATAAATGCCGCACTTGATCGTGGCGTCAGTCGCCATGCAAAAATCCGGAAGATCGATCCCTGCGGCCTGCACTCTCACCGGCAGGTCCGGCTGCGTCGATTCACCCACGCCCACCGCAACGCCGGCGCGAGGCCGGACAACTCGGATCTGGAGGTACGGACAATAGGCGCTGAGGACTAGCGCCGTGAGCCAGCCCGCGGAGCCGGCACCCACGATGACGACGGATCTTACCGGTTGCAGCATTGATCTCGGTGCGTTCGCATGGCCAAACCTTTGCAGCCGCTCGCTGCTACGCGCGTCCAGGCACAAAGGCGCCCCAGGTAAAGCAATCCGGGCCGTGCCGTTGTTCTCGGTCAGAACTCAATCTTCAATCCCACGTAGAGCCGGGGCCCGAGCACATCGTAGTACCCGGCGCTGGTCGATGTGCTATTGCTGTCCGTCGGTCTCGCGCCGACGATCGCCGGATCCGTGTCGAACACATTGTCGATGCCGCCGCGTAGCTGAAAGCGCTCGTTGAACGCGTAGCCGGCGAACAGATCGAACATGCTGTACGAGTCCGTCGGAAAGATGTCCGTGCTCGGGTTCGTCACGTATGCCGCGTTCTTCACCTCGGGCAGATACCGCCAGCGCAGCCCGACGTTCGCATTTCCGCCGCCGAAGCGGTAGCCAAAGGTCGAGTACAACCGATGCTTGTACTGCCCGCCCTGACCTAGGGTGTCTCTGTACTCGAGAACCGGATCGCTAAAGGAGGCCTGCGTGTTGAATTCGTTCAAGAACGTCAGCAAGTTGTTGATGTAAAAAGTCCCACTCGCGAAGCGCTTGGCCCAGTTCACCGCCACGTCGACGCCGGAAGTCTCGATGAAGCCCGTGTTGAGGTACGGCGCGTCGACGATGCCGTTCGCCGTTCCGGCGCCATCGCTACGGTCGATCAACGCGCAGAAGCCGCCAGGGTCGTTGATCGACCAACTCGGATTCGATCTTCCATCCCGGTTGAAGCACTTGTTGTAGATAGCTTGCCCATCGAACGTCGAGATCGCGCCGGTGATACTGATATCGTAGAAATCCACCGACGCTGTCAGGCCCTCGATGCCGCCCGGCGCAGAGAAGACGACGCCGACCGTCCACGTCTCGGCTTCCTCCGACTTCAAACTGGGGTTGCCGACGAGAATGGCATTGATACCGGTGAACGGTACAGTGCCTTCCATGTAGGTGTCCGCCGCGGCGCTGCCCGGAATGGGATAGTCGACGATCAGCTGGGCGCAAAGCTGCTGCACCTCGAGCCTGTTGGGATTATCCGGCCGATTGCCGAAGCCCGGGATCAGCGTTGTCGATGCGCACGGGTCTGCGCTCGAGAACGTCCCCTGAAATTGATTGGTTTCAGATTGAAACAGCTCGGCCGTGTTCGGCGCGCGGTTCGCGACCTGGTAGCCGGCACGCAGCCGCATCCAGTCGTTCGCCTGCCAGTCGAACTCCACCTTGTAGGTCCCGACCTCGCCGACCGCGCCGCCCTCGTAGTCCGAGTACCGGTAGCCGAGCGAGACGTCGAAACGTTCGGTGACGGGTACGAGCAACTCCCCGTAGATCTCCCACACTTCGGTCTCACCCCGCGCAGGATTGGACGCGAAGATGCCGAGCGGATAATCGAACAGTGCGGACGACGCATTAGCGGGCTCGTAGACGAACCCGTTCTCGCGGTTGCCGATACCTGCCGCGAAACGGAGCTCTCCTCCTTGCAGGTCGGCAATCTTGCCCTGCAGATTCGCTTCGAAGATGTCTTGCGAGACGGTGCTCGCCGACTTGTACGGGCCGATGATGCTGTTGATGCAGTCCTGGGTCGTCTCGGCGGTCGTCCCATAGAAGATCGGCAGGCCGCTCGTGCACTGGAGCCGGTATTCGCCGCCGCCGATGGGGATGCGATCGCCATTCGCATCGAGTATCGGATTGCCATCCGGACCCGTTAAGTAGTCGATCAACTGGTTTCGCCCGAACTCGGGCGACGCGACGAGCGCCTTCCACCTCTGCACGGAGGGCAACCCGTAGTAGACGTTCGTTGCTGTCGTCTTGCCGCTCGAATAGAACGCTTCCCAGGTCCAGTCGCGGTCCTCGAAAGAACCTTCGAAACCGGCCGTGATCTGGTAGACGTTGCTCTCGTTGGTAGGACCGAACTGACCGACGAAATCGAGCCCGCGCGTCAGAAACCAGGTCGCGTCCGCGTCGGGCCGTGAGTCGAGCAAGCTCTGCAGGCCCAGCGGAATCGCCGTGCGGCCATCGTTCGGGATCGCTCCGCCCCAGGCGGTGTTGTACGCGGGCGGCGGACCGGCGGAGAACGTGTCGACTTTGCTACCGCTGTAGTTGGCCTGCACGAAGGCCCGAAATTTGTCGGTGATGTCGACATGGCCTTTCGCGAACGCCGACCGGCGCTCGAGCGGCGTCGACAGCGGCCCATCCCGGTAGATCTGCTCGATCCTGTCGCCCTGACGGATCAGCCCGTAGTAGCCGTCGCCGATATCCGCTCGGCCGAGCAGCGAATCGTCGAAGCCGAGCGCACGCTGCGCATTTCTCGTCCACGCCGAGCCATCGGGGTTGAAGTAGATCACCGGCGGAACCGCCGCATTCACGTTAACCGTTCCTGCAGGGTACTGCGGGAAGAGCGCATCGATGGCCGCCTGCGTCGGCCGATTGTTAGCGTCGATGTTGTACGCGGCCATCGAGGGCAAGAACGTGCTCCGGATGTCGGTCGGATCGTTCCATCCCTCTCGATAAAAGTCGCGATTCTTTTGATAAGCAATATCGCGCTCGTACCATTCCACGCCAAGCAACAAGTTGGCGTTGCCGCTGTTGGAATTCAGACCAATGAGGCTCGAGAAGCGCGATTCCTCGCCGTCCCCCGCTTCGGTGAGGCTGGTTTGCAGGTCGATCGAAACGCCTTCGAAGTCGTCCTTGAGAACGAAGTTGACGACACCTGCCAGTGCGTCCGCGCCGTATACGGCCGATGCGCCGCCCGTGATCGTCTCGACGCGCTCGATGGCCGCGGACGGAACCGTGTTCAAGTCGACGACGAGCGAAGCGTTTGCCGGCTGGGCGCGCCGTCCGTCAATGAGCACGAGCGTTCGGTTCGTGCCCACCCCGCGCAGGTTGACCGTGCCGATGCCGAGCGATGCGGTCGGGGACGTCTGGATTTGCCCCTGCGCGCTGAGCTGACTTTGCGCCGGCGTGAACTGCGGCATCTGGTTGAGCACGCTCTCGACGCTGAGCGTGCTCGTGCTCTCGAGCCGCTCGGCGTCGACCGTCATGATTGGCGTGGAAGCCTCGAAGTCACGGCGCACGATGCGCGAACCGGTGACGACGACCTCCTCGACGGTGTCCTGAGCCACCGAGCGATGCGCGACACCGCTCGCCAGAATCGCCGAGATCGTCGACGCGAGTAGCGTCACTTTCGTGGCGTTGCAGGCCGGAAATTTCGAGTTCGCCATTTCCCCCCCAGGGGTCCGACGATAGTTGATTCGCAAGATTGCCCCGCGTAAAGCGGCTCGACGAAGGGCCCCCCCTGGCACCCCTTGGCGGATCCCTGAACCTCTTAATGCTGCAAGTGTTAACTGTATAGGAGAGATCCGTAGCGCCACAAGAGAGACATCGACATGCCGCGTCTTGTTGGCTCGTACAGCAAATCGGTAGTGTGCTGAGCGATGGTTGCTGCGACGACTCACGCCGCCCCGCTGCGCTCAGGGAGTTTCTGATCCGGAGGTTTCGGGACGCTAAAACGCGCAGAGCGGATTGATCGGCGAGGACGTTCCCCCAGGCAGACGCAATGGGGCCGTTGTGAGCAAGAAGTCGAAGCGACCCAAACGCGCGCACGTTTCGTTGAGCTCGGTTAGCGCCGGCCAATCGAGGATCGGCATGCCCAACGCCACCAGCCCGATCATGTGCAGCGGCGACGGGAAGCGCTCGCTCGGATACGGCAGCTTCTCGATGCAATCACCGCCGTAGACCGCCACCTCTCGGCCGTGCATCCACTCGACGCACTCGGCGTGAAGGCCCGCTCGCGGATAGATGTCCTGCAAGCCAACCTCATGCTCCATGCGTTCCATGCCGGTGCGCACGAGCAGCACGTCACCAGAGCCGACTCGTACGTTCTGTCTGTGCTCCGCCGCTTCCAGGTCGGCGACCGTGACGTACTCGTCGCTCTCGTACCATTGCACGCCGCGGGCCGCTGCGACATCGAGAAGCACGCCTCGGGTAAAGAGCCCCTGACGCATCGCGAAAATCGAGCCCCAGCGGGCACCGTTAGCGCTCACCGTCTCTGAGCGCTTGCGACCGTTGTACAGCTGGTCATCGACCGAGAAGTGGCACAGCGCGTCCAGGTGCGTCATCGTCATGCCATGCGGCGCCATTGAAAAATAGTCGCTGATCCCCGGACCCGTGCCGTACATCACCATATGCTGCACGGGACGCGCATCGACCTTGCTCTGCGATGTGGAGATGTCCCGACCGATCGACACCACTTCGCCCGTTTGCACCAATTGCGCCGCCGCGACTCGCTTCTCTGCCGTGATGAGGTTCAGCGTGCCGAGCTCGTCGTCGGGCCCCCAACGCCCCGCGTTCGAGCAGCGTTCGAACATCGCCTGGAGCTCCGCTTCGGAAAGATCGCGCGCCCGGTTCGTCGTGCGCGGCGCACCCGAGCGGTCCGACTCTGGGGAGCTCCGATTCTGAGCAACCGCCGCAAAAGACGCCGCGCCCGCTGCAAGGACGCCCGCGCTCACCAGGCTTCTACGTGTATAGGTCGTCATGCTTTCCTACCCTTTGATCCGAGCGTACAGCGGCCGAGCCCTTGTCCTCGTGCCGCGGGCGGGCATCCGGTCGCCGCCGGAAAATGTGCTCCAGGCGCGGGACCGTGCGTCCCGCGGTTGCGTGTTCTCCGTACCGCGAACGCGACTACTTTACATGTTCACCGCTTGCAGTGCATCCAATCGCGAAGCGGCGGTTGACGAGGTCGTGCATCGAGGCGATGACTGGGCTCGTCCCTACGACCGTTCGGTTGGTGTGCTTGTAGCCGCGCCGCTGTACACTCCGAGTGCAGGAGGGCCGCTATGATTCGCATTATCCCGTCCGTGACAGTATCGCTGGAGCTCGCACTGGGCACCGGTGCTCTTGCATCCGCCGTCGTGCACGCGCAGGGCGACAGCGGAGAAGCGTCTGGCCAGCTGATGACGTTGACGCCCCTCGACTACGTGGAAATCCGGCAGCTCGCAGCTCGATACGGGCACGCCGTCGACCAGGGCGCCGACGACGGCTATGCGTATGCCGATCTCTTTGCTCCCGGAGCGACGTTCGGCCAGACGACCGGGCGAGACAATCTGGCGACGCTCGCACGGCAGACTGCCAGAGGACCTCAGACCGCCTGGCACTTCATCGTCAACCATGTGATCGAACCGACGGAAGACGGCGCGAAGGGGATGCAGTACTTGGTGCACTTACGGTACGGCGAAGAAGGTCAGCCGAACGCGGTCTGGGGCGGGGGCCACTATGAGGACACGTACGTGAAGACCGAGGACGGTTGGCGCTTCAAGACGCGCCGGTTCGTGCCGTCCGAAGGCACGCCGGATTCGCTGACGCCACGGGCCGCGGCGACTCGCTAAGGGGATATCATGCTGCGTTCATCACTGACACTGGTCCTGCTCCTCTGCCTCGGCGTAACCACCGGCCGTGCGCAGACGGCGGCTGATCCGGCGCTGAGCACGCGCGATTACTTGGAGATCGAACAGCTGGTGCACAAGTACGGCTGGGCGCTCGATAGCGGCGAGAACAATGGATACGCATACGCCGATCTGTACGCGCCGGACGCCACGTTCACCGGCACGAACCAGGGTCCGGCGGGCCGCACTTATCAGGGCCGCGAGAACCTGGCCGCCCTCGCGCGCGGCGCACAGCGGGGCCCGCTCAACGTCAGTCACCTGGTGGCGAATCTGGTCGTCACGCCGACGCCCGACGGCGCCGTAGGTCGGGTGTACGTGGGGATCTTCGATCCGGGCGGTCGCGGCCAGTCGCCAGGGGCTGGGCACGGCGGCTTCTACGACGACGTCTACGTGCAGACGCCGCAGGGCTGGCGCTTCAAGGCACGCACCTACTACGAGGGCAAGTGGGGCGAGCCCGATGTGTCGCTGCCGCCCCCGATCGCCGGCGTGCGCGCGTTGAACGCCCGAACGCCGGGGCCGGCCCCGCGCAGCGGACCGCGGCTGAGTGATCGCGACCACGTGGAGATCCAGCAGCTCGTGGCGCGGGCCCCGTACGGCCTCGACATGAACGCCGACAACGGCGCCTCATACGCGAACGGGTTCACGGCGGACGGCACGTTTGCCTGCGTGCATCCCGACACGGGCGGAGCACCGTCTGGGCTGCCCGCCGCCTGCGCGCCGTATTCCGGCACGCTCACTACGCAGGTGCAGCCGCGTGCTCAAGGGCGCGAGGCGCTAGCCAGAATGGCGACCGCGGAAGAACCTCACGGACCGAACTATGTCCGGCACTTCGTGTTCAACCACGTGATCGAGCCCGCCGCCAGCGGTGCGACCGGCAAGGCGTACGTGGCCCTGATCGACATCGCGCCCCGGCAGCAGGGCTCGGGTCATTCGATCTATACGATGGGCCGGTACGACGACGAGTATGTGAAGACGGCGCAAGGCTGGCGGATCCAAAACCGTGTGTTCACGGCCGTAGCGAGCCGCGAAGCATCGTCCGCGGCCAGGTAAGCCGCGAAGCATCGTCCGCGGCGAGGCAGTATTGAGGGGTTGTCACTGCGGGCAGTTGGGACGAAGCTGACCCGCTGACTACGGCGCCGGCTCGAGGCGCAACACCGTGCCGTTGGGCTGGCCGGTGCCGTAGGTCACTTCGGTTCCCAGGTAGATGTAGCCGTCCGGGCCGATCTCCACTTCGCGGAAGCGCACGCCGAGCTCTTGCAGAAATACTTCGCGTCGCTCGGCGTGGCCCGTTGGGTGGTCGAAGCTGACGCGCTGGACGTGCTTCCCACTGAGCGCGCCGATGATAAGGTTGTTTTTCCAGTCCGGAAATTTGTCGCCGGTATAGAACGCCATGGCGGCGGGGCTGATTGCCGGCACCCAGTACATGCGAGGCTGCACCATGCCCTCGCGGTACCACGGTTGCTCGGAGACGAGCGTGCCCGAATAGTTGCGGCCTATCGAGACGAGCGGCCAGCCGTAATTGCTGCCGGGCGTGAGAATGTTGATCTCGTCTCCGCCCAAGGGGCCGATCTCCATCTGCCAGAGCTCGCCCGTCTCGGGATGGAAGCGCAGCCCGAAGCCGTTGCGATGCCCATACGTGTATATCTCGGGTCGCACATCGGCGCGGCCGGCGAACGGATTGTCCGGCGGAATGCCGCCGTCGTCGGCCAGACGTAGCGTCTTGCCGATATGGCTGGTCAAGCTTTGCGCAAGGATACGGACGCTGTCGTCGTCCTCGGGGCCGCAGCAGAGGTTGTCGCGATCGCCGACGGTAACGTACAAGGTCTTGTCGGGGCCGAATTCCATGCGGCCGACGAACGCCAAGCGCGTATTCAGCCAGGCCTCGGCCACGAAGATTTCCTCGACGTCGACGAGCCCCGCTCCGTCGAGGCGGCCGCGCGAGATCGCCAAGGTCTGGCTCGTGTCGTCGCCCTTCAGGTACGAGACGTAGACCCATCGATTGAGCTCGAAGTCGGGATGCACGACCACGCCGTGCAAGACGTCGTTGCCCTTTGGCGACGGCGCCGTCCAGAGGGGTTCGGGCACGAGCTCACCGTTCGCAATGAGCCGCAACGCACCGTTGCTCTCGGTGACGAGCATATCGCTCGTACCGGGAATGAACACGATGTCCCACGGCGCAACGAGGCCATCGGCGACGAGGACCACACGGATCTTTTGCTGACCCGCCGCAAGCGTGAGGGGTGCACCGGCCTTCGGCAACAGCACGGCGGGCGGAGGCGTTTGCGCGATGACGCCAATCGGCACCGCTAGTAGAAAGCAGCAGAATGCACTACGCAGAGTAGTTTTAATCATTGTGGTTCGCCCCGAAAATCCGACCGCAAGCGCTGCCTGTCCGTGGCCGCCCTCCGCGCGGCGGCATCGACGTCACAGTCGCGGTCCCGGCATGACGCCGGCAACGTTCATGCGAACTCGATAGACATGGTCGCATGCGGTGATGTAGAGGCTCTTGCTGTCCGCGTCGCCGAACGCGACGTTCGTTGCGCAGATCTGCCGCTTCGGCTCGCCGCCGTAAATCGGCAAGTTCAAGAGCCCGAGCAGCTCGCCGGAGGGCGCCGTGATACGCACGATGCCGGGCCCTCCGCCGCTCGTCGAGTAGACGTTCCCCTCCACGTCCACCTTCATGCCGTCGCCGATGCCCGGCCCTTCCGTGAACACGCTACCGGCGCCCAGCGACCCGTCGGGCAGCATCTCGTAGCGCATTATTCTCGAGCGCGGCGCCGTCAGATACATCCAGCGCTCGTCGGGTGAAAGCGCGATGCCGTTCGGAGTGCCGCCGAGCTGCTCCGCGCTCAAGACCAACGTCGAGACGCCGTCCTTGATTCGCCAGACTCCGTTGTCCATTTCTTTGTCTGGGCTACGGCCGGCGCCACGTAGGCCGAAGTCGGTGTCTGTGACGTACACCGCGTCGTCGCGCGTGACGACGATGTCGTTCGGGCCGCCGAAGCGCTTGCCGTCTGGCGAGCCGGTCGACAACACGGTGCGCGTGCCGTCCGCCTCCAGGCGATTGACGGTGCGGTCGTTGACGGCGCACCAGATCAGGCGGCCTTGCGAATCCAAGCTCGCGCAACTCGGGCCAATCAGCAGCACGTGGGAGCGGCCGCTGCGGGTTTGCGCGCCCGTGTTGCTGACGTCGGCGCCGGTGAAGGCAGCCTGCTCCATGAACACGGAGACCTCGTTGTCGGCCGAGATCTTGTAGATGACGTTGTCCAACAAGCCGCCGACCAGCAGATAGCCCGACGTCCCGTCCGGCACCCATACGGGTCCTTCGTTCAAGCCAAAGCCCGTGGCGATCAGCTCGGCCTGCGTGCCCGGCGCAACGAGCGCGTCGAGCGCGGGATCGCTGCGCGTGATATTGAACGGCCGGGCCGCGGGCGCTGGACCGTCGCCGCGCATGTTCGGCGCGGGCTGCGTCGCCGGCTGGGCCGACAGCTCGCCCGCGAGGGCCGCAAGCGCGGCGATGAGGAGCAGATGCAACGAGCGCGTTCGCATAGAACCGCCGCGTTACTCGGCGCGCTCGTCGGGCGCGCCTATCCCCGAGGAGCCGACGAACAGCTT
Source organism: uncultured Gammaproteobacteria bacterium (assembly GCA_964518995.1). GTDB lineage: Bacteria > Pseudomonadota > Gammaproteobacteria > Steroidobacterales > Rariloculaceae > ZC4RG20. The sequence continues at coordinate 12,832 of CAZFJU010000039.1, forward strand.
TCGCCCGTCCGGGAACGTGATGTCGCGGCCATTGGCCCGAAGCGCTCCGTCTTTTGCTTGGAACCCTTGCACGATAATCTCGGTGCCGGGGGGCAATGAATTGCGGTTCCAGCCGCGGCGCAACAGAGCGTTCGGGGCCCCGCCTTCGATCATCCACTGTTGCACCTCGCCCGACTCCGTCGTCACGTCGAGATGAATCCAAGAGTGCGGGTTGATCCACTCCATCTTCGTGACCGTGCCTTCGAGCGTGACGGGCTTATCGGCGTCGAACTCGGCAGCGAACGAGTGATGGGCTAGTGCAGGCAGAGCGCCCACCGTGGCGAGCAAGCCTCCCGCGGCGACGCTCCAAAGTTTCATCCGCATGGCAGTCTCCGTGCTGGTGCAGTCACTTCATTCGGCCTTCTTGACGAGATCTCCGTACAGCAGCTCTTCGGAGAACTCGACGCACTTGAATTCCAGAATCTGAACGTTCTCGTCGAGCCGGCGATAGAGCGGCATAGAGATCGTCCACGGTCGCTCGAACGTCTCCGGATCCTCGATCGTCGCCTCGTAGTGCAGGTGATTCGGGTCCTTCAGCGTATAGCGCTCAGTTACCTTCATCGCGGCGCTATGGTGGTTGCCGGCGCGATCGAACCACGTCTGATCGTTGTGGCCGGTCACCTCGATCACGAGCGTGTCTTCTTCCCAGCGGCCGTTCGACCAGCCCATCCAGCTGTCGACCGGCGCCTCCTCGTGGTTCGACATCCGCACAATGCGGTTTGCGCTCGCGAACTCGTACGCGAACAGTATGTCCCCGTTGCCTTGCACGATGTGGAACGGGAACGGCATGTAGGTGGCGCGCGGAATGCCGGGTAGGTAGCACTTGGCCTCAGGGTCGGTTCCCGGCCAACCGGCGCGGTTCTCCTTCCGCTTCTCGAGCGCAGCCGGCAGATACGGAATCGTGCCGCCTTCGACGACGCTCTGGCCGGCCGGCACCGCAGCAATCGCGCCCAGCTGCCAGAAGTCACTCAAACCTGTCGCAGGATGGTCCTCGAGATTCCAGTGCGCCGTGCCAATCGCCTGCCACACGCCGTTCAAATCCGGCCGGCCATCGAGACGCGGAATCTCCGGCTCCGCGGACTCGGCCTGCGCTATGACAGCTAGCTCGCCGGCCGCGAGCGCGGCGGCCCCTGCAAGCACGGCAAGCGATAGTTGCGATTTGGTGATCATGTTAAGCACTCTTCTATGTCAATATCCTGCAGATGTCAAAAGCCGCGTCAGGCTCCCGAGCTTTACGTGTCTTCCGTCCGGCTGCGAGCCGCGAAATGCGCGTCTCCGCACTCGCTCCGTGCTCACGGTGCTACGGCTGCTCGCTCCGCCGCGCGCGCGGCGCTCAATATGTTTCGCAAGCCGAGGTTGCCCTCATGACATGCGTACTCGAATATCGGCGACAACGGATCGCGCTTCAACGGCATCGCGATCGCCCACGGCGCGGCCCAGGTTGCCGGGTCCTCGAAGCGGACCTCCCACCGCAACGTCTCCGCGTCGATCGGCGTGAAACGCTCGGTGACCTTCAGCTCTTCGCTCGCGTTGCGATAGGCGGCGCCCGCGCGGAAGTTCGTCGTCTCGACGACCAGCGTGTCGCCTTCCCAATGCCCGCGAGGATCTCCCATGTAGGAGCGCAGCTCACCGCTCAGATGCGCCGAGCCGTCGAGCGGAATGATGCGCGTCTCGTGGATCATCTCGTGCCGAATCGCAACGAAGCCCGGCGCCTGGCTGATCTCGTACACGCTGCCGTAGACCCCAGGCATCATCGAGCCAGGCATGCCGAGGCTGATGCAGCGGTCGTAGTTGCTCATGTCGGCGTAGGAATCAGGCGCGGCGCGTTTCGAGAACGCCGCCCGCTGCGCGTCCTGACGCTGTCGGGCGGCCTCGGTCATCGCGGGGATCTTGCCGTCGGCGGGTTCGATCACGAACCAGGGTTGACTGTTCTCCGCCTCGAGATGCTCGTACCAGTGCGGCGGGCCGGCACCTGTATCCTCCTCGGCCGTGCCGCCGATCGAGGCCGCCGTGTCGAGGGCACGCTGCTGGCGCTCCGCGCGCAGCGCGGCCATCTCCGCAGGCCCGAAATCCTCGAGCCGCATACCTGCAAACTCGTCGGGCCGCTCGAGCGGGGTTCCGTATTCGTCTTTGTTCGTGTAGGTGCCCTCGATCAGCGGATCGCCCCACGAGGTGCGCGGCGGGCTCCAGGCACGTTCCTCCTGCCCGGACTGCGCGTACACGGCTGCAGGCACGGCAATCGCCGTCATGGTGAGAACAACGATCTTCATGGTCCTTCTCCGATCGCTCTAATCTGGCGCCGCCGTTCGAACAATAAACCGGGCGTTACTGCTCGACCAGCGGGGCGGGTGTGATCTCGACTCGGACGTTATTGTGTGGGCGCCGAGGTCGATTCCGACCCCGGCCCTCCGGGCGGCAATGCGAATACGACGTACGCATGCTCGCCTTGCGGCGTCTCGGCGTTCGCGTCGAACGTCGGCGCGAGATGCCCCCTGCCGGCACCGACCGGCAACGCGAGATATTGACGGCCGCCCAGCTCGTAGGTCGCGGGCATCCCTTCGGAGCCGCCCGGCAGCACGGTCGACCACAGGACCTCGCCCGTGTCGCTATCGTAAGCGCGCAGTCGCGTATCTGACGCCGTTGCGACGAATACGAGGCCGCCCGCTGTCACGAGCGGGGCACCGCGCGCGTAATGCGCCCCGGAGCCCTCGGGAATGCCGGGGCCCGTGGTGCCGCCGTTCGGCACGCGCCATTTGATCTCGCCGGTGTTGAGGTCGTACGCCGTGATATGCGACCACGGCGGCGCGACGGGGCCCATGCCATTCGTCGGGCTGCGGATGAAGTCGTACGCCGACTCGTACCGGACAGGACCCTGTTCAGCCGCCGCCCTTGCCTCCGCGAGCGCGCTCGCGGCTTGCTCGGGCGTGACAACGGAGCCGTGAACGGTCGGCATGGTGGGCTCCCGATCGCTCAGCTCGAGGCGCAGGATCACGGGCAGGTTCCGCGATACGACATAGAACTGGCCGTTCAACGGATCGACGGCCGAGCTGCCCCAGTTCGCGCCGCCCAGATGACCGGGCATCGCAATCGTGCCCTCGAGGCTCGGCGGCGTGAACAGCCCTTCGTTGCGCGAGTAGCGCACACGCTGCAGCAGAGTCTCGCGCTCGCCTTCCGGGACGAACGGGTTGAGGTCTCGCTCGGTGAAGGACTGCTCCGCGAACGGCGGTGGTTGGGTCGGGAACGGCTGCGTCGGCGATACGTGCTCGCCCGGTACGTCGGACTGCGGCACGGGCCGCTCCTCGATCGGCCAGATCGGCTCGCCCGTCGTGCGTTCGAACACGAACAGAAAGCCCTGCTTCGTCGCTTGTGCCACGACATCGACCGCGCGACCATCGCGGTGGATCGTGAGCAGCTTAGGCGCCTGCGGCAAGTCGTAGTCCCAGACATCGTGATGCACAAGCTGCTGGTGCCAAAGGCGCTCGCCGGTGCGCGCATCGAGCGCGACGAGCGAGTTCGCGAACAAGTTGTCGCCCGAGCGATCGCCGCCGAAAAAATCGAAGCGCGCGGAGCCGAACGGAATAAACGCGATACCGTTCTCCTCGTCGACAGTAAGCTCGCTCCAGTTATGGACGCCGCCGGAGGTTCTGTAGGCCTCTTCTGGCCATGTCTCGTAGCCGAACTCTCCAGGGCGCGGAATGCTGTGGAACACCCAGCGCAGCTGGCCCGTGCGAATGTCCCACGCCGTCACGTCGCCCGGCGTCGCCTTATAGCCGACGCCTTGCGCCGGCAGCGATACGATCATCAGGTCCTCGAAAACGCGCCCCGGGTTGCTCGTAAAGAGCGGTCGCACGTCGGATACGTCACGGTCGCCTGCAGCAAGCGCGGTCCGCAAATCGACTCTGCCTCGATCGCCGAATGACGTGACCACCCTGCCGTCGCGAGCGTCGATCGCCGTCAGGAAGCCGGCATCGATATAGAGCAGCCGCCGATCCTCCCCATCGGCGCTCTGCTAGTAATTCATGCCGCGCGCGCCGACCCGACCTTCGTTCGAATGCGCCCAAAGCTCGCGGCCAGATGCTGCGTCCAGCGCCACGATCTGGTCCTCACGTGCGAGGACGTACATGACTCCATCGACGACGACCGGGTTGAACATGATGCTCCGCTCGCCGGCGGGGAATGTCCAGGCGACCTCGAGATCGGTGACATTGGTCTTGTTGATCTGATCGAGCGCGGAATACTGGGCAGAATGGGCGCCGCCGCCGTAGGTTCGCCAAGTTTGATACGACTGCGCCTGCGCGGCCGCGGCCAATAGCGCGGCTGCAAGACAGGCGAGCACTACCGCAAGCCGCTTCATATTCGAATGGAGGGCGAACATCCTAATACTGCATATGTTAACTCTATAGGAAAGCGCAGTGACGCCGCAAGGGATGCAAGCGACGACCGATGCGAGCAGCGACGCCCGAGCTTGTTCCTCGCGGACGTGATCGCGCGATCTGGCGGTCAAAGCTCGAGCGCAGTACGACCTCAGGCTCGGTGCCTTCCTCATTGATGTACACTCGCCTGGTATCCATCCGTGAACGTGGTGGTGATATGCCGGCCCTTAGAAGATTCAGCGAATCGTTGCCGATGTTGCTGCTGCGTGCGCGAGAAACGGCGATGGCTCGCTTCCGCCCCGTGCTGCACGCACACGGGGTTACGGAGCACCAATGGCGGGCGTTGCGCGCGTTGCAGGATCTCGGCGAGCTTACCGCGGCCGGCCTCGCCGCCGAGTGCGCGATTCTCGCTCCGAGCATGACTCGCATCCTGCGCAACCTGTCCGAGCGGCGACTCGTGCTCGTGCGCCGGTCGAAAAGTGACGGCCGCGAGCTCCGCGTGATCATATCGGCCAAGGGCAAGCGGCTCGTAAGCGTCGTCGGGCCCTTGGTGGAAGAGGAATACGAGAAGCTCCGAGAGCAGCTGAGTCCGGAGCGCCTCGAGGGCCTGTATCTGGACCTGCATCACCTCATCGAGATCGGGCAAGCGTCGGCATCCGGCGCCCGCGGTGCGCACAGCTAGCCACTCGACTCGGGCAGCACACCTCGGGCAACGCATGCCTGCCATCGTGCAAGTCTGAGTTCCGCCTGATTTCGTTTGCGCTCGTGGCTCTCGAGTGCTTACGACCGTTTTACAATTGTATAGTCTGCAGTTCTTCTGGCCTTCCCGGGCTTGGTTTCTTGACCGGCAAAGAACACGAGTCATATCCTCAAGAACTGGGAATCACGGCTGGCACGTCACCTGCGACGGCCATACACAGACGCCATAGGAGGATATCGTGCTGCCGCACCGACATACTGCTCTCCATGCCCTCGTCATTGTGCCGATGCTCTACTTCGCCTCTCCGGCGGCGCAGCCTCAAAGCCCCTCGGAGACCGGCGAGCAGGCGCAATGGACACAGCCGAAAACGCCGTGGGGCGATCCCGACCTCCAGGGTGTCTGGAATACCGACAACAACTTCTCCGTTCCGCTGGAACGGCCAGCCGAGGTGGCGGACAAGGAGTTTCTCGACGGCACCGAGCTCGAGCAAGCGCTGGCGAGCCGCGCGAGGCTAATCGATGCGGTGGCTACCGGCGGCGCGGTCGGCGCGGGCCCCGAGCACTGGTATGAAAACCTGACCGCGCGGTCGGCGAGGAGCTCGCTCATCATCGACCCGCCGAATGGTCGGCTACCCGAGTTCGTACCCGAGTACCACGAACGCCTCGCGGCCGCCGAAGAGGCCCGCAGTGGCCGCGGTCCCGCCGACTCGTACGTGGACAGGAGCCTGTGGGATCGGTGCATCACCGTCGGGCTTCCGTTCGTAATGTTTCCGACCGGCTACAACAACAATGTGCAGATCGTCCAGGCGCCAGGCTACGTCACTATCACGCACGAAATGATTCACGAGACGCGGATCATCCCGCTGGACGGCCGCCCGCACGTGGCGCCCGTTATTCGCCAGTACATGGGCGATTCAAGGGGACGTTGGGAAGGCGACACGCTGGTCATCGAGGTCACGAACTTCCACCCGAACATCACGACTTTCCACCCGCTGACGTCGTTCCAAGGATCTGGCGCGACGCTACATCTCACCGAGCGCTATACCCGCACCGGGCCCGATGAGATGCGCTATGAGGTCACGGTCGACGACCCCGAAACGTTCGAGCGCCCCTACACCGCCGTGCTCGACATGGCTGCCGGGGAGGCGATCTACGAGTACGCTTGTCACGAAGGAAACCTCGCTATGGCGAATATGCTCAGCGCGGCGAGAGCCGAGGAGCGCGCGGCGGCGGAGAGCGACGAGCAATAGGGGCGGACGCGACGCGCGCTGCTTGACCGGTTACATGCGCCCAAGCGGCGCCGCGACTCAGTTGCTGTGAGCCGACACCGTATGCCACCGTCGTCGGCTCGGGGGGAACACAATGAAATCAAGTCTCTTCTTGCCGCTCGTCGCCGCCGCAGGCCTCGCCTCGACCGTGCCCGCACCGTTCTCGTTCGCACAAACGCAGAACGCCGCACGGCCGGTCGACATCCAGCGCGTGAAGGACGACCTTTATATGCTGACCGGCGAAGGCGGCAACGTGGCGGTCTACGTCACCGGTGCCGGCGTGATCCTGGTCGACGACATGTTCTACCGGAATGCCGAGGACATCATCGCGAAAGTGGCCACCATCACGGACCAGCCAATCCTCTACGTGCTGAATACGCATCAGCACGACGACCACGCAGGCGGCAACGCGAAGCTGCTCCCGATCGCCAACGTGATCGCGCAGAAGAACGTACGCATCAACCTCAGCGACATCCAGCAACCGTATTACGAGGATACGCCGGGCACGCCGATCGGCCTGCCGAACATCACGTTCGACAAAGAGCTCAGCCTGCACCTGGGCGGCAAAGAGGTCCGTGCGTGGCACTTCGGCCGCGGTCATACCAATGGCGACGCGATCATCTACTTCCCGGCCGAGAAGGTCATCCATACGGGCGACCTGTTTCTGGGCGGCAGCGCGGAGGCGCAAAGCGCCGCTGCCGGCAAACCGCCTGGCCGTAACATCTACGTGGATTACGCTCAGGGCGGCAGCTTCCTCGACTGGACCAACACGCTCGAAGGCGCGCTCGCACTGGATTTCGATACGATCATTCCCGGCCACGGGCCGGTGTCCACGCGCGCCGATCTCGTGCAATTCAACGCCGACGTGGCGGCGATGCGAGATCGCATCCGCGAGCTGATTCACTCCGGCGCATCGAAGCAGCAAGTACTCGCGGTGTTCGAGATGGATTACGGCTGGCGATCCACGGGGTGCCCGCCAAGCCCGCCGACGGCCGGCTGCCTGCAGTTCCAGCAGATGGATTCGCTAATCGAGGAGTTGCAGAGGCCATAGCGCGGCAATCGCGCGCCCTGCGGAAGATCGGCATGTCACCGCCGACGCCTTAGCCATAGAGCCCGGCAAGCGAACCGGAAAAGGTACAACTGCTTGAAATTGGTAGCGGGGGTAGGATTCGAACCTACGACCTTCGGGTTATGAGCCCGACGAGCTGCCTGACTGCTCCACCCCGCACCAGCTAGGGCCACGCATCATACAAACCTCAGCCCTCCGCTGCAAGCTGTATGCGTGCGATCTTTCAACTGAACCGAGAATTAGCTGAGTACGCTCGCGCAAAGATTCAGCAAGAACCCCGGGAACAAGCCGAGCGCCAGCAGCGCAAGCCCGTTCGCGCTTACGGCCACGCGCATGTCCGTCGCGGCGATGAGCGGCGTCTCCTCGATCGGCTCGCTGAAGAACATGTACCAGATGATCCGCAGATAATAGAACGCGCCGATCACGGCGAACACGACGCCTACGGCCGCCAGCCAGACAAGGCCCGCGTCGATCACGCTCTCGAGCACCGCCAGCTTGGCGTAGAAGCCGACGAGCGGCGGCACGCCAATCATGCTGCACATGATTAGCACCATGACGATCGCGAACCATAAGCTGCGCTGACTGAGGCCCTTGAAGTCTTCGATCTTCTCGGCCTCGAAGCCGCGGCGACTCAGCAAAATAATCATGCCGAACGCGGCCGTCGCCATCAGCACATAGACGATTGTGTAGTACATCGCGTCGCGCACGCCATTCTCCGTGCCTGCGATGAAGCCCATCAGAATGAAACCGACGTGCGCGATCGTGGAATAGCCGAGCATGCGCTTGAAGTTGCTCTGCATGATGGCCAGCAGATTACCGATCGCCAGCGACAGCACACACAACACGATAAGCATGCCCTGCCAATCGATGTGCATCGGCCCCATCCCCTCGACAAGCACTCGCCACATCAATGCGAACGCTGCAATCTTCGGCGCCGATGCCACGTAGAGCGCAATGGGCGTCGGTGCACCTTCGTAGACGTCCGGTATCCACATATGAAAAGGTACAGCGCCGAACTTGAACGCCACGCCGACCACGATGAAGACGAGCGCAAGGATGGACGGAACCGAAAGCGCGTCCGGCTCGGCGAGCGCCGCGGCGAGCGGACCGAGCTCGATCGTGCCAGTAATCCCGTAGAGCAACGAAATTCCGTACAGCAGCATGCCCGACGCGATGCAACCGAGCACGAAGTACTTCATCGCGGCTTCCGCCGACCGAGGTGAATCGCGATTGAGCGCAATCAGCGCGTATAACGACAAGGCTTGCAGCTCGAGACCGAGGTAGAGCACGAGCAGATTGTTGCCCGAGATCAGGATCATCAAGCCAAGCAGCCCGAACAGCCCGAGCACGAAGAACTCGCCCTTGAACAGCCCGAACTGCTGGAGGAAATCCCGCGAATAGAGAAACACCAGCGCGACGATCAGGTAGGCGAACAGCTTGAGCGCGTTGCCGGCTGGGTCGCCAACATAGCTGCCGCTGAACGTCGTTGCCGGTGCGTCGACCGCGTACAGGGCCGACACCACCGCGGCTCCGACGAGCGCGAGCATCGACAGATAGTAGGTCACCTGCCGCTGATCGTCGCGCAGGAATACGTCGACGATCAGCACGATGCAGATCGCGGCGGTCATGAAGATTTCTGGGGCGGCAAGCGCGTAATCGATCATTGCGTTTCGGATCCGAAGAGGGAAAGGGGCCGGTGCCCGGCTTCAACCACCAATTCGTTCATCGGCGTGTCACTGAATAAGGGCTCTGACCCCATTTTCGTCGGCCAGCAGCCCGAGCTTCGATTGCGAGGCTTGCTCGAGCAGATTGGCGAGCGTGACGTCCATCACCTCGGTTAGCGGTGCGGGCCAAACGCCGAGCAGCAGCACGAATACTGCCAGCACGCCGAGGACCAGCAGCTCGCGTCGGTCGAGATCCGGCATCGCCGCGACGTGCTCGTTGGCCACCTCGCCGTAGAAGATGCGCCGCACCATCCATAAGGAGTACGCCGCGCCGAGAATCAGAATGGTGGCCGCGAAGAACGCGAGCCAGAAGTTCGCTTGGTAGCTGCCTAGTACAACGAAGAACTCGCCAACGAACCCCGACGTGCCGGGCAGCCCGGAGTTCGCCATCGCAAAGAGCACTGCGAATGCCGCGAACTTCGGCATGACATTCGCAACGCCGCCGTAAGCCGCGATCTCGCGCGTATGCATCCGGTCGTAGAGCACACCAACGCATAGGAAGAGCGCACCCGAGATCAAACCGTGCGAGATCATCTGCACCATGCCGCCCTGCAGCGCGAGTTGCGCACCCTGCTGGCTCCCGCTGTTGGCCATGGCGGCGAAGATGACGAAAAAGCCGAGGGTCACGAAGCCCATGTGGGCAACCGATGAGTACGCGATCAGCTTTTTCATGTCCTGCTGGACGAGTGCCACCGCCGCTATATAGACGATCGCAATCAGTGACAGGCCGATCATCAGCCAGTCGAGCGCCTGGCTTGCATCGGGCGCGATGGGCAACGAAAACCGGACGAACCCGTAGCCGCCCATCTTGAGCAGGACCGCCGCCAGAATGACGGAGCCGCCAGTCGGCGCCTCGACGTGCGCATCGGGCAGCCATGTGTGCACCGGCCACATCGGCACTTTGACCGCAAACGCGATCAGAAAAGCGAAGAAAATCAGCACCTGCTCGTTCATCGTCAGCGGCAGGGCGTGCAGATCCGGAATCGAGTAGCTGCCTCCCTTGATGTACATGAAGATCAGCGCCACCAGCATGAACACCGACCCGAGGAAGGTGTAAAGAAAGAACTTCATTGTCGCGTAGACGCGGCGCTGGCCGCCCCACACGCCAATGATGATGAACATCGGGACGAGCATGGCTTCCCAGAAGATATAGAAAAGCAGCCCGTCCACCGCCGAGAACACGCCGATCATCAGGCCTTCGAGCAGCAGAAACGACGCGAAGTATTGCGCCGGCCGCAGCTTGATGACCTCCCAGCCGGCGATCACCACCAGCGGTGTGAGGAAGGTCGTCAGCAGGATGAGCGGCATCGAGATCCCGTCGACGCCCAGATGGTAGAAGACGTTGAAGCGCTCGATCCACGAGACTCGCTCGACGAACTGCATGCTCGCCGTCGTGGTATCGAAGGCGGTGAAGAGCGGAATGCTTACCAGAAAGGTGAGCACGGACGCGGCGAGCGAAAGTTGCTTCGCGAGCGCGGCGCGCTCGGACCCCAATGCAAGCACGATCGCGCCCGCAATGATCGGCAGCCAAATGAGAATGCTTAAAATCGGCCAGTTCATCGCCTCAGCTCCGCAGCGCGAACCAGCCGATCATCGCGGCCAGCGCAATTACCATGACGAACGCGTAGTGATACAGATACCCGGATTGAAACCCGCGAGTAACGCCGGCTATCGCGGCGACTGCACGGGCACTGCCGTTGACCAGCAGACCATCTATTAGCAGCTGATCGACGCCCTTCCACAACCTCTGGCCGAGCGCCAACGTGCTGCGGACGACGACATTCTCGTTCACCCAATCGAAGTAGTACTTGTTAACGAGCACCTTGTGAAGCGGTGACATCCGATCGATCAGCCGGCCTGGAAGCTCCGGTCGTTTCAGGTACAGGAACCACGCCACCACAGCACCAGCCAGCGCCAGGTACGCCGTGATCGAATGCGTCAACGCGTGCAGGATGAATGCTCCAGCGCCGTGGAACTCTTCGCCGACCACCGCAAGCACGTCGTGCTCGGGTCGCACAAAAATGGCGCCGTCGAAGAAGCTGCCGAAAAGAAGCGGCCCGATCGTGAGCCAACCGATGATCGCGGACGGAATCGCCAGCGCGATCAGCGGCCCAGTGACGACGGCGGGTGTCTCGTGCAGATGCTCCTTGGTATGGCGGTCCATCCTTTCCGGGCCGTGGAAAACGACGAAAAGGAGCCGGAAGCTGTACAGCGCCGTGACGAACACGCCGAGAATCACGCACCAGTAGGCGAAACCGGCACCCGGCAAGGCTGAAGCGTGCACCGCCTCGATCAATGCATCTTTCGAGAAAAAGCCCGAGAAGCCCGGAAACCCGATCAACGCGAGCGTGCCGATCACGGTCGTCCAATAAGTAATCGGCAGATACTTGCGTAGCCCGCCCATCTTGCGGATGTCCTGCTCGTGATGCATCGCTATGATCACCGAGCCGGCGGCCAAGAACAGCAGCGCCTTAAAGAACGCATGCGTCATCAGATGAAAGATGCTCGCCGCATAGGCCGATGCGCCGAGCGCCACCGTCATGTAGCCGAGCTGCGAAAGCGTCGAAT
>CAZFJU010000040.1:0-22740 GCA_964518995.1 uncultured Gammaproteobacteria bacterium
CTGATGTTCGGCCTCTACAACGTCTTCATCAAGCTCTCCGCCGATCACATTCAGGCCGTCCTCGGCGCCGTCGTGCTGCAGTTCGTGGCCGCCTTCATCGGGTTGGGATGGTTGCTCTATTTACAGGTCTCTCAAGCCGGGCCGTTGCAGTTCAGCACGCGCGGACTCAGCTTGGCGGCGTTGGCCGGGGTGGCTATCGGGCTCGTCGAGATCCTCACCTTCTTCGTCTACGGCCGCGGTCTACCCGTGGCCGTGGGTAATCCGCTCATCATCGGCGGCTCACTGCTGGTCACCACCAGCGTTGGGGTGCTGTTGCTGCGAGAGGCACTTACTCCGCTGCAGCTGGCCGCTATCGGTCTGATCGCGATCGGTATTCTGCTGTTCGCGTGGGAGGCGGCGCGCTAAACGCTGGCTGGACGGCTACCTGACATGCCCGAGATTCATTCCGCCTCCTCGAGGATAGGCAGCAGCACGAGAAACTCAGGCCCGTCCGGCATCAGATCGAACTGCCGCCGGTATTCGCCCTGCTCGAAGCCGCGGATCGGCAAAGCGTGCGGCTGACCGATAGCCGCACCCTCGTCGCCGCCGCTCGTGATCTCGACCTCGAACAGCTGATTGTCACGGTCGAAATAGATCGAATCTCCGGCGTGCGACCAAATCGGGTGTCCGCCGCCTTCTTGTGTTACTTGGGTGCGATCATCCAAGTCGTGAGCCGGAGCGACCCATACCTCGAAACGTCCCGTCTCGTTCGATGCAAACGCGATCCACTCCCCGTTCGGTGATAGGTTGCTGCTGTGCTGCGCGGAGCCGGGAAGATCGATTAGAGCGGTCGTCGTCCCGGATTCCATATCGAGCATCGAGATGCCGTACTCCTCGTTCCCTCGCAAGGTCAGGTAAGTCAGTTGCGCACCTTCTGGCGTCCAAGATTCCGCGCTACGGCCGTCGACCAAATGCTCGCCGTCGGCGTTACCGTCAGCAGATCGCCAATAAATCGCGTCTTGCCGCTCACCGCTGACGAGGAACACAAGCCGCTCGCCGTCCGGCGTCCATAGGGCCGCCCAATTCAGCGGCCCACCGACCGATGGGATCGGCTGCCGTTCGTCGAGGTTCGACAGAGTCGCGACCCACAGCTGGGCCGAGGCTGCGCCGCCCGACTCCGGCGCTTCGATGATCTCGAACACGACGCGCTCGCCGTCCGGCGACACACGCGGCGCGAAGACCGAAGGCGGCAGAACCCCGAGCACCTCCTTATCCCCCTCGAGATCCATGAGCGCCAGCTCATAGCCTTGAAGTGACTGAGCCGCCGCAGGGCCGGCGAGGAGCAACAGCGAAGCAAAGTAGACGACGCTGCCGCCATGCTCTGATGGGTCCATTTCGATCATCTCCGAATCCTCGTCCATTTCCGAATTCTAACGCGCATCGTTTGCTCGACGCCGGAGAGCATAGATTTCGAGCCGCTGCGTTAATCTGCCGATGATCTTCTTATCGAGCGTGTAGAGGGCATTGAAGATGAAAGACCCGTTCAACCTTCAACGGTTCGTAGAGGCTCAGGCGTCGATATTCGAGCACGCGCGCGACGAGCTCAAGCGCGGGAGCAAGTCGAGCCACTGGATGTGGTTCATTTTTCCGCAAATCGAAGGACTCGGACGAACCGCGGCGTCGCGCCGGTACGCGATCTCATCGCTCGACGAAGCGCGCGCGTATCTCGAGCACCCGATCCTCGGCTCGAGGCTTCGAGAATGCACGTCGATCGTGACGCAAACAGAGGGCCGCACCGCACGCCAAATCTTCGGCGATCCGGACGATCTAAAGTTTCGATCATCGATGACGCTATTCGCTCACGCTGCGCCGGACGAGCCTGTATTTCGTGAGGCGCTAGCAAAGTATTACGACTCCAAGCCAGATCCGCTGACCGTCGAGCGTCTCTGACTCACCCTCGTGCTGTGTTACACGGCAATCATTCGCTGGTGCGGTCCGATTCTTGCACCGCCGAACCTACTGAAAGGCAAAGGAATGACATGCTGCAAAGGCGGATCGAGCGCGGCGCATGGTTGGCGGGCATTGCGCTGCTGCTGCTGTTCGGAGGCACTCGGCTATGGGCGGAGAATGAACGGGTGCGCGGGCTCGAGGCCCTACGCGCCGCCGAGCTTGCCGACGCCCCGCCGGCTCATTCTGCTGACGACCAGGTCGATCAATCTCTATGGTCGGCCGCGCGAGCACGCGAGTACGTACAGGCCATCGCCCGGCCCGGCATCCCGGCGGGTGCGCTGCTGATTCCGTCGATCGGTCTCGAGGTACCCGTCTATTCCAGCACGAGCGAGCTCGATTTAAACCGCGGCGCGGGCCACATCGAGGGCACCGCGCCGCTTGGGATGGGCGGTAATGTCGGCATCGCAGCCCACCGCGACGGATTCTTCCGCGGGCTCGAAGCTCTGCATATCGATGCGGACGTTATCCTCGAAGTCGACGGCCAACAGATGCGCTATCGGGTCGTAGACATCCGTATCGTCAAGCCCACGGCTGTTCATGTCCTAGCGCCGACCGCTACGCCGAGCATCACACTCGTGACTTGCTACCCGTTCTACTTCGTCGGCAACGCCCCGGAGCGCTACATCGTTCGGGCCGAGCTTATTGACGACCCTACCACCGATGTTGCGCACAACGATGGGTTCGCGTCAGCGATTCATCGAGCTTCCTTATGACTGCAATCCCGAGGAGAAAGTTATGACCCGTGGAATTACCCTATTCGGCGCGACGCTCGCGCTGCTCTTGAGCGTAAGCAGCTTTGCCCAGCGCGGCGGCAACGCCGCGTTCACCGCTACCGGTGAACGATGCGAGGACGTGACTTGGTCGCAGGAAGCGTTGCAGCGATATCCCAACATCGCGAGCGCTTGCCAGGAAGTGCTGGAGCGTAACGGCTCCTACTTTGTCCGCTTTGAAGGAGATGTGCGCCGCGTCGCGGATCGGGGCAATCGCGTCACCATCTCGTTTGAGGGCGGAGACACGTTGACACTGACGCCGCCGGAAAACTTGCGGTTGATCATCGACGGTCGCGAACGAGCCCCGCGCGATCTACGACCGGGCGACGACTTAACGTTCTACGTGCCGCAGAATCAACTCGCCGCGACGTTCTTCGCCGGCCAACCTGCTACGTCCGAGCCGCAGGAGGTGCCGATCAGCCCAACGACCGACAGCACAGACGATCTGCTCGCGCAGGCCGACGACATCCCCGCGACGCAGCCTACCGAGACGGAGCAGCCGCGGTTGCCGGGAACGGCGAGCTTCCTGCCCTTCGCCGCCGTCGGCGGGTTCGCGCTGATAGGACTCGGCGGAGCGCTCACCCTGTGGCGCAAACTGCGCCCCTTGGTCCAACGCTAACCCCAACGCTAACGGGGACGTCGCCGCCCGCGCTCGGCCACTGCTTAAGGTAAGTCCGAGCGCGGGCGCGAGCGTGAGCACGCGCCTTGCGCCGACGCAGGCTCGATTTGCAGGTTCCGGCGCACGAGGAGACCGTCATGGCATCGATCCCGAGCGCGTCCGGTGGCGACAGCGCGTACCAAAATTTCGACCGACAGCTTATCGCCGGCCAATGGCGAGCGGGACGCGGCAGAGGCCGTCTCAGCAACCGTAATCCGTTCAACGGCGACGTCATTGTCGAGATTCCACATGCAAACGAGCAGGATCTCGACGAGGCCTTTCGTGCTGCAGCGAAGGCGCAGAAGGCGTGGGCCTCCAAGCTGCCGGCGGAGCGCTCGGCTGTGATGCAGCGCGCTGCGCAGATCATGGACGCGCGACACGATGAGATCGTCCAGTGGCTCATCGATGAGGCTGGCAGCACGCGCATCAAAGCCGAGCTCGAATGGGCCGCGGTGCGCGCCGTGATGATCGAAGCGTCATTCGCCGCCTACCGATTGGAAGGGCGCATCTTGCCCGGTGACGTGCCCGGCAAAGAATGCCGCGTCTATCGTCAACCGGTCGGCGTCGTCGCCGTGATCAGCCCGTGGAACTGGCCGCTTCAGCTCAGCAACCGCTCGGTCGCCCCTGCGCTCGCCGTCGGGAATGCGGTGGTGCTGAAGCCTGCAAGCGATACGCCGGTCACCGGCGGGCTTTTGCTCGCGAAACTGTACGAAGAGGCCGGCCTGCCCCCGAGCGTGCTAAACGTCGTGATCGGCGCCGGCAGCGAGATAGGTGACCCGTTCGTCTGTCATCCGCTCGCGCGCGTCGTGTCATTTACTGGATCGACGCCGGTCGGACGCGGCATCGCGCGCCTCGCGGCCGATGCCGAGATCATGAAGCGCGTCGAGCTCGAGCTCGGCGGCAACTCGCCGTTCGTCGTGCTCGAGGACGCGGACCTCGACGCAGCAATCGACGCGGCCGTGTTCGGCAAATTTCTGCATCAAGGGCAGATATGCATGATCACGAACCGCTTTATCATCGATCGAAAGCTTTACGACGAATTCATCGAGCGGTTCGCCGAGCGCACGCGGGCAATCAAAGTCGGCGATCCGAACGATCCCGAGACGCTGATCGGGCCGATCATCAATGCCAAGCAGCTCAACGGACTGCGCGAGCGTATCGACGAAGCGCGCGGCAGCGGTGCGCGCGAAGTCGTCGGCGGAGACCCCGATGGCCTCGTGCTGCCCCCGCATGTCTTTGCCGACGTGCGCAACGACATGCTGATCGCGCGTGAGGAAAACTTCGGTCCGATAGCGCCGATTATCCCGGCCGACAATGCGGATGAAGCCCTGGAGCTCGCGAACGCGACGAGCTTCGGGTTGTCCAGCGCAGTGTTCAGCCGCGATGTCGAGCGCGCGACGCGCTTCGCCCTTGGGCTCGAAGCCGGCATGGCCCACGTCAACGATCAGCCGGTGAACGATCTTCCGAACAACCCTTTCGGCGGCGAGAAAAACTCCGGCATCGGCCGGTTCGGCGGCGATTGGGCCGTCGCGGCGTTTACGACGGACAAATGGCTGACCGTGCAGCATGAACCGCGGCGTTTCCCCGCGGACGCGACCGCTCTGCGCGGGCCAGGGGCGGGCGGCTGACCGAGATGCCGGGCTCGAAGGCTACGGCACGGAGACTGTTTACGATCGGGCACTCGACCCGCCCGCTCGTCGAATTCATTGCATTGCTGAGCATGCACGATATCGGCACTCTCGTAGACATCAGGACGGTGCCGAAATCGCGGCGGTATCCGCATTTCGCGCAGGAGAACCTCGGTCCGGGGCTTGCCGCCGCAGGCATCGAGTATCGATATCTCAAGGATCTCGGCGGCCTGCGGCGGCCGCTGCGCGACTCGGACAACACGGGTTGGCGGAATGCGTCCTTCCGCGGCTATGCCGACCATATGCAGACCCCGCAGTTCGAGTGCGCACTCGATACGCTGGTCGAGATCGCAGAGCGCCGCACCTCGGCCATCATGTGCGCGGAGGCCGTCCCGTGGCGGTGCCATCGCTCGCTTGTCGGCGATGCGCTGCTCGTGCGCGGCTTCGAGGTGCTCGACATCATCAGCGACCGTAGCCTGAAACCGCACACCCTGACGTCATTCGCCAGGGTGGACGGCACGCGCATCACCTATCCGCCCGATACCGAGCGGGAAGCTGAGCCGGACGCCGAGCCGAACGCATTGGAACGCTGACCCGCGCGCTCACCTGTCGGCGAGCGCTTCCTCGAGCACTGACGCATCGATGAATACCGCGAGCTCTTCCCGCGAGCGCGGCATACGGTCCCGTTCCTGTGCGACCCATATTTCCTCGACTTCGAGCACGTCGAGCATGTCGGGAACGATGTGCACAGGGAACGCCATCTCGGGCCAACCGTCCGCAATTTGCGCCTCGGTATAGCCCAGCACGCTCGAAATATGCGGCCAGTGGGCTTCCGGATCCTCCTGCAACGCTGCGGTGGCGTCCGCGACCGCACGGACAAAAGCAACGATCGAGCGGCGCTGATCGGGATCTGCGAGCGCCGTTGCGGTCGCATGCAGATTGAAAACTTCCCGGTAGACGCTCGGGTCCTGGAAAACGACCGCGTCATCGCCGAGTTGCCGGATCGCATCCTCGGGCTCGGGCTCCCAGATGGAAATGACATCGGCCTCGCCGCTCAACAGCGCATCGGACATGAGGTCCAGTGAAGTCTTGACATCCTCCGCTCGCGGCAGCGGGACCAGCTCGACGTCGTCCTCAGTCAGCCCGACAGTTTCCAGCATCGCGACCAGGAAATAGTTCGCCGAGGTCCTGCGCGGCAGCATCACGCGTTTACCCTTCAAATCCTCGAGCGTCTCGATTCCAGCAGAGCGCCGGCCCACGAGGCGATAAAAGCTTTCCGTCACCGTCATGATGATCCGCAGATCGGGATTGACCAGGGACTCGCGCAGCAGCTGGGTTTCGGCATTCGTCGCGAGATCCGCCTCACCGGACGTGATCCGGGTAATTCCGCCCTCGTCGACGTTCAACGGCTCGGGATAGAAGCTCTCGGCCGCAACGACGACCGGCGACAACTCGATCCAGTAGCTGCCGGACACTCGAATGGGCGCGAGGTCGGCCTGGGCGGAAGCTTCGTTCGGCTGCGCGTTTACGCTAAGCGGGTTGACAGCCAGGAAGGCGAGCGCGAGCGCAGGAAATGTGGTCGATAATTTATGCATAGTCGAGCTTTTTCTTATATGGAGGGATCGGGTGATTTAACGGGCTCGGCAGTACGCCCGTCAAGCGAGCCGCGTGCCGGCCGCGGCGGCCGCCAATCCCGCGGCATGCGCGCGAAGTCGACGAGCGGCTCTCGATCGCCGGTTTCGATCGCATCCTCGATCTGGTCGTAGAACCCTCGGCCCGCTTCCGCCGAGAACGTGATTCGGACCGTTTCAGCATCGTCTCCGGGCTGAGGGCGCTGCACGTACTCCGGAAACGTCGCTTCCGCGGCATCACCTTCCTGATAACCTTTCGCGAACATCTGCTTCACGAGCCCGAATCCGTCGTGGCGGACGAGGGTCGTGCCGCGCGGATGACCGCCCATCGTCAGTAGATGCGCCCGAAATGCTTCGAGGTCGCGGCATGCGAATGCGACGTGCTGACAGGCGTGGTCGCCATGCCGCTCAACGAACTTCGTGACTTGGGACTTCTTTCGTCGATCGATGCCTTCGACGAGCGCGACGCCGAAGTCGCCGTAGTCGATGCACCAGAGCTTCATGCTGCCATCCGGGTCGTTGGGGCGTACGTCGTCGAGCCGTGTCACGAGCGTGCCTCCCTCCACCTCGATATGGAACCATGCCCATTTCACGATCGTGTCTTTCGCGCACGCGTAAGTGACATGGTCGACTTTGCGGAGATGCGACATGCGAGCCTCCTTTAGGGATCAACCCCTACATTTCGTGCTGCTACGCATTTGAACCAAGCGCCGCTGTGGGTTCATAGTGACATACCCGGCGTGCAACGCGCCGGCGGACGGACATGTACCGTACAAGGAGGCGCTCGATGTTCATTATGGAGCAGCCCTTGGCCACTGGCACCGCATTGCGCATCGGCGTTAGCGGTCTCGCCATTGCGATATTCAGCGCGCTGACCGCGCACGCGCAGGAGCTCGAGGTCGAGGAAGTGGTAGTGACCGGCTCGCGCATTCCTCGCGTGGGCTTCGATACGCTGGAGCCGGCTACCGTCGTGGCCCGGGAGTATATCGATCAGCGCGGGCTGACGAATATCGCCGACGCGTTGAACGAAATTCCGGGCTTCGGCGTCGGCGTCACGCCCGAAGGAGATCAGGCCTCCTTCGGCACCGGTGTGAACTTCATGAACCGTTTCGGCTTAGGCAGCAACCGCACGTTGACCCTGGTCAATGGGCGCCGATTCGTTGCGAGCAATCCGCCGACGCTGTTTGGGCCCGCCGCGCCCGGCATCCAGGTCGACTTGAATGCGGTGCCGACAGCGCTGGTCGAGCGTGTCGAGAATCTCGCTATCGGCGGCGCACCGACCTACGGGGCTGACGCGATCGCCGGCGTGGTGAACGTGGTCACGCTCAGGAACTACGAGGGCATGGAGTTCGCGGGCACCTACGGCATTACCGAGCACGGCAGTGGAAAACGCTACAACGCTTATGGGCTGTTCGGCACGAACTTCGGCGGCGGCCGAGGTAATGTCACCGTCTCGCTGTCGTACGACGACGTCGAGGGCATTCTGTCCCAGCAACGCGATTTTCTTGCTGCCGCGTACTACAACGCCACCAATCCGCCGGCGGACGTGATGGCGGCGGTGTTTCCGGAGCGAACTCCGGCTAACGACAGACGTCACAATCCGAACGTGCCGTTTGACACGGGACCGAGCGACGGCATACCGAACGGCGTGCTGATCCGCGATCGGCGAGTGTGGACCAGCCCCTTCAGCGGCTTAATCTCGCCCACCGATGCGACATTTCGTCCAGGTTCGCAGAATCTCCTGCCGGGCGGTTTCGGCCCGGACGGCGATATCGTGCTGGCTTTCGATCCGAGCGGCAATCTCGTTCCGTACGATCCCGGCATCCCGTTCTCGGCAGTCGATGCGAGCGGAGGCGACGGACTGAACCTCGTCGAAGCCGGTCAGATCAGATCCGACGTCAAGCGCACCACGTTCAACACGATGCTGCGCTGGGGGGTTACGGATTCAATCGATCTGTTCGTGGAAGGCACTTACTACGTCGCTGACAGCCTCGAGCTCACGGACCAATGGATGTACAACACTCCCCTGTTCGGCGGCTTGTCGCAGCCGATTGGGTTCCCTGCAGATCATCCGATGTTGACGGCCCAGTCGCAGGCGATGCTCGCGGAGCTCGGCGTGACCGAGTTCAACTTGTCCAAGAGCTCGCGGGACCTGGTCGCGAACAATGGCAGCGCCGAGACGACGATCTCACGCGTCGTGTTGGGGTTGGACGGTGACTTCAACGCCCTCGGCCGGCAGTTCCAGTGGGAGGGTTACGTGAACTACGGGCGCAACGATGCGGACTACTTCACGGTGGCGCTCGATCAGCAGAATTTCATCAATGCGTTGAACGTCGTGCTGGATGCGCAGGGGCAGCCGGTGTGCTCGCCCACGGCGATCCCGGGGCTCGCGATCCCGGGCGGCAGCGAGCCGGTAGCCGATCCCAGCTGCGTTCCTCTCGATATGTTCGGTGACGGGCGTCCGAGCGCGGCGGCGCGCGACTATGTGACGCAACCCACCGTCTCGAACGCCCTGCTGGAGCAGCGCATTTTCAACATCAGCCTATCGAGCACGATCGCCGAGATATATAGCGGCACCATCGAATACGCCGTCGGCTATGAGTACAGAGAGGAGGAAGGGCGGTTCGATCCCGATCCGTTCCTCGAAGAGGGGCGCGGACGATCCGTGCCGATCACGCCGCTCGCCGGCGACTATCACACCAACGAGCTGTTCGCCGAGGTCATCGTGCCGCTGGTCAATCGGCAGAACGATCTGCCGCTCGCGAAAAAGCTCGATCTGATCGGCAAGTTTCGGTCGGTCGACAGCTCCATCAACAACCGCGCCAACACCTATACTTATGGGCTTCAATGGGCACCGATCAACGACTTCGAGCTGCGCAGCAACTTCACGCGGTCGATTCGCGCCCCGGCGATTACGGAGCTGTTCCTGCCGCAGGCCACGTCCTTCCAGCGCGTGGAAGGCGACCCGTGCGACAGCCGATTCATCAACGGCGGCGCTAATCCCGAGGTCAGGCAGCGAAACTGCCAGGCATTTCTCGACTATTACGGGTTGACGTCGTTCTCGTCGAATGCGCACGGCGCCACCATCCAGGGCGTCTCAGGCGGCAACCCCAACCTCGACAACGAAGCAGCCGACTCCTTGACGTACGGCTTCAGCTGGGAGCCGTCGTTCGTGCCCGGCCTGCGCGTCGCGGTCGATTACTACAAGATCGAGATCGAATCCGTCATCTCCAACTTGAACTCGACACAGCTGGCATCGGCCTGCTTCGACAACGAAGAGTTCGATGTCACCGACGTACCGGACGCAAACCCCTTCTGTAGCCAGATCACCCGCGTCGCTCCTGGCAGCGCGGATCCCGGGCAGGCGACGACCTTCCGAAGCGGCTTCGTCAACGGCCGGTATTTCGACATGGAAGCCTATTCGTCGGAGATCCGCTACGACTTCGAAACCGGCCGGCTCGGGCAATTCTCGCTGTCGCTGATCGGATATTTTCCAGACGAGCTGACGCGCGACGACACCGGAACCAGCCCCAATCCGGACGCAGGCGAGGTCGGCGGCGTCGTCGATCAGTATCAGCTGTTTACGCAATGGCAGCGCGGCCGACTGGGCGCGAACTTGTCCATCCACCACTTGAGCGAAGCCGTATTCGATCTGCTCAACACGCCGGAATCCCGAGACTACCTTGGCGTCGGGAGCTATACGCTGCTGCATGCAGGCGCCGCATACCGACTCAACGACCGCATGCAGCTGCGCCTGGCGATCACGAACCTGCTCGATGAGGACCCGCCATTCCCGGCGTACGGCACCGCGAGCTTCGGCATGTACGACATGCTCGGCCGACGCTACAGCCTCGCGTTCGAATGGCGGCCGTAATAGCAGCGTGACGGAGCGGCCTCATGGCCGCCGCACCATGGCCACCCGCTCCGGGCGAAGCGCTGCTCATTGGCCGCGGCCGGACGAGGCATTGCTGGCCGGCTGCTCCGCCTGCTGGTTCTCCTCCTCGTAGAGCCCGTCCTCGGCCGGTTTCTCGATCACGGCGCGTACATAGGCACGCTCGACGAGCACAAGCCCGACGGCCGCGATCGGGGTTGCCAGGATGACGCCGACTAGACCGAACAGCACGCCGAGCAACAACTGCAGGAAGATCAGCAGCGCCGGCGGCAGATAGACCGCCCGCCGCTGAACCATCGGCGTAACCACATAGCTTTCGATCTGCTGAATGACCGTGAACGCAATCAGTGCATATAGCGCGAGCTCCCAGCTCTCGGTCCCGGCGACCAGCACGACCGGCACGGCGGCCACGATCGGGCCGAGGTACGGAACGAATTCCAGCACGCCTGCGAGCACCGCAAGACCAAACGCGAGCGGCACCCCGAGCAGCGTCAATGCAGCGTAGGCGGCGATCCCGACAAACGCCATGCACACCAGCTGGCCCAGTATCCACCGGTGCAGCACCGTGGCCATCCTGTCGAGGGTCGCCCGAACATTCTCGCGCCGCTCGACCGCCGCAAGCCGCAGGAATCCGTCCCGATATTCCCGCGGCGTCGCTGCGAGATATACGCCGAGCACGATCATCACGAGCAGCCCGCCGACCGAGCCGAAAGTCGTCGTGACGATGCCCGGCAACCTGCCCGCGAGCGCCGCCGCGCCAGGCAGCAGATCCTGAATCGCAATAGTTCCGAGACCAATCGACGTCAGCCAATCGTCCACCGAGCTGAGCGCCACCGGAATACGTTCGAGCAGCTGATTCGCCTGCGCTATCAGCGGCGGCACCGCATACCACGTTGACACGCCGATCACGGCAAGGGCGACGAGAATAACCAGGGCGAGGGCCCAACGCGGCGGCATGCCCGTGTGCCGGCTGATCCACACGCTTGGCGTGCGCAGCATCACGGCAATCACGATACCGCCGAAGGCGAGCAGGAAGACGCCCGCGGCGAGCATGACGACTGCGATCAGCGCCCCGACGGCGGCAACGATCAGCGTAATCCGCAGCGTATGCCACAGCAGGGTGCGATCCGGCGGCGGAGCGCTGGCCGGCGGCGGATCGCTGGCGGGCGGCGAGGACGGGGTGCTCACGACTCGATCTCCTTTTCGTTATCTGAACTGCACGTCGGGCGCGAGCAACTCGGTCGGACGGTCGTCGCGGTCTCGAGTGGCGTCGTCGACGCCCTCGACCACGTCCTCGAGCGAGGCCGCCCCCC
Organism: uncultured Gammaproteobacteria bacterium; assembly: GCA_964518995.1. Classification (GTDB taxonomy): domain Bacteria; phylum Pseudomonadota; class Gammaproteobacteria; order Steroidobacterales; family Rariloculaceae; genus ZC4RG20. Next base: position 11,882 of record CAZFJU010000040.1, read on the forward strand.
CGGGCCGCACCTCATAAATCAGATCGATCGCTTGCGCTGTGCCGGTCTCCGTGCGCAAACGAAAGCGCTCCGTGATTCGATAGATGAGCTCGAGGCTGGAGAAGTCGTCGAACAGACCGTGTCGGTAGCGCAAGTACACGTCGTCGCCGATGCGCCGTCCGGCCACTACCGCGCCTTCATCCTCGGCCGAGGCGTCGATCCCGAGCTCGTCGAGGCCGAGCGATGCGCCGATTCGCCCAAGCGTCGGCAGCGCCCGCCGCAGCCCCAAGCCGATGGCCGCGCGTTGCAGCGTGTCCGAATCGCCCTCCTCGAGGTTGTCCAGCGAGCGTCCCGTGACCAGCTGCGCGAAGGCATCCGTCTCCGAAAGACCTGCAGCCGAGAACACCTCGCTGCGCGGATCCTGCATCGTGCCAGTGACATGCAGGCCGACTTCGTCGCCTTCCACGACGCGCGTCGCACGCACGTCGAGCGTCGGATTATCCGGCGGGCCGGTGAACACGAGCAGCCCCTGCTCGATCGTCAAGGTTTGCCCGTAGGCGCTGAACGAGCCCTCCCGGATCGTCGTCGTCCCTTGCACGTTCCATTGGCCGGCGGGCGACAGCGCGGCGTCCAATGTGCCGTTGAGCTCTGCCACGAGCCCGAGCCCTTCGAATCGCACAGCACCGAGCACCGCGCGCACCTCGAGCGCGAGCGGGATTGGCAATCCGCCCTCATCAGCGGTGCTCGGCGCCTCGCGCCCGTGAACCACGGTCTCCCGCGTCGGACGCACCGCGGAGCGAGGCACGCTTTCAACCGCGAGCAGGCCTTGCGGAACTCCGAGCGTGCCGGTTACGCGCGCGAGCTCCGGCGTGACGTCCAGCTCGAGCGACGGAGAGGCGATCGCGACGAGCTCCGGTTGATCGACGAGCAGCACGTTCTCCCCGTCGACATTGGCGGTCAGCGCCCAGTCGCCCTCGGGCGGCAGCGACAGCATGCCGTCGAAGGTGGCGCATCCGCGCGAGCACAGCTCGGCCTCGAACGGCACCCTGCGGAGGTCCGCGAGATCGGCGGCGAGTCGCCCGTTTTCGACGGTGATGCCGAGCGGCGGAAGCTCGGCGGCAAGCTCATTGGCTTCTATCGCGCCGGTGATGCGCGGCGCGTCGACGGTGCCGGCGAGCTCGATCCGCGCTTCGATGATCCCGCGTAAGTCCTCGATGCCCTCGACCAGCGATTCGACGACCGCAAGCTCGGCGACGCGCGCCACGACAACGCCCTCGAGCCGCCCTTCCGCAGACGGCGGCGACACCGTCAACCGCGCCTCGAGCGGCCGCGCGCGCGCGCCCGGACCGGGAGCGATCGTGAGTTCTAGGGCCCGCTCGGACACCTCAGCGCTGACCTGCACGTCATCGAGGTCGAGCAGAGGCGTCACGCCGCCGGCGTCCGTCGAGCCGTTCGGCGACACGCCCGCAGCATCGCTTTCGATGCCGATCGCAAGACCCTGGTGTCGCAGCACTGCCGACGCCGCGAGCGAGCCGCCTAGCGCGACCGACAGCTCGCCGTCCGTCGTGCCCGCGAGGCGCAGGCTGGCCGGCAGCCACGGTTCAGCGAGCGCATTGGGGATGTCGTGGGCTTCGACGCGCAATGCATCTTCCGTCAGCGCGACGCAGAGCCGGCCCCGATCGGGGCCGATGAGGCAGGCCGGATCAATCGACGCGGCATCGAGCGCTGCGGAGTAGTCCGACGGGGCTGCAAGCCGCCAGGCGCCCAAACCCTGCGCGCGCACGACCGCCTCGAGCAGCGTGCCGCTGACCGCGTCGTCCGCATAGTGTTGCTCGAGCTCGAGCGTCACGTCCGTGGCGGCGGCTGCAGCCTCGATATCCAGCCGATGGGACGCACGCGTCCCGGCGACGCGTACCGCGAGCCGTGTCAGGGTCGACACACCCGCTGCTTCCAAGGACAGGTTGTCCGCGTCGAGATCGATCCGTACGGTCGGATTATCCGGATCGCCGGTGAGCGAGCCGCTCGCCGTGACGGCGCCGGCCGCACCGGGATACCAGTTGGCGAGGCGCGGCACGGTGGCCGAGAACCGCAGGTCCGCGGCTTCCGGCGACAGCCCGCCGTCGAACGCAATGCGCCCCTCGTCGAACGTCACGTCCGCGCGCTCGATCGCGAGCGATTCGCCGGCATAGCTTGCGACGATGCGGCCATCGAGCGTCCGTCCGTCGATTTCGCCGGCAATATCGCCGGCTCCCGTGATGCTCAGCGAGGGCTCGAGGGCGAAAGCGGCGTCGAGTCGGCCGGCGAGATCGCCGCGGATCCGCGGATCGACGACGGCGGGGCTCAGCCCGCTGTATTCGACGCTCACATAGCCCGTCGGTCCTTCGAGCCGAACGGCGCCGCGCGCGACGGCCTCGAGCTCCGCGAGCTCAACGCGCGCGCTCGTGATCGTCACGATCTCGCCGGAGATGGCACCGCGCGCATCCAGTTGCGCCGGAGCCGGCAACGGCTCGCCCGCGAGCGACGCTTGCACCGTGACGCCGAGCGCCTCCCCTTCCGGCGTGACGGTGAGCCGGCCGTCCGCGCTCGTCAGCGGCGCCGCGTCGGCCCGGAGCCATTCGAGGCGGGACCAATCGAGCGACGCCCGCCACGGCGCGACGCCGTCGCGATCGGCAAAGGTAAAGTCCGCCTCGATCGCAATCGACTCCGGGTCGCGAGCCGGTGCAGCGCTCGGATCGGGTGCGGAGAGGCCTGCCGGCAAATGCAGCATGGCCGCGAGCGATCCTGCCGCCGCGCCGGCGTCGATCTCGGCATCGAGCGATGCTTCGAGCACGACGCCGCCGGCGGCTTCGATTTCGACATCCGCAAGCTCCAGCGAAGAGTCGATCCATGAGCCGGCGAGCGTGCGGATATGCAGCGGCGCGGGCTCGACGATGCGTAGATCGTCGATACGCAAGTCGCGAACCACGAGCCCATCGGGAATCTCCGGGAGCAGCCGCGTGTCCGCCGCAGGGCCCGGCGCGCCGGGAGCATCCTGCGTAGCCTGCGGATCCGGCCCGGCCTGCGGGCTCGGCTGCGCACCTTCCGACCAGGCGAGCTCGCCGCCGCTGAGCCGAACGTGATCCAGCACGAGTCGGCGGCTCGCAAGCTCGCGCAGGTCGGCCGCGACCTCGAGCCGCCGCGCCCGTGCGGCGACGCCGCCGCCCCGATAACGGACATCGCGAAGCTCGAGCCCGCCGACGACGCTGCCGGCGACGTCGGCGACCGAGAAATCGCCCGGCAGAAAATACGCCGCAGAGCGTAGCGCGATCGTCGCGCCGATCGAGGTCGTCAGGATCACCGCAACGCCGGCGATGACGATGGCCGCCGCGACGAACGTCGCGAGGAGAATCTTACGAGCTGCGCGCCTGCCGCTCACAGGTCCGGGCCGAGACTGAAATGCAGCCGCGGCGAGCGATCGGGACCATTCAGCGGCCACGCCACATCCAAGCGGATTGGGCCGAGCGGCGAGAACCAGCGCGCGCCGAAGCCCGCGCCGGTACGCACCTCGAAATCGGAGTCGCGAAACGCGTTGCCGGAATCGACAAAGACCGCCAGCGCCCAGTCATCGAGAAACGGATGCTCGTACTCGACGCTCGCCTCGAGCAGCCGGTTGCCGCCGATCAGGTTGCCGAACTGGTTGCGCGGCCCGAGCGATTGATACTCGAAGCCGCGGATGCTGCTGTCGCCGCCCGCGAAAAAGCGCATCGATAGCGGGACGTAACCAAACTCGCCGTTGTCATGCAGCGTTCCGGCGCGACCGCGCAGCAGCAGCCGGCCCTCCCAAGGCATCGCGGTGATCCACTTGCCGCGAAAGTCGAGCCGCAACAGCGAGACGTCGGAGCCGAAGCCGCCGGTCAAGACGAGGCTCAGCTGATGGCCCTCGCGCGGCCGCGCCAAGTCGTCGCGATAGTTGCGCAGCCAAGCGATGCCGGGAACGAGCATGTAGCTCGAGAAACTAAAATCGGCGATCTTGGTGCGCTCGACCAGCATATCCGCGAAGCGGGTAACGGTGAGCTGCTCGCCGACCCGCGTGCGGCGGATGCTGAACTTCAGCGCCGCGCCGACGCCTGCGACGAAGTCATCGCGCGCGAGCCCGACGCGGTAGCTGCGCCAATCCCGCTGCGGGTTGCCGACCGGCACTTGGTACTCGAATAGCCCGGTCTGGCGCGCCCTTGCCAGCAGCGCTTGCGCCTCCATCTGATGACCCGCACGGTTATGCCGGTCATTGTCGTAGGCGAGACGCACCCGCGGGCCGTCGTCGGTCGAGTAACCGCCGCCCACCGAGTAACGGGTCGGCCGACCTCCCACCGCGTCCACACGCACGGGGATCGACCCGCCCGACGCCGCCCCGAGATCCGCGGTCACGTTGACGCGGGCGAAGTACCGGCTCGACAGGAGATCGCTCTGTAAGCGCCCGACCAGCGCAGCGTCGTACGGATCTCCCTCCTCGAATCCCAAGAAGCTTCGAAGCACCCCGTCGGACAGCACGTCGGTGTCGAACGAGACGGCGCCGAAGCGATATCGCGGACCCGACTCGTAGGCGAGCGTGATGTCGGCGCTTGCCTCCTCGACGAATACGTCGATACGCTGCTCCGCAAACGCGCCTTCGAGATAGCCGCGCTGCCGCGCCAGCACGTCGACCACGTTCTTGAACGCCTGGTAGGTGCCGTGCTCCAGCCGATCGCCCGCCGCGAGCGGAAACTGTGCAAACAGCGTGCTCATGTCCGGGTCGCTCTCGGCCGCGCCGGAGAGCCGCAACGTGACCGAGCGCACGAGGACGGGCGGGCCGAGGTCGATGCGCGCCTCTACTCGCCAGCAATCGGCTTGCGACGGAAGATCCGCGATCGTGATCTCCGCGGAGTAATACCCAAACGCGTCGAGCGCCGGGCGCAGGCGCTCCGGGAGCTGCTCGGTGTATTCCGCGATGACGTCGTCGGCAGCGGCGCAAGCCGGCACATCGCCCAGATAGAGGCGGGCGTTGTCGAGCAGCGCATCCTGTATGCCGACGATCACGACGGCCGCGGCGCTGCGGCCGGACACCAGCACGAGCAGAACGATAAGTAGGCACCGCATCGACATGCGATAGCTGAGCAATGTCCATGCCACGTCGCCCGGAGCGCTTCTGGGCGCCAGAAGGCAGGCCGCGGAACGGGTCAGAAACCGACGCCGAGGCTGACCTGGAATCGGTCGACGTCGTCGCGCAGGTACGGATTGGGGTGTTGATCGTCCGCGCCGAGCGGCAACGCATAGCTCAGCCGCAGCGCACCGAACGCGCTCAAAATTTCGGCGCCGATACCGACGGAGCGCTTGAGCGCCGACGCGTCGACGCCATAATCGAGCGGGCGTCCGACCGCATCGGTGAACGCGATGCCTTCCGTCGAGAAAACGTTGCCGGCGTCGGCAAAAAAGCCGACGCGCACACGCTCGCGCCAGCGCGCCGGCCACGGCGTCATCAGCTCGATGCGCGCGCTGACCAGCACGTTCCCCCCGTACGGATTGCCGAGGCTGTCGCGCGGACCGACGCTATTCTCTCGATACCCGCGCACGGTCGGCGAGCCGCCCGCGAGCCAGTGCAAATAGGGCGGCAGCGACGGCGTGTCGCCGTAGCCCGCGCCGTAACCGATCCGGCCGAGCGCGCGGACGGTCCAACGCGAGCCCACCGGCCGATAGGCCGACACGCGATAGTCGACCAGCGCATAGTCGATGTCGCTGCCCGGCAGTGCGGCGATGATGCGCACGTCGTGCTCGACGCCTTGCTGGGCGAACACCGCGCGGTCGCGCGTATCGTGTCGATACCGCAGCGTGAAATCGACCTCGTCGAGCTCGGCCGACGCGTGCGTACCATCGCCGTCCGACCCGCCGCCGACGTCGGCGATCCATTCCCGCAGCTGGACGCTCGCATCGGCGGCCGGCGCAAGCGTTGCGCGCCGAAGCGCTAGACCGAGGCGCAGGCTGCCGCAGCATGCCGTCGGCCGTAGGATCTCGAGCACATCGCCGAGCGCCTCGAGCCGCTCGCGAACCTCGGCCGTCGGTAGCACGGTGTCGGGATCGGTCCGCGGCGGCGGAATCGGGAACGGCAGTGCGGCGGGACGACTTTGGCGGGCGAGCGGATAGCCGTACTCGAGCACCACGCTCGAAAGCTTGGCGTCGACGATCGAAGCGTCGTGTGTGAGGCGGTCCACCCGCCGCGACGAAACGCCCACCGTTCGGCCGACCTCGCTGCCGCGCACACGCGGCGCCGTGTGCGAAATTTCCAACGAGGAGCGAAGCTTGCTAGCCTCGGCCGCGATCGACAGGCGTTGGCCGCTGCCGAGAAGGTCGTGATCCGCGTAGTACAGCCGAACGCTCGCGCGCAACGACTCGGACCACCCTCCCCCGCCGCCATAGCGCCGCGCGGCCGCTTCGCCGATCGAAAGCGCGATGTCGACGAGATCGGCGCGGTCCGGCACCGGTCGGATCTCGACGTCGACCGTCTCGATGAAGGCCAGCGCCCGTAGGCGGCGCACCGACTCATCGAGCGCGACGGTATTGAGGTAGGCGCCCTCCAGCTGCAGCAGCTCCCGCCGCAGCACGTGATCTGCGGTGCGCTCGACGCCGGCGAATTCGACTCGGCGCACATAAACCCGCGCGCTGCCGTCCTGAGCCGCAGCGGCCGGCACGCCGAGCGCCAGCGCGGCGGCGACCACGGCCACGAGATGCAAGCGGTATCGCTTACTCGTCCAATTCCGGATAGCAGCGAAAAAGGCCCGATGCGTTGAACGCGACGCGCCGCCCGGAGGCGACGTAGCGCTCGATCGCCGGGCGAGCGAACACGCGCTCGCGTAGCGATGCGAGCGCGGGGTATTCCCGAATCGCAGCGCCGAAGCGCTTCGGAAAGGCGTACGCGAGCCCGGCGATGACCTGGGCGAGCGAGAGATCGACGTAGGTGAGCGACGAGCCGACGAGCCAGCCGCTTTGCGCTTTATTGCGCTCGAGCACGGCGGTGAAGTAGCCGAGGAATTTCGGCACTCGATGATCGAGCAGGTCGTGCGTGCGCCGCTTGGCTTCCGGCTGCTGCTCCTCGTAGTAGAGACTTGCGGCGATCGGATGGTGCGCATCGTGAATCTCCGCGACGAAATCGGCGATCGTCAGCTGGAGCTGGTGTGTCCACAGCTTGCCCGACTCGTCCGGCGGTGCAAGGCCGTGTCGCCCGCCGAGAAACAGCAGGATGTTCGCCGTCTGCCCGATCAGCTGCGGCCCCACCTTGAGGAACGGCGGCGCGAACGGCGGGCGCTCGACGTCTTCCGCCGAGATGAAGCGTTGCAGCGCGGGCACTCCGCCCCCCTGCTCCTCCGGAAGGAGCGCAATATCGATGTACTCCGCGCCAGCTTCCTCGAGCGCGAGCCGTACGAATTCGCCGCGCCCCTGAATCCCCGGCCAGTAATAAAGCTCGTAGGTCACGTGCAGAACCCCGAAGCGTGGTGAGACTGTGATATTTTCACGGGCCACAATAGCACGGTGCTTCGCATCCTTTCGGAGGAACCATGAAACGCAGCATTTTGATCGGCCTCGCCTTTGCGCTTGCGCAGGCACACGCGCCCGCGCACGCTCAGGCCGAAAGCGTCGACGCGGAGATCGCGGCTTTGACCGCGCGCGTCGAAAAGCTGGAGGGCACACGCGCCATCAAGAAGCTGCAGCGGGCCTTCGGCTATTACGTCGACCGCGGCCTGTGGGGCGAAGCCGCGGATTTGTTCACCGACGATGGAAGCATCGAGATCGGCATCGACGGCGTCTATGTCGGCAAAGCCCGCATCCGGGAATATCTCGAGCGTCTGCACGGCGGACAGGAAGGGCTGATCTACGGCCAGCTGAACGAATGGGTCACGCTGCAGCCGGCGGTCTTTATCGCCGACGATGGCCAAAGCGCGACCGCGCGTTGGCGCGACCACGGCATGCTCGGCCAGTACAAGCAGCATGCCGAGTGGCGCGACGGCATTTACGAGAATGCGTACGTGAAGGAAGACGGGATTTGGAAGATCGAATCACTGCATCTCTACGTCAACTTCGAGGCGCCCTACGAGGAGGGCTGGGCGCGTCTCAAGCCGGGCGAAGGGCTGGTGCAGAGCGAGACCTCGAAAGCCTTTCCGCCGGATCGCGGGCCCACCGAAACTTACCGGCCGTTCCCCGAGACGCACGTGCCGCCGTTCCAGGCGCTGCATCCGGTCACCGGCAATCCAGTGAAAGGAGCTGGCCGATGAACGCCAATAGAATCCCGCTGTCGCTTCGCTGCGTGGCAATCGCCGCGCTGGCTCCGTTCTTCGCCTCGACGCCCGCGCTGGCGCAAGAGTCGCCCGAGGCGCGGCTCGCCGAGTATCGCGAGCGCGTCGCTCGACTCGAGGATCAGGACGCGATCGAGAACCTGCAGGCGATCTTCGGCTACTTTTTCGATAAAGGGCTCTGGGAAGATGCGGCGGATCTGTTCAGCCGCGACGGCACATTCGAGTACGGACAAAGCGGCGTTTACATCGGCCAGGAGCGCATTCGCCGCGCGATGCTGCTGCTCGGCCCCGAAGGCTTGAGCCAGGGCTATCTGAACAACCACATGCAGCTGCAACCGGTCGTGGTCGTCGCGCCGGACGGTAACACCGCCACCGGCCGCTGGCAGGGCATGGTGCAGCTCTCCGAGCCCGGCGCGAACGGCGTCTGGGGGGTCGGCATCTACGAGAACGAATATGTGAAGGAAGACGGCGTCTGGAAGATCTCCAGCCTGCACTTCTATCCGACCGCATTCACGGACTACGACCGCGGCTGGATGCGCTCGCTGCTGCCGATGAAGGGGCCAAGCGCGTTGTTCCCGCCCGACGAGCCGCCCACTGAGGTCTATCGGGCCATGCCGGGCAACTACGTGCCGCCGTTCAGCTACAACCATCCGGTCACGGGTGAGCCGTTGACAGACCTGCCGCAGGACGTCGACAGCGTATTGGGGAGATAAGAGTGATGAGCACAACGAAATACGCGGCGCTGCCCGCCGCCCTCGCCACGGCGCTGATCGCCGCCGCCCCCGTTGCCGCGCAGTCCGTCGACGAGCAGCTGGACGCACTCGAGGCCCGTATCACCCGTCTCGAGGACATGAACCAGATCGAGCGCCTGCAGCGCACGTATGGCTACTTCGTCGACAAGAGCCAGTGGACGCCGCTGTCGGAGCTGTTCACGGAAGATGCCACTCTCGAGATCGGCGGCAAGGGGATCTTCCTCGGCAAGCATCGCGTGCTGGAGTACATGCACACGGCCTTCGGCCCGGATGGCGCAAAGGAAGGCACGCTCGCCAATCACATGCAGTTCCAGTCGATCCCGGATATCTCGCCGGACGGCACCACCGGCTGGATCCGCTCGCGCGCCTACGTGATGAGCATGGGCGGCTGGGGTCTGCCGCTCTACGAGAACGAGTACCGCAAGGAAGACGGCGTCTGGAAGATCAGCCGGCTGACCGGGCCGTTCACGATGTACTCGAACTGGAGCGGCTGGGGCAACGACGCGCTGAACAACACCTGGCCGGACAAGTTCGATCCGCCGCCCGATCTGCCGCCGTCGACGGTCTATCTGACGTATCCGGCCTACTACATCATCCCGTTCCATTATCCGAATCCCGTCACCGGCAAGCCGTTTATCCCCGATCGAGGCGATGTAGGCGCGTATGCCGCGCCGCCCGGCACGCGTGCGCAGATCGAGTCGCTTAAGATCGGCCGCCTCGCCGATGGCACTCAGCCGATCGCGGAGCCGCCGCGGGAGTAAAGGCGGCGAAAGTCCCCGCGGCCAGCCCGGGAAAGGCAGGCCGCGGAGGACACCCAGTTCGCGTTCGCAATGCAGAGCGGAGCTCCGGCGCGCAGACTGCAACTTCGTCGACAGCGCGGCGGAGAACTCAGTGGCGAACCAGTCGCTATGGCAAGCTCGCCAGCCCTGGAGGAACGAACTTCGAGTAGTTTCTCAATGTGGGTTGCAGCGGAAACGCGGTTCATCGACCTCGTGGCGGAAACGTCATGGCGTGATAGGCTCATCTTCATGCGCGCCGCGTCGTTCATCGTTGATCCCGAAGACCCGCGGGCCCCTTCCCGAGAAATCTGGGCGCAGTTGTCCGATCGTGAGCGCCAGGACGTGCTCGACGCGCTCCCCTCCGAGGCCCCACGGGGTCTCCCTCCGGAGGGAGACCCTCACCGCCTGCCCAAGAATCAAGCGCTCGAAGCGCTCAGCGAGTTTTTCCGCAGGGTGCGCCGCCGCGTTTATCTCTCCGCCGAGTTGCCGGTCTACTACCCGGACGAGCCCATGTTCGCCCCCGACCTTATCGCGGTCATCGACGTCGACGTGCACGAGCGGCTCAGATGGGTGACCAGCCACGAGGGCAAGGGGCTCGACTTCGTCCTCGAGATCAGCCTCTCGGGAGATCGAAAGAAGGATTTCGAGGACAACGTCCTGCGCTACGCCCGGCTCCAGATCCCGGAGTATTTCGCCTTCGACGTCTCTCGTGCGCGCCTCCTCGGCTGGCGCCTCCCCGCGGCAGGCTCGAGCAGCTACGAGCCGATCCTACCTCAGGCCGGACGTTGGGCCTCGCGCGTCCTCGGGCTCGATCTTTCTCTCGAGGAGGGCCGGCTCCGGTTCTTTCACGGCAACGCTCCCTTACTGGACGCGCACGAGCTCATCCTCCGCCTGTCGGCGATGGTCGACGAGGCGCTCCGACGCACCGAAGACGAGGCTCGACGCGCTGAACGATTGGCGGCGAGATTGCGACAGATGGGAGTCGATCCGGAGGAATAGGGTCGTTCCGCGTCCTCCAAGATACACCTCTGCGGAGGGACTTCCTGAACGAC
>CAZFJU010000040.1:22840-24542 GCA_964518995.1 uncultured Gammaproteobacteria bacterium
GTTCGAGAGACTCCACTCAGGCCGACCCTGCGGCGGGTCACGGCAAGGCCCAGCAGGCCGGTAAGCAGAAGCAGGCCAGTCGCGGGAAGTGGCACGGGGGTGGGGGCGGTGCCGATGTCGGACGGGCCCCAAGAAAGTGAACTCACATTGTAGCTGACCTGGCCATAGGTAAAGTCCAGAGCCAGGTAGAGATCGCCTGCAAATTCTTCGGTGAGATTCAACGTGAAGCTTGAAGTGCCGTGTTTCGCCGGGTTGGCGAGGTCCCACGGATCGTACGTGACATCAAAACTGCCGGCGAGAAGCTCTTGGCTGCCAAGAACCTTCCCATCGCCCTGATCGACATAGTAAGCGCCGGAAAAGGGCACGAAGCTATAGAAGATTGAGCCGCCCCCGTTCGCATAGGCATCGGGGTTAAGGAGTCCTGTCAGCGAGAAATCAAAGATGATGGAAGATGCGCCCGGCGTCAGTCCTAAGAACAGGAAGACATCGTGTCGATTGCCGCCCATCCACTCGGGCATGCCTGATCCCACAACACCGGTCGTGCCGGAAGCCACCATGGTCGGCGCAAGCCAGTCGTTAGAAAAGTTACCGCCAGCCTCGTCAAGGATGGGAGCAGACATCGCAGCGGGCGCCGTTATCGAGGCGGCAAAAAACATGGCCGCAACATGGGATTTCCAAACTGACATGGTATCCACCTGGGATAAGTTGAAAGGTCGAATCGAACCGATCACACGCAGCGTTACCATGGCATGCATTCACGAGTCTTGCTGCGCGTCGTGTCACGAATCCCTAAACGTCGTTGGCGCAGCAGCCGATGTCCGTCTGCCTGCCGGCACGCTCACCGCAGCCCGCACCTCTGCACCGACCGCGACGGGTATGCAGGCCGTGAAGTCCGCCGTTATCATGATCAGGTCTCGCAAACGAGCACGGAGGCTTCCATGGCGATCGAACGCACGGCAACCGGAAATTGGCGCGGTAACCTGAAGAGCGGCAGCGGCACGATCAGCAGCACGAGCGGCGTGCTAAGCGACTCGCCGTTCACGTTCGCCACGCGCTTCGAGAACGCGAAGGGCACGAATCCCGAGGAGCTGATCGCCGCGGCGCATGCGGCCTGCTTCAGCATGGCATTCGCGAACTACCTCGCGAGCGAGGGGCACGAACCCGAGGAGATTCGCACGCGCGCAACGATTACGCTCGACAACGGCGTCATCGGTAAGATGCACCTGGCGACCGAAGGACGCGTGCCGGGGCTCGACGACGCAGCCTTCCGGCGGCTTGCGGACGAAGCGGAGAAGAAGTGCCCGGTCTCGAATCTGCTCCGCAACGGTCTCGCGATCACGCTCGAAGCCACGCTCGGCTGACGACATCCTGCGCGACGGAATGAACTTCCTCGCGCTCGCCTCGGCGCTAAGGCTACGCGGCGCGCCGCGCTGGCGCAGGCAGCCTCATGCGGGCAGCATGGGCCGGCCGCACGAACCGGCGGAGCTGCTGACGAAGGTCACTCTCCGGGTAGTCGGCGCGGAAGTGGCCGCCGCGCGACTCGGTGCGCTCGAGGGCAGCGGTCGCAATGAGCCGTGCGACGAGCAGCATGTTGCGCTCGGCGGTTTCCGCTACGCCCTCGAGCCGACGAAGCTCGGCGAGCGTGTGGGCGAGGCCCGCCTCGTCGCGCACGAGCCCGACGTGCTGCCACATCAGCTGCCGC
>CAZFJU010000041.1:0-24234 GCA_964518995.1 uncultured Gammaproteobacteria bacterium
AGTACCGGCGCGCGGGCCGTCGAGCTCGATGCACCTGCGATGCAGTCATCCGCGGAGCTCACGGTTGCTAGCGCGCCGGCGAGCGTCGAATGGATTCGGGGCGATGTCAACGCTGCGTTTGCATCGGCACGCACCGACCATAAGCCGGTGCTGCTGTATTGGGGCGCCGAGTGGTGTCCGTACTGCGCCGATCTCGAGGCGCATGTATTTAGCAGGGAAGACGTTCGGCGCAAGCTCGAGCTGTTCGTCCCGGTCTACCTCGACGGTGACGACCCGGGCGCGCAGCGGTGGGGCGATATCTTCGACGTCGCCGGTTACCCGACCGTGCTGGCGCTCGCACCGGAGCGCACGGAGCTTGCGCGTATTGCCGGCGGCATGGATCTGACCCGGTACGCCGAGATGCTCGACCTCGTGCTCGCCGACGTACGTCCCATCGATGACATTCTCACAGCGAGCCGTGCGGCCACGTTGCCTGCCGCGGACTGCCGGCGGCTCGCGTACAACGGCTGGCCGCTCGACGAGGCGGCCTCACAGCAAGCCGGGCAGTTCGCTGCCGCCCTCGCAGCGGCGTCCGAGCAATGCGCGGCCGCATCCGTTGAGCACGCACGGCTCATTGGGTTCGCGACCTCGTTCGCGCTCGCGGCAGAGACGGACGACGCGAACGACGCTCTGACGCAAACGTTGCTCGAAAGCACACGCGAGATCCTCGCCGATCGAGTGCTTGCGACAGCGATCGCGGACGTTCTGCTCGGGCTCGGCGACAACTACTTTGCCGCCGTCAAGGCACGGGATCCGCACGGCGCGGACGCGCTCCTCGACGACTGGATCGCGGTAATGGATGCCGCGTCGAACGACTCCCGCTACGGCCAGGGCGTGCAGCTGGCGGCCGTTCGCAGCAAGGTCGAAGCGGTCGCCGCTCTCGCGCCGCACGGTATACCGAGCTCAATGGTGGCGGAGGCGCGGCGCCGCATCGAAGACGCCTTCGCCGAGGTCGGCCGCTCCGCCGCCCGCACGGGCACGACGAACGCCGCAATCAATCTGCTCGTGGCACTCGGCGACCTGGAACATGCTCGCGAGATCGCAGAGCAGGAGCTCCAGCGCTCGCCGACCCCGTACTACCACATGGCCGACCTCGCGTGGATCGATGAGATGCTGGGGCGGCACGAAGATGCGGTTGATTGGCTCGAGCAGGCCTACCATGCAGCAACCGGCCCGGCTACGCGTTTTCAGTGGGGGACGAACTATGTGCGCGGGCTGATCCGCATGACCCCGGACGACGAGACTGCAATCCGCACGGCCGTGCTCGATGTGCTCGGTGAGCTCGAAGGTGCGGAGCGCATCTATCGCCGCAGTCGCGGACGCCTCGCGACCCTCGACGTCGCCCTCCGCCAGTGGAATGCCAGCGGGGAGCATGCCGACGTCATTGCCGACACGCGAGCGCGCCTCGCGCCTATATGCGCCGAAATTCCAGCTGCCGAGGCCGATGCGCGCGCAGCGTGCGGCGCCTTTTTGAGCGATTCGCCTTGACCACAGCAGCCGGCTTGGCGCCTGCCGCCAACAACGCGAGGGATTCGCACTACGGAACGAGCCCCCTGCGCGGGGGCCCGTGTGCTTTGGCGGTAACCGTCGGTTTAGAGGCCGAGTGCGTACAGCAATGTATCGTTGTACATGATGAGCCGGCCGAAGAAGATCACGCCGATCCACGCCACGATCGAAGTGCCCGCGATGATCTTCGCCGATCTCGGCGCATCGCCGTGCGGAGCTACGGCGTTCGTCTCTCGAGCGATGCCCCTCACGTAGAAGATCAGCAGGTTGATGCCCGCGATTAGCACCAGCAACATCTTCAGCTGCAGGGATAGATTCGTCAGATACTCCATCGGCCCGCCGACCGGGTTGCCGGCGATAAAGACGAAGCCGGTGAGCATGTTGACAATAAACCCGGCCACGCCGATGGGTACCAGCCGCTCGAGCGAAGCGATTGGGATGCCCTTACCGACCCCGAGAATCCGCAGATCGACCAAGCCGACCGTGCCGATGAGCGCGGCCATGCCGACGAAGTGCAGCATCTCGAATACCGGCCATAGCCAGTCGTAAGAGTTGACGACGTCATCGAGACCAAAAGTGAGCAGAAAATCCGAAAGCGCTTGCATGATCCAGACCGTCCTCTAGCTGAAAAGCGAGGCGACGAAATTCGGATACGCGGTCAAACGTCCAGCAATGATGACCGCGATCCACATCACTATCGAGCTCAGCGCAAGGCCGCGCGCCCCGGGGCTCAACAGCGCATCATCGCTCAACGTTCCGGCGGGCACAGCTGCCGTCTCCGTCGCAATCCTATGGCGCATCAACTCCATATTGATCACTGCGAACACGATAAGCACCATCTTCACCAGGAATACAGTGTTCGAGAGCATGTTCGATGCGCTCGCGGCGAGCAGTGCCAGCCCCGAAAGCGCATTGATCGTGAACCCGATCCACATGACGGGAAACAGCTTGAGCAGTGGCGCGAGCGGAATGCCGCGAAAGAAGCCCATCACTCTGAGAGCGACTGTCACGCCGACACCAACGACGATCGCCAGCCCCAACGCGTGCAACGACAGCACGGTCGTATACGCGAAAATCGAAGGCGATTCCCGCACCCAGACGGCGAGCGCCGTACCTTCGATGAATTCGATGAAATCACCCATGTTTGAACCCGCTACGCCCTCGCTGTGAGCTGAAAGAAGTGAGACTCTGCCGAACAGCCGTCTCCCTGCTGATTAAAGACTCGTGAGAGACTTGTGGCCCCATCGAAGCGATGACGCCGGCCGTGCCTCCGCGGAATAGTTGTAATCGTCTCGGACGCTTGCGCCTCCCCTACGCGCCGGTCGGATGCTACAGCATGTCCCGGACGCCCGACAAGTTCCGATATCCGCATTGCTTTCGGATCAAGTTTGTTTCGTGTCCTACTGCAACGCGGCCGCTCGGGCCGCAAATGCGCGAAGGACATTCTCGGCGATAGGAGTGTCGGCGCAGGTTGCACGCACCGAAGCTGGATCGATTCCCTCGCTGATGAGCGCATCCTGGAGCGTGTCGATATAGTCGCTCAACACCGCGCCGTCCATTTCCGGGTGAAACTGCACGCCCCACGCATGTTCGCCGAAACGAATCGCGGCATTCGGATCGAGCTCGGTCTCCGCGAGCCGCTCGGCAGCGGGCGGCAGCTCATGCACGACGTCGAGGTGGGTCATGGACACCGGATAGCACGCCGGCGGTCCGAGCATTGGATCGGCGTGCAGCACCTGGAGATCGACCGTGCCAATCTCGCGACCGCGAGAATTGGGCCCCGAGCGGCCGCCGAGAGCCATGCCGAGCAGCTGATGGCCAAAGCAGATCCCAAGCACCGGCACGTTCAGCTCGACCAGTTCGCGCAGCGCCGTCTGGACACGTCGCATCCACGCGTGTTGATCGGCCACCCGTGCGGGCGAGCCCGTGACAATGACGCCCGCAATTTCCTCAGGGTCCGGAAGCGCGGCGTGCTCGTCCGTCACGTCCAGCTCGATCCACTCACCCGGCCAGGCGGCTCCCGTCTTCGTGCGAATCATTCGCGCGAAGGAGCCGGCCCGTCGTGCGGCCGACGGGACCGGATCGCCTGCGACCCAGATCGATAACGGACGTCGGGCCAAGCTGCTATTCATCTCGCCCTCCCGGCAACCGGATCGCCTCGTCAGCGCAGGTCATGTCGAGCCGGCTCAGGTATGCGACGCGAACGTCAGGAACCGCTCGACCGCGCGCACGGCCTTTGCGCGCACTGTTTCGACCGAAGGCAAGCGGTCATCGCTGAACAGCAAGGAATCCAGCAACCAAGGGTACGTGATCAACCCTACGAAATAGTCGGCGGCGTTCTCGGCGGCGCCCGGCGGCAACTCTTGCCTACGCTCGAGCTCTGTGAAAAAGCTCCCGAGCATGCGCCGATTGCGCGCCGGCCACTCCTCGTAATAGTGCTTCGCGAGATCCGGAAAACGCTCGCGCTCGGCCACCGTCAATCTCAGCAGTGCGCGATGCCGCGGCGACGACATGACCTCGAACGCTTGCGTGATAAAGCTCGCCAACGCCGCCTTTGGATCTCCGTCGATCTGCAGAGTGGGCTGCGGTTCCTTGCGAATGGCCTCTTGCACGACGGCCCGGAAAAGCTCGTCCTTCGTCGAAAAGTAGCTGTAGAGAGTGGCCTTTGATCCGCCCGACGCATCGAGCACGGCCTCGATGGATGTCGCCGCGTATCCGTCGCGCAGGAATAGTTGCGTCGCGGCGTCGATGATTCGCGCGAGGCGCCGGCGTCCACGCATCGAGTTCGGTGTAAGCGGCGTCAGGACGTCGTGCGTGCTCCTGTCACGCTCGACCTCGTCGGGAGGACGGCCTTTAGATGTTCCGGCAATCACTTTGGCCAACGTAATGTCAAACGTCATCACTCCCTGTCCTTACCGCTCGTAATCGCCGTTGGCACCCTTTTCGTCCACTGCCACGACGGAATCGCTCCGCGGAACCGTGCGCCGTACGCGACTCGCTCATTGACTCGAGGATACAGTATACCTCTCAACTTCGAGACTCAATCAGGCAAACGATGAGTGTTCCCCCAGCAAACATTAGATATTCTTCGGGCGTTCGCCCTAGTAGAACGCAGCGGCGAATAACTCGCCGCACGGCATTGGGGCACTGAAGGCCCCGTTCCGCCTACTCGCTGGCGACACGCTCCTCGGCCGACGAGCTGCCAGCCATCAGGCGTTCGAGCAGCGTCACCGTATCTGGCAATGGCTCACCGCGTACTTCTAACGCGAGATCGAGCGCCGTGCGTCCATTCGCATCGGTCGCGTGGAGATCTGCCCCGTTCTCGGCCAGGAACTCAATGAACGCGTTGAAACCGCGCTGCGCCGCGCCGTGGAGCGCGGTCTGATGAGGCACCGCGCGCGGGCCGGGTACTTGACGACCGCGATAGGTAAATGTGAAGTCATCCAGACGCTGCTCGATGACGAGCAGATGGGCAGCCGTTTCGCCGCGACGGTCCATCAGACTGCGCGCGTTGATGTCGGCCCCTGCGTCGAGCAACAGTCTCATCGTCGCCAGCACCCCTTCGTCGGTGCGGTTGCGTCCACGCGTGACGCGCTGCCCAAACTCGACACCCGCCGCCGCCATCAGCGGCGTAACACCCTGGTTACTTGGCAGATCGACCAGCGCTCCGTGCTCGAGCAACAACGCGACGAACGGCGCATCGCCCGCGCGCGCCGCGCGCAGCAGGGGAGTGGCGCCTTGCGACAGAATCGAATCGCCGCCGCGATCTTGCGGCACGTTGCGGTATGGCGGCCGGCGCTTCAGCTGGATGTTCGGATCGGCTCCCGCGTCGAGCAGCATGCGGCCGATGTCGAGTGCGCTATGCCGGTCCAGGCTCGGGATCACGACCATCTCGCCGTTGCCCATGACCGGCAGCGTGCTGACATCCGCCGCCATATAGATCGGCGTGCGCCCGTACAAATCCCATTTGTTCAGGTCTGCGCCAGCCTCAATCATGTACGCGGCGAAGTCGAAGTGCAGGTTGAACAGCGCCAGCGTCAGCGGCGTCATCCGGTGTGGATCGTGCAGATCCGGATCGGCGCCGCCTTCGATCAAGTGTTTCGCGCATTCGATGCAGCCTTCGCGGGCGGCGTAGAGTAGCGGTGTAAAGCCACCCTGATTCATGTCCTTGGGCCGCGGCTCCTTGATGACCTTACGCTCCCAACGCCGAATTGCGCCCCGCGCGTCCGGGTCTGCGCCATGTGCAACGAGCAGCGCAACCATCTCCGGCTGGCTCTGAGCCGCCGCCCACATCAGCGCCGACTGGCCGCCCCACTCCTCCGTCGCATTGACGTCGGCGCCGTGCTCGAGCAGCAGACGGGCGCCGTCAACGTTGCCTGCGCGCGCGACAGCCATCAATGGCGTTTCGCCTTCCGGGTTTCTTGCATTAGGGTCGGCGCCGGCAGCGAGTAGAGCCTCGATGACCGGCACGGAACCGATGATCGCGGCCTCGGATAGCGCGAAGCTGCCAAATGCATTGCTCAACGAAGGATCCGCGCCGGCGGCGAGCAGCCGCTCGACGAGCTCCGCATCGCCGTGATAGGCGGCCCACATCAAGGCCGTCGAGCCATCCGCCGTTCGTTCATTCGGATCCGCCCCCGCGTCGAGCGACGCGAACGCCGCATGGCGGTCGCCGATCTCGGCTGCTGCCAGAAGCGGCGACTCGGCCGCTAGCGCTGCCGTGCCGCTAAGCATCACGGCAAGCCCGACGGCGGCGAGCGGAGTGGCAAGGCGAATCTTCATCGGCGCGATCTCCGAATCCTCGACGGGCGACGGTGCACTAGACCTCGGACAATGTTCCGCCGCTGTCGCCGATCGCTTCGACCGGAACGTCGGCGTTGTGCAGCAGGGTGAGCAGCAAGTCCGCGAACCGCGAATCCTGCGGATATATCAGGTGCTGGCCGCCCTTGATCTTGCCATGGCCGCGACCGAGGATCGCCGTCGGCAATGGATCGTTGTCGTGACGGTTGCTGTCGCTCATGTTGCTGCCGAACACGATCATCGAGTGGTCGAGCACGGTGCCGTCGCCCTCCTCCGCCTCGGCGAGCTTCGCGACAAACTCCGCAAACAACTCGGTGTGATATTTCTGAATCACGGCCAGACGGTCGAGCTTGGCTGGATCGCTCCCATGGTGCGACAGCGGATGGAACGCCTCGGAGATGCCGATGTTGTTATACGTGCGCATGCTCGCCTCACGATCCATCGAGAACGTGATGATGCGCGTGAGATCCGCCTGGAATGCCAGCGCCATCAGGTCGAACATGAGCCTGAAGTGCGCGTCGAGATCGTTCGGCACGCCGACCGGCGCATCGGGAATATCGAGCGCGGCCATATCCTGCTCCTGCGCCATCTGCAGCCGGCGCTCGATCTCACGCACGGAGTCGAGATAGACATCCACCGACGCCTTATCCTGCGCGCCGAGCTTCGCTTGCAGCCGCGCGGCCTGCTGCGTGACACGGTCGAGAATGCTGCCGGTCTCGCGCATGATCAACTGCCGCTCTTCGTCAGTATCACCCTGACCGAAGAGCTTATAGAACACCGCACGTGGGTTGACTTCCTGCGGTAGTGACTGCGTCGGCGTACGCCAAGAAAGCTGTGCCCCGCGTTGCGCGGTCGTCAACTCGAGCGACGGCAAACGCGTATCCTGGCCAAAATGGCGCGCGGCAAGCTGGTCGGCAGTGACGCCTGCTTCAGGGCCGATCACGCCGGCATCCTTCGGCGACACACACGAGAGCCACGTCCGCTCGATGAAGGCGTGCGGCTCCGGGCTCTCGGCAGGCTTGTTGCGCAAACCGGAGACGATTGTCATCTGCTCACGGAACGGGGCGAGCGGCTCGAGAATCGGCGACATTGCATAATCGCGACCTGCCTGCTCCGGCGACCACTTGCTCATCACGGCGCCATGCGGAAAACCAACGAACGCCATGCGATGCGGCACCTTGCCGGCAGCGGTATTCGCCCAGGCCACGCCGGCCGGATTCATCGCATCAAGGAGCGGCAGTGCGATGCAGGCGCCCGCACCTCGCAGAACTGTCCGGCGCGAAATATGCTTCTTAGTGATGAACATGACTGCCTCCTATCCTCGCTCGGCTCGCCGTAGAGGTTTCGCCGAGTCAACAATCCGTTCGAGGTAAAGACACCGCAGCCGGCGCCGATCCTCTATTCCAATTCTCAATTCGCCGCAACGATCGGCTCTTCCGCCGGCGGCGCACGCCGCATCAGGAACGGATCGCTCGTGACGATCTGCCATACGATTGATGAAAACCGGTAATCCTCGGCGGCCGATTCCCGCACGATCCGGCGCACCGCCGGCATGTCGCGGTAGTCGAGGGTGCGGCCGAGCGCGTACTTCATCAGCCCCTCCGTGAAGGTCTGCACGAATTGCTCGGGCCGGCTCACCAGCGCGTTGCGCAGATCCTCCGGCCCCTCGACCACCGTGCCGTCCGGGAGCTCGGCCGTCGCGTCGATCGGCGTGCCCGTATAGCGATCCCTATCGCGCCATGTGCCCACGGCGTCGAAATTCTCGAGCGCGAAACCGAGCGGATCCATGACGTCGTGACAGCCGGCGCAGGCCGGGTTGGCACGATGCTGCGCCGTGATTTCGCGAACCGTTCGCGCCTGACCTGCTCCGATCTCGTTCTCGGGGAAGGCTTCGACGTTCGGCGGCGGCAGCGCCGGCGGCGTGCCGGAGATATGCTCCAGGATAAAAGCGCCCCGCAGGACCGGCGACGTGCGGTTCGGATAAGCCGCCGCCATCAGCACGGCGCCCTTGCCAAGCAAGCCCCAACGCGTCGGGTCTTCGAGCTCGACGCGCCTGAACCGATCGCCTTTCACGTCGGTGATGCCGTACAGCAGCGCAACGCGTTCGTTGAGATATGTATGCTTGGCGGTCATCAGCTCGACGACGCTTCGATCCTCGTCGAAGATACTTTGCCCGAACAGGGTCAGCTCCGTGAGATAGTCCTCGCGCGGATCGCCGCGGCCGGACGCATAGGGGAAGATGTCCCGGTCGGGATCGACCTCCTCGAGCCGGCCCATGTCGAGCCACAAGCTCATGAAGTTCTGCGCGAGCATTCCGGCACGCGGATCTTTCAACATCCGTTCGACCTGCGCGCGTAAGGTGTCGGCATCGCCGAGCTCACCGCGCAATGCCAGCCCCAGCAGCTCCTCGTCCGGAATCGAGCTCCAGAGGAAGAAAGAGAGCTTCGATGCAAGCACGACATCGTCGATACGGTAAACCTCGCCGGGCGCGGTGCCCTCCGGCACCTGCTCGAACCGATAAAGAAAGTACGGGCTTGCGAGAATGCCGGTCAACGCGCTGCGAATGCCTTCCTCGAAGCCGCCGCGCTCCACGCCGTCCCGGTAGTAGTCGAGAAGCTCCGAGAGATCCGTCTCGCCGATGGGGCGGCGGTACGCGCGCGTCGCGAGATCCGTGATGATCTGCTCCGCACACAAATCCGGATCCGCGTTCTCGTTCGGATGGCAGGAAAAGATGCGCGCCCGGCTCGGGGTCGTGCTCAACCCGGACGAGTTGTACGGCCCGCTGATCTCGAACGAGCTGACGCGATAGAGACGATCCTGGCCGCCGCCAGGCACGAACATCTGCTGCTGGTCGTCGGACTCGGCGAACGTGCGGCGGCGGAAGGTGACTCCGACCTTACGCGGCCCCGCCTTGGTGGCGAAGCGAATGTTCTTCAACCGTGCGTTGATCTCCTCCATGACGCCGCTTTGCACTTGATCGTACGCGCGCACGTCGTCTTCACCGCCGACGATGGTCTCGTAGACCGGCGCGCCATCGACCACGACCACGACATGGTTCTCGAACTCCATGTCGTTGCCCCAGATATGGGTCGCCATATCCGCAATATTGATCTCGTATTCGCCGTCCGCGGGGAAGTAGTGCTCCACGACGAAACCGCCGCGAGTACCCAGCGGCAGACCCTTTACATGAGTCTGCTGGAGCCCTGGCCCGGCGCGATAGGTTTCACTGCCGGCGCGCACGTCGGCCCGGCCGACCGCCTGCACCGCAACGCTGCGGGCCGCGCCGACATACTGCTCGATAAACGACGGCGAAACCTGCAGACCGCTCGCGATGTTGTCGAAATGCTCGACGACCTCGTCGAGCGGCAGCAGCGCGGAGGCATCGACATCGAGCGCGAGCAGGTCGCGGATCGCGTTCTGGTATTCCTTACGGTTGAGCCTGTGCGGCGGAATCGACCTCGACCAGTTTGCACTCGCGACGGCGCTATCGAGCGCACCCTCGAGCCACGCCACCAGGCTGTCGAGCTGCTGGTCGTCTGGCCGCGGCGCGTGTGCGGGAGGCATCAGGCCGCCGCGCAGCTTGCGCACGGCCAGCTCGAGCGTCTCGGCATGGTCGCCGACCTTGTCACCGGCGATGCGGTCGAACGCGAGATCCCCGGCGAATTCGACCTCGTTATGACACTCGGTGCAATAGCGATCGATCGTCTGCCAGTGCTCCTTGCCCGATTCGGCAATGGTGGCATCCTCGCCAACGTTCCCGCAGCCTGCCGCAATAATGATCGCCGCAAGCGATCCCGCCTTTTTAATCATGGCCTTGCGTATTCACCTCAAACTGCGTTCATTGTACGTCCAGAGTCGCATACGGTTAACGGGGCAGTCACGCATCCGGTGACAAATAGGGCCACATGCTTTCGAGCGCTCTGACCACGAATTCATCCGATGGCCCCATTAACTCATTGTATTCTTTGGTCGGTTCGGCTTCCAGGGCCTCCTGGGTGCCGCCGCCGGAATACAGAATTCTTTGCATCCGCTCCCAGATCACGTTGTACATCCGATATTGGTCCAGCATGTCTGCGCGAGTCAGCACCGGCCCCGCGCCGGGCACGAAGCGGGTCTCGTCGTTCGAAACCGTCAAAATGACGTCGAGCGCCCCGACGATTCCGCCGATCCAGCCGCCCGTCCACCAGTCGATCTCCGGCCAGCCCGCGCCCGAGATGGCGTCCCCGATCGCCATGATGTTGGCGTCCGGCAGATAGACGTACATGTCGCCATCGGTGTGGGGGCAGTCCTTGAGATGACCGCACAGCACCCGCTTACCCCCCACTTCCAGCTCGGCCTCGTCGTAAAAAGTCTCCGTTGGCCAGCCGATTTCAGGGAGCGGCTCGACCGACTGCTCGTTCCACGGCCAGGTAACCTTCGTGGTCAGCCAAAGTCGCGTGTTGACCTGGGCGACGAGGCGCGCGCCGGCCTCGCCGAGCGCGACGTTCAAGCCCGTGTGATCCGGATGCCAGTGAGTGTTGAAAAGGGTGTGCACGGCCCCGCCGCCAGGAAGCTCGCCGACGCGTGCAAGCAACGCGGCGGACTCCCCCAGCCCGCCGCCATCGACGAGCGCGATGCCGTCGCCGGTGACCATCGCTACGACGTTGGTCTCACCGGTGCCGAGCACATATATGCCCTCCCCGAGATCGACGGTACCTTCGACGGATTGGGCGCGCGCCACACCGGAGCGCAGCCCCGCGGCACAAAGCGAAGCGCCGACGGCGCCATGCACCGCGCTGCTCAGAAAGATTCTTCGCGACAGTAACGGCAAGGCAGTCTCCTTTTCGACCCGCGATAGTGTGCGGCGCAAAGTTGCAATGTGCCAGCCGGACAGCGCGGCCGCATGCGTCGGACCGCAGAACGTACCGACGGTTTCACAGTGCGGCTCGACGCCAGGGTTGTTCCTCTATACTGGCTCGGGTCCCGCGAGAGACCGTACGACAACTAGGAGAGGAGAAAGCTCTATGCGCACTACGATTGGCGGAATCGCAGCACTCCTATTGGCCGCGTCGATGCCCGCACATGCAGACGATGCTAGCTATGCGGCGGATCGCGCGAAGATCGAGGATCTTCAAGCGAGGTATCTGTTTGCCCTCGACTTCCGTGATCCGGCTGCGTATGCCGAGACGTTTTCGCCAGACGGCATCCTCGACTATGGTGTCGGCGAGATCGCCGGGCGCGAAGCAATCGGCGCGATGGTCGAAAGCATGCGCGCGAACGCCGAGACACAACAGGGGCAGGAGAGCGACGGATTGCGGCCGGCAGCGGGGCGTCACAACATCACGAACATCGTGATCGATGTCGACGGGGACACCGCGACCTCAACGGCTTATTGGTTCCATATGGGCAATGCCAACCCCGAGCGAAGCGCGCAGCTCAACTCGTTCGGCCACTACGAGGACGAGCTCGTCAAGCTCGACGGCGAGTGGTACTTCAGCAAGCGCAAGATCTACAACGAGCAGATCGCAGAGTGGGCGGCGACCGGCGACAATCCGGCCGTGAATCCGGGCCCGGGCCCGCGTCAGCGGAGCACCAGCGCCGACTAAGCGTCGCGGCCGTCGGCGATCACCTGCCCAGTGAGCCCGGCCTAACCGGCGGGCCGGGCTCACCGTAGTTCCATCAGCCTCGGCAGGCCATCATTCGGGCTTCCGAAAAATCAGCAGGAAGCGATCGGTTTCGCCGCGAATCTCAGGGTCGCGCATATTGCGCGAACGATCGTCCTCGGGGTTCGCAAATAGATCGTGATCGACCTCGAGCTCGAAGCCGGCTGCGGTCACCTCATCGATCACGGTCTGCCGGTCGACACGGTGCAGCGTCATCGCATCTCGCCAGCCCGAGCTTGACTCGGCGCTGTGGTCGATCACGAGATATGCGCCGCCCGGCGCAAGCGACTCGTAGATCCGCCTGTTCATGTCCTCCGTATCAACGGCCTCATCGGCCGCTTCGCGCAGCAGGTCGTGATAGAAGAGCACCATCATGACGATATCGACATTCCGCGGCAGCTCCACCTCGTTGTAATGGCTCTGCACGAAGGTGGCGTTGTCATGCGCGGCATCGAACGCACGCGCACCCTCACCGCCGAACGGCTCGATCCACGGCATGTCGACGAGATAAACGTGGCCGGAGGGCCCGACCGCCTCCGCCAGCATGGTCGTGTAGTAGTGACCGAACGAGCCCAGCTCGACGACTTGGTCACCTTCTTCGATGCCCACCAGCGACAGCACCTCGGCCGGGCGCCGGGCGACATCTCGCTCGCGCTGCGCGCTCGTGCGCTGATCGGACTCGACGGCGCTCCGGATGTGCTCCCGCGTGTCCGCGGGAACAGCATAGTCTTGCGCCAGCGCGCTACAGGCGAGCCCCATGCCAAGCAATGTGGTCGTCATCAAGGGCAATCGGATTACGGATTGCATCGCTTTCTCCTTCGCGGAATCGTAGCTTGAATTCGCCGCAAGACCGGACTGCCCGTCCTGAGAGTACGGTTACCGACGCTTTGCCGTAGCTTCGGCGGCCGCGAAGACCGCCAAGGATCGCGCCGGCGCTATGAACGTCGGGCCGGCGCTTCAAGGTTTTCGGCGACGCAGCTGGGCAGCGATACTTACTGACCTACGCCGTCGACGAGATCGAACGTCTCCGTGCCGAGGCAGTCGAGCGGCATGATGTGATCGAACGGTGCGAGCTGCAGGGTTTGCGTCGGCACGACCCACGGCTCGGTGAGGACTTTGTCGTCGTAAACGATGGCGTCGATAACGAGCGTATCAGCATCCACTCGCTGGTAGCGCTCCACGACCCGGAGCGCATCGGAATGGAACGATACGCGCCCTTCGGCCCAGATCCAGGTGTCGTCCGTGAAATTGTCGACCTCGATGACGAACGTATCGCCGTCCCAGTGACCGACCGCTTCGCCGCGACGCGACGGCGGGACGGTATCGCGATGCGGCCGGCCGTCCGTCGGCACGAGCTGGTAGCCATGAAAGGTTTCTGTGAGCAGCACGACGAAATCCGGCGTCGCGACGATCTGACCGACCGCGCCCACATCCCAGAACCGCACGTTGAGCGTGCCGAAGGCAGTAGACACACAGCGCAGCGTCGGATCGTCGGCGTCCGTGAGAGTGGCTGCGTGCTCCTTCGCCCACGGCTGGTAAAGATCGGTAAAGGTAGCCGGCCGCTCGCCCCCCGCGGCGCCGCCGCCCGGCCTGAAGCCTGGCCCGCCGACATCGCCGCCGCCCCACCACACACCCGACAGATCCGGCCGGCCGTCTGCCATTCGCGGCACCGAGTCGACGTCGTTCAGCGGCGCGCCGGTAGCGCCCTGCGCTGCCGCACCGTCTTGCTGCGCCGCCGCAGACGCTGCCATCAGCACCATCGCACACGACAAGGCGGCGGACACGCCAACCCGTCGAGCGGATTCGCACTCGATCCTGTTCATTACGAGCTCTCCCCCTCGTAGCGCGACGTTCGTCAGCGCGTGTTTCCTTCTTGCGGACCGAACATCCCGTATCGCGTGCCGTCGGCCGTGACGAGCTCGCGCAGCATACCCGAATGTTTCGACTCGTCGCGCGCGCGGAAGCCGTTGATCGTGACGACATCGCCCTCTTTGATTTCGCTCCGCGAATAGCCGTTGCGAATCATGCCGCTCGGCGTGCCGGCCTCGAACGACCAGCGCACCACGTCACCGGCCTCGTCCTCCACGTCGAGGAAAAACCACGAGTGCGGATTTGCAAGCCGCACCTGCGCAATCTTGCCGGTAATGGAGATCGGCTCATTCATATCATAGAAGGCTGCAAAGGAATGATGCGCCGATGCCGGCATGCCGGCGCCGAGCGTCAGCATCCCCGCCGCCAACAAAGCTGTACCCACACGCTTCATAACGGTCCCCTCAGTATCGAATTACGAGATTCTCCAGGACCCCCGCAGCCTTTTCAATTGCGACGCGCAGCCCAGCCCGAGCGCGTAAGACGCGCTCGGCCACTGCGGGCCCGGCTCGGATGGGCCGCTTTAGTTGTCGCTTTCTTCGTCTTCCGGCAGCTCCGTGACCTCGACCTCGACGGCCTGATCGCTCGGCTGATCCGTCTCGAACTGCGCGACGAGAGTCTGCAGCTGATCCTCATCGAGCCGCCGCACGGATAACACCGAGCATCGCTCGGCGAAGCTGCCATTGACGATGACCGAATCGCCCGCGAATCCGCACATTTGATCGGTGCGTGCGCGCAGGCCTACGGTGATACTACCGCGCAGGCCGAAGCACGTCTGGCTCAGCTCGAGATGGTAGGGCACCCGGGCAGGCGCATAAACGAGCAGGTTGTGGTCGTCGAGGTAACGAAAATCACGCGCCTGGGACACTGTGAAGCAATCCGCCGCGATCGAAGTCGTTCGCTCGGCGACTCCGTCCACCGCGCTCGGCGCGGCGCAGGCAGCCAACGCGAGGGCGATGGGCGCCAACAGAAGCAGTCGATAAGAAATCGCCTCATGCATGTCATTCCCCAACGGCTAAGTCGGGCTCCCACTCGAGACGCGATAGATGCGCATTTGAGCCGACATTCTATAAAGGCTGGAGTGATCGGCCAATGCGGGGCCGATACCGACCGGCCCGGCGCCACAACGGAGCGATCACTCGAGCTCGAAGCCGCCTCGACCCGCAGCGCCGCCGGCAGCGCTCCGCCGATCAAGCTACACTCTGCAGAGAGAGCAGCGCAGAGAGTGCAGCGGCAATGCATGCGCGGCGGCGGCAGTCGTCTCGACCGACCACACAAACGGGGACCTCATGCGAACCGAGAACAGCAGAAGCGCATCGACACTATGCGTGATGGCAGCCGCCGTAGCCGTCGCGCTCGGCCTGACCGGCGCGGCAGCCCAGGAGTCCCAGGGCTATACGACGTGGCGCGCCTATGCCGGGGGTCCGCACTCCGCTCAGTACACGGCGCTCGACCAGATCGACAAGGCAAACGTCGATCGTCTCGAGGTTGTCTGGACGTTGTCGCTCGACGGCAATTCGCTGTTCAACCCGATCGTCGTCGACGACGTCATGTATGTGCTCCGCGGCAGTGAGATCGTTGCGCTGGATGCTGCAACAGGCGAAGAGCGATGGGCCCGCAACCATGAAGGCCCGGTCAGCCCCCGCGGCATCAACCACTGGCAGAACGAGGATGGCTCCGATCGCAGGCTCGTGTATCTGAATGCGGGTTTCCTGACCGCCCTCGATACCGCAAGGGGCGAAACGATCGAAAGCTTCGGCGACGCCGGCCGCGTCGATCTGCGCGACGCGCTCGCGGCCGCAGGCCGGGATATCAGCAATGTTCGGCCGCTCGTCTCGAGCAACCCCGGACGAATCTTCGAAGACTTGATGATCGTCTCGCTGCCGGCGCAAGGCGCGGGCTATCAATCGACGCCGGGCAACGTGCACGCCTACGACGTCGTCACCGGCGAGCTCCGCTGGGTCTTCCACAGCATCCCGCACCCGGGTGAGTTCGGTTACGACACTTGGCCGGCGGACGCCTACTTGACCGCCGGCGGCGTGCACAATTGGAGCGAATTGACCGTCGACGAGGAGAATGGGATCGCGTTCATCCCATTCGGCAGCCCCCGCTATGACTTCTACGGCGGCGACCGCAGCGGCGACAATCTCTACGGCAATGCCATCGTGGCCCTGGATGCCCGCACCGGCGAGCGGCTATGGCATCAGCAACTCGTGCATCACGATCTGTGGGACTACGATCTACCTCAGGCGCCGAAGCTGCTGACGATCAATCACGACGGCCGCGACGTCGACGTCGTCGCCCAAGCGGCGAAGCAGGGTTTCTTGTTTGTCTTCGAGCGGCTCACCGGCGAGCCGATCTGGCCGATCGAAGAGCGCGAGGTCCCGGCGTCGAACGTGCCCGGCGAGCAGGCGTCACCCACGCAACCGTTCCCGACCGCACCGCCTCCGTTCGCCGTCCAATCGTTCACGGTAGACGACATCAACCCGTTCTTGCCCGACGACGAGCAGGCGCTGCTTCGGGAGCGACTCGAGAATTCGCGCAACGATGGTCTGTTCACGCCGCCGAGCTTCGCCGGCTCGATCAGCATGCCGGGCCACAACGGCGGCGCCAATTGGGGCGGCGCCGCGGTCGACCCGATCAACGGTGAGTTGTACATCGTCTCGAAGAATCTCCCGGTCATGCTGCGCATCGAGCTTACCGAGGACGAGCCCTCTGCAAGGACCGTTATCGGCGGTGTCGTAACACCGGAGGACGCGGCGGCTGCACGCGCCGAGGCGGAAGCCGCTGCCAAGCAAGGGGAGGTCCGTTACGGCGCACCCTACGACTTCATGCTGAGCCCGACGACGGGCATGGCAGCGATCGGGCCGCCTTGGGCACACTTGACGGCGTACGATCTAAACACGGGTGAGATCAAATGGCGGGTGCCGCATGGCACCGTGCCGGCGCTTGGCGAGAACACCGGCGCGCACATGCCGCGAGGCGGGCCGCTCGTGACGGCCGGCGGCCTCGTCTTTGTCGCGACCGCGTCGGATCGGAAGTTCCGCGCCTACGATCGGGACACCGGCGAAGTCGTATGGTCCTATGACTTGCCGAGCGGCTCCGAGGGCCTCCCATCGTCGTACGAGGTTGACGGACGCCAGTTCATCGCTTTACCCGCCGCGGCCGGCAGCGGCCTCTTCCCGCCGCGCCTCGAGGGCGTTGAGCAGCCCGAGGATGAGCGCGCCTACCTGGTCTTCGCGCTGCCGGAGCAGTAAGCGCCAAAGAACATGCGAACGGGCCGAGCGCTGTTGGCCAAACGATAAGGCCGTGCAACCCGACGAACGGTTTGCGCGGCCTCGTCGTCAGCCGCCGGCACTCGGACCGGCGCGCTGCAGCACAGCGTTAGACAGCGTCAGTGCGCGCCGTGCTGCAGCCGCTGCACGGCTTCGAGGGCTTGCTCCACGTTCTCTATCGGCGAAACGCCGCCGATCGTCTCCGCGACCTTGCCGTCCGGCGTGACGATGAACGTCGTCCGCTCGGCGAAGCCATGGTCGATTGCAGCGCCGCGCGTATCAGTCATGCCTGCGCGGGCATCCGAGACGCGCAGCTCATAAGAGCGAGCGATCTCACCGGCCTCATCCGACGCAACAGCCAGCTTGCCGGCGCAATACTCAGGATCTGCCGAGAAATCGTTGAGCCGCTCGATACTATCGAGCGACACGCCGACGACCGTAGCCCCGGCGGCGTTGAACGCTTCCATATTCGAAGCAAATTCGCGCGCCTGCATATTGCAGCCTTGCGTGTACGCCGACGGGTAGAAATAGACGACGACCGTGCCTTCCTCGAGCGCCTCCGCCAGCGAGTAATCGAACGCCTCCCCGTTCAGCGACGCTGTCGCCTCGAATAGCGGTGCGGTGTCGCCGGCCTCGAGCGCCGCAAGCGCGGGCCAAGCCATAGCAGTGAAGCACAGCAAGCCAAGTGCACGAACCTTCATAATATTAGCCCTTTAGAATTTGCGGGAGTCGAGAGGGCGTTGCGCCCCGCTTCATCGTGACTTGGCAGCGGGCGCGTTGCAAGCGTCGCACACCATGGCCTACTCTTGGGCGCAACGCCCCGCGACACCGAGGCGGCTCGCTTCACAAACCATTAGACGAAGTTTAAATCGAGCTGGCGACGGCAAGTGTTTGCCGACTCTAAGATGACGGCGTCACCGTGACCATCCAATCGATGCCGAAACGATCCGTCAGGCCGCCGAAGATATCGCCCCAGAACTCCTGCTTCATCGGCGACTTGACCGTCCCGCCCTCCGCAAGCGCAGCGAAGATGGCGCGCAACCGAGCCTCGTCCTGACCCGTCAACAACAGCTCGACCTTGCGCGTTTCCGGGCTGGCTTGAAGCGAGTCGCTAGCCATCAAGCTGGCGTCGCCGCCTGACAGGCTCGCGTGCATCACCATACCTTGCATGCCTTCGGGTGCCTCGGCGCCGTCCGGCAGATCATTCGATTCCATAAACGATAGTTCGCCGCCGAAGACCGCGCGATAAAACTCCATCGCCTCGCGGCATTGGCCCTTGAAGAATAGATAAGGAATGAGTTGGGTCATCGTGCTTCCTTTCGATCGTTGGGTAGAGAATACTGCCCGCCGTGTGCGGCAAGGCGGATCAGGTACACAGTAGTCGAGCGACGGGCGGAAGAATCGACAAATAGTGCGCTAGCGGATTTCGAGCCACACGCTATGACATCATCCCGGTAACAACCCTATAATACTCTCGTATCGGGGAGCAATCGGTTTGATGATCAATGGGCTGGCGACTCGCGACGTCGTCCGCACGCCTGTGAATGCACGCGTGCGGGGCGCGGGAGAGGCCGTGCGCGCCGGCGGCTATGCGGTGTCAACAACTGCACGCCAACGTGATGAGCTAGGAGCAACGGGGATGCAAGAGACGGGTCGTGAGTCGGATGCGCGGCAGGTGACGGAATGCACGCGCCGCGAGTTTGTGCTGAACAGCGCGTGGGCAGGAGCCGGATTAGCCGTGGGCGTTGCGTCGCCGGCTCTTAGTCAGCAGACGACCGCGCAAGACACACGGCGCGACCCGTACATCGGTTATGTCTCGTTCCGGCGCGAGAACCAGATCGCAATCTTTACGATGGATCCGGATACCGGCGCGCTCACTTGGCGAGAGCGAGTCCCGCTCGCCGGCGGGCCGGATCCGCTGGCCCTGGACCCCAGGAGCCGCTTTCTCTATGCAGCCTCCCGGGATCGCCAGAAGCTCGACAGCTACCGGGTCGATTCCGGCACGGGAGCGCTTGCGCACATCGGCGAGGTGCCGCTGCAGGGCGAGCCGATTCAGGTCATCACCGACCGCACGGGCAGATTCCTGCTGGGGGCGTACTTCTACCAGAGCACCATCGGTGTCCACGCCATAGACGACGCCGGCGTCATCGCGTTCCCGCCCGTCGAGTGGCGGTATACCGCCTACGGAGCGCACGGCATCGAGATCGACGCGTCCAACCGGTTCGTCTTCGTACCGCACGTCGCCCGTAGCGGAGGCCCCAACGCGGTGGCCCAATTCACGTTCGACGCGAACACCGGTCGGCTCACGCCCAATCCCGAGCCGTTTCTTTACCTGCGAGGGAATCAAGGTCCACGGCACATTATCTGCCACCCCACCCTGAACGTGGCGTACTCCTCGGACGAGCAGGGCTGCAGCGCGACGGCATACCGTCTCGATCCGGAGACCGGCGTGCTGATCGACTTTCAGAGCATCGCGACCGTGCCGGGCTACACGCCCAGGACGGAGATCACTTGCTCCGCGGTGCAGGTCAGCCCCGACGGGAGGTTTCTGTTCGTCGTAACGCGGGAGCACAACAGCATCGCGAGCTTCGCCATTGATCAAACCAATGGCGAGCTGACCCATATCGGCTGGGTCGCCACGGAGCCGGACGTCAGACCTCTGTGTCTCGATCCGGAAGGCCGCTTTCTCGTCACGGCCGGGAGCGGGACCAACAGCGGGCGCCTAGCCACCTACGAGATCAACCAGGCGACCGGCGAGCTCATCCCGCTGGAAGTCTACGAAGGTGGCAACGGGCCCATGTGGATCTTGATGACCAGGCTGAGCGGATAGCAGCCTGACCGCAAGCCGCGCGCACCTCGCTATGCCGGCCCAGCCAGGCTGCTAGTGCTACTCGATCGCGGGATTCACATAGCCAGCCGGCAGCACACGATCCGGATCGGGCCGGATGCTCAAGTACCGCACGTGATCCGGGATCTCGACCCACCCATGCAGCACGCCGGCCGGGATGACGACGACGTCGCCCTCGCCAACCATACGCCGCTCGCCGCCCACGAACGTGCCGAGATCGCTGGGACCCACGGCCACCTGCACCACTTCCGAATCCGCTGCGAGGGGGCGGGCGCCTTCGACCTCGGTGCCGGTGATCAGCATGCCGGAGCCCGATAAGATGTAGTACACCTCTGTAACTTGCGAATGCGAGATTCCGCTGACGGGCGCACCGTCGGCAGTCGTTCTCGCGCGTTGCTCCAGCACGCCGACACCGACGTTGAGCTTGCCGACATCGACCACCTTGATCTGCCGGTCGGCCCCGCCGTCCGGCGCGGCAATGACGGCCTCGATCTCGCTCTTGAGAACATCGACGGCAGGCGGCGGCGTCTGCCCGAAGCACGCCATCGGAATCGCCGCGAGCATTCCCCAACCCAAGCTTGCCGCCGGAACGCTGCGGCCACCGATCAATCTGAAACTCATCGTTCTACCCTCACCCACTTCTGAAGACATCCGCCCGACGGGCTCGCGCTGCAACCCCCTGTCAGTCCCGCGAAAATATTGCCGACCTCGTCGCCCGCCAAGCCTTCAGGCCGTGTCCCCGGCACGAAATAAATCAGCGATCCGTCCGCTGCACTGCCAATCCGAATGCCGGCTTGCCAGCCCGGGTTACGCAGCACCCATCCACCGCCCTCGGGCGCCTCCGGAGGGCCGTCGATCACGTACGTCGACTCCGAGTCGGCGACGATCAGGGTATCGTCCTCGAGAATCGTGATGCCGCTCGGCCGGCCGAAATGCCGCCACTCGTCGACAAACTCCAGGTTCTCGTCGAGCACCTGCACGCGGTTGTTCGAGCGATCGGCAACGAAGAGCCGGCCGCGCGAGTCGAACGCCAAAGCGTGCGGCCCCATGAACTCGCCCGGCCCTGTGCCAAGGCTGCCGACGGCGCGCACGAACGTGCCGTCCGGCTTCAGCTGCACGAGCCGATCGCCGTCCTGTTGAGCGCTCGCCGGCCGGGGCCAATGTCCGTCGGCGACGATGATGTCGCCGTTCTCGGCGACGGCGCATGCCGTCGGACCAATGAACGTATCTTCCGCCGCGGCCGACGTTCCGGCCGTGCCGAGGCTGAGCAGGAGCTCGCCGTCCTGGGAGAACTTGTGCAGTTGAAAGCCGCGGCCTTGTGTCGACGGATCCTCGGCGAACGGCCCGCTGTCACCGGCCCAAAGGTTGCCGTCGTGATCCATGCAAAAGCCGTGGGCCTGCACGAACATGCCGTCGCCGAAGCTCTTCGTGATCGTGCCCGACGCATCGATATAGTTGATCGGCGGCTCCGAGCGGAACAGCATCCACGTGCCGCCCGTGTTGTCCGGGATAATTCCGATCGCGGCGCCCCACGTCATGCCGTCGCGCAAGGTAGGCCAGTCCTCGACGAGCTCGTACGGATTGCTCATCGTGGACGTCGGCCGACGCCCCAGCTGCTCGAGCGCCGTCGGCGGCTGCGCGTTGCCGCCCACTTGCGCCGTGACCGCGACGCCCACTGTGAGCCCCGCCGTTGCCACGGCCCCCATCAACGCAAGCGCCGTGCCGGTGCGTTCTCCGTTCGCCTTCTTCACGCTATCTTTCCCTCGCTGCATCAGTTGACCGGCAGGCCGAGCAGGCGCGCCGGATTGGTCTTGAACATCAAATCGAGCTCGGCCTCGGTAAAGCCGTTCTCACGCAAGATGGCTGCGGCCTCCGCAAGCCCCGCAGGATGGGATTGCGCCGGCCCGTCATGGCCTTCCGGACCGCGGCCCTGACCTTTGTCGCTCGACACGATGCTGTACTCGGGTCCGATGGCGCGAATCGCTTCCACGTACTCGCGAATAGTCTCTTCTCGTCGAGTGAATGCGGTCACGAACTCGAGATAGGCACCCATCTCGACGGCCTCTCGCATCTGCTCGAGATTCATGCCAACGGACTCGAGCAGCGGATGCGTCACGACGACTTGCAGACCGAGCGCGCGCGCTTCGCGCACGATCAGCAACACCTCTTCGGGCGCGTTGTGGCCGGTGGCGATCGCGAGAGTGCCGTTGCTGCCGCGCGTTTGACCCGACACCTCGGCGACGGCCGCGATCAGCGCCTTCGTCTCCGGCAGCAGCGCTCCGTCCTGTGCGACCGAGATGAACGGCCGATCGTTGCCGTGGTTCCTCACGTAGTGCTCGGCGTCCCACGTCGGCATCCAGACGATTCGTCCCCACCCGCCTTTGACGTCCGCCATTTGGCGAATCGCAGCAGGGTTCAAGCCGCCCGTCGCGAAGTTCGTGCCGATGCCGCCGAACACTTCGAGATCGGGATGCAGCTCGCGAACGAGATAGGCGTCGTCCGCGGATTGATCGTAGTGCTGCTTGATCACGAATCCGCGCATGCCAGCTTCTTTTGCGAGATCCGCGAGCTCGAACGAGTTGAATGCTCGACCGTTGCGCCCGGGACCATAGCCGTCGGGATCGAGGTGAGCATGGATATCGATGGCCCCGCGCAGCGCCGGATCGCTGACGGGTTGAGCGTATGCCGTCGTGGCGAAACCCCAAGCGACGGCGGATACGGCGAGCACTCCGAGACGCGCTTTGCAATCGGTCATTGGTCGGTCTCCGCGGTGCGTTTCGAAAGTTAGTTACGATGCTCTGGAAAACGGATGTTGAGCCAGGTGATGGCGTCGGTCTCCTTCATTCCATGATGGATGCCGGCAGGGATGAAGATGACGTCACCGACTCCGATCGGCCGCTCGGTGCCGCCCTGATGTCTGCCGTCCACGCTCTCACCGCCGGTGACGAGGGTCCCGGAGCCCTCCTGCACGACCCACACGTCGACCGTATCCTCGTGGATCTCGGTGCGATAGTTGTCCGGCGTCGTGTTCTCGACACGGCGAATGTTCACGTTGTACAGCCCGCCTTCGAGCAGCCGGATCACGACGATCTGCTCTTCGCTCATCTGCGCGTAATACTCGGCGAGCTTCTCCTGCGGGAAATCGACGGCCACATCGAGGGGCGCATCGTCCAGAAAAAGCGCACGGGGTTGCGCCATGGACGCACCCGCCAAGACGCAAAGAGCCGACGCCGCAAGCCCTGAAAAAAGTATTCGCATCGTTTTACCCCGTTCAGTTGATTTTGTAGAGGCAAGCTAAGGCTCGACTGCCGCGCTAGCTCGCCGTGTTTTTCATTCTTTGCGGCGGCCTGAACCGCCACGCACGCGCACAACACACCTGGTCCGCCACACGGCCGAACCCGGCGTCGTCCCCGTTCAGAATCTGACGCGCACGCCTGCCCTCCAGCGCCGGCCGAACGTGTCGAAGAACGCCGCATTAGTGGGATAGCCGCCGGTGGGCGCTACGGGCGGATCCTTGTCGAGCAGGTTATCGACCAGACCGAAAACCTCGAGCTCGCCATCGGAGCTCATCGGGAATGCGTAGGACATGGCGAGATTGACGTAGGTCGCCGAATTCACTCGATTCGTGGTGATGCTGTCCCTCAGCGTGGGGTCATAGCCTGCATCTTCCGGCCCGATCCTGTTTACGTTGAGGATGCCGTCGCCGATATACCGAATCGTCGCCGTGGTGTTGAAGCGATCTGTGCGCCAACCCACCATGATATTCCCCATCCATTCCGCCGACGGGAAGTAACCGCCTGCGATCACCCCCCCGGTTTGACCGGCATAATCGGTCACATCAGATATAGCATCCTCCTGCGCCGAATATCGATTCTGGCGACTGATCAGAGTCCGCAGACTGAGGTCGCCTGCTCCGAGGCTCGTGACGTAGGACGCTTCCAGATCGAAGCCGCTGATCTCCAAGGTGCCGACGTTGGCCCGACCGGCATCGACGCGCGTGATGTCGGTCGGCGAAGCGAACGTGACCCGCTCACACAGAGTGCTGAAGTCGATACACAGATCCACCACGCGCTGTGCACCCAGATTTGTAATCGCGTCGGTGAGCTCGATCTGGTACCAGTCGATCGAAGCCTGGAAACCGTCGAGGAAGCGCGGCGTGTAGATGACGCCGAGCGTCGTCGTGTCGCCTTTTTCCGGCGACAGCGTAAAGTTTCCGCCTGTGTAGATCGGTGTCGCATCGGCCTGGTTGGCGCCG
>CAZFJU010000042.1:0-24126 GCA_964518995.1 uncultured Gammaproteobacteria bacterium
GAAGAGATGCTCGTGGCGCCGCTGTCGCATATCACAATCCTGGTGGGCTACGTGATCGGCGGCATCGTGCGCGGGCTGCTCGTCGGTGCGCTGGTCACGGTGGTGGCGATGTTCTTCACGGATCTCTACGTCGAGCATTTGCTCGTGACGATCAGCACGGTCGTGCTCGTCGCGGCGACGTTCTCGGTCGCTGGGCTCATCAACGCGATCTTCGCGAAGACGTTCGACGATATCTCGATCATTCCGACCTTCGTGCTGACACCGCTGACCTATCTCGGCGGCGTCTTCTTCTCGACGGCCTTGCTGTCACCGCTCTGGCAGGGCTTCGCGCACGCGAATCCGATTCTCTACATGGTGAATGCGTTCCGTTACGGCATGCTCGGCACGTCGGATGTGTCGATCGGCGCCGCGTACGCCGTGACCGTCGGGTCGTTCGCGACGCTGTTCGCGCTCGCGCTTTTTCTACTGCACCGGGGCACCGGGCTGCGGAATTGATCGCGACCTTTGCAGGCCCGGCCGCACGCGCCGGGTTCTGCGGAACGAACGGCCGACCACTGAGCGAACGGCGGACTACCGCGTTTCGAGCTGCAGCTGCCGGCCCTGAACCAGCAGCACCGCGCCGCGCGGGTTGATCGCGATAATGCGCGCTCCGCTTGGCATCGTATCGCCTACGGTATACCGCGCGCCGTCGATGAACACGAATTGCTCGGCGGGGCGGCTGCCGTAGGCGAGCAGCTCGAGCGTCAAGCTCGGCAGCCCGAGTGTCGAGGCCACGGAATGGTAGGGCTCGGGAACGCCTTCCACCGGCGGCACATTCGGCGCCGGCGCCAAGCGGCGTTCCACGCGTGCGGACGGGGCGCTGTCGGCGGCCGTGCGCGCCGCCATCGCCAGCGGGTTCGTGTCCGCGCGCTCTGCCGCAAGCGAAGTATTGGCGCCGCCTGGCCGGCCGCTCGCGACGTCGTCCTCGAGGGCGGCCGCAAGCGGCGACGTGCCGCCGGCCGGCGCGCTTGCGCGGCGGTGCGGCACGAGCAGCGGTTCCTCGGGGCGCGCGGCGTCGCGGGCATCCTGCGCCGAATGCGCGCCAGTCGGCGGATCGCCCGGGGTCGCGAGCGGCTCGCCGGCTCGGAGAAGGGAGGTCCCTGCCGGGCCTCCAAGGGCGATGAGCCACGCGCCGGCGAGGGCGACGACGCCGAGGCCGAGCGCCGCCATGGTCACGATGGCCCACGCCGGTAAGCGCGGTTGCGGGACGGCCATCGGAATGCGCGCAATGCTCGGCGCGGCATCCTGCTGCCGCTCGCTCTCGGACTTACGCAGCGCGTCGAGTATGAACGACACGGCTAATCCTCCTCGACCAGGCGCGGCTGCAGCGGCGCATCGGCCGACAATGCGAGCTGCGTCATCTCGCCGACGATTCCATCCACCGCAAGCCCCCTGTCGCGCTGATAGCGCCGCACCGCCGATTCGAGCGGCGGATCGTAACGCGGCGACGGCGCCGGGTCGGGCGGTTCGCCGTAAGCGCGGGCGAGGCTTTCTCGCAGCCAGATGACGTCGGAGCCTTCCATGCCCGGGACGAGCACGCCGGCGACCTCGGGCGGGCGCCACAGGAGCAGGTGATCCCCGGACCAATGGAGCGTCAGCTCCGACAGCGTGAACCGCGCGCTGCGGCTCCCGGCGCGGAGCTCGACCTCGCCGTCGTCGATCTCGGTGATGACGACGTGATGCAGCTCGCCTTGCGCATCGACCAGGCTGAGGATGGCCGGTCGATTCCACCCCTTCAACGCCTCAAGCGAGCCCTCGGTGCGAAACAGGCATCTCAGCCGCTGCGCGGCAGCCTGATCGCAGGGCGTGCCGCGCACGCGCTCATAGTCCGCGTCCCATAGCTCGAACAGCGTCGCAAACGCGCTGTCCGTATCGGTCGGAAACGTGTGCTCGCCGAGCAGCTCGTCGAGCTTGGGTGGTGGCCTCGGGGGTGCGACGGCATCGCTGCGTGGCGGGCTCGAGACCGCGCCGTCGTTGCGCTCGATGCGCGCGCTGGCGCTGCTGCCGACCGGCCGAGCCGCTACAGGCAGCGCAGCGGCATCGGCGACGGGCCGCGCGGCGAGGTTCTGCGTGACCGTGACCGCCGGCTCATCCGGCGTGGCGGCGCCGGGTTCCGCGAGCAGCTGCCACGCGCCGATCGCGACCGCCGCGATCCCGGCGGCGGTGATCGCCCACGGCCACGCGCGCCGCGCGATGCGCCGGCCGAAGACTTCCGCCGCGGCCCGCCGGACGAGCGCGCCATTGACCTTCGTCCGGTCTTGCGTGTACGCGGCCAGCAGCGCGCGGTCGGCGACGACGTTGATCAGCCGCGGGATGCCCTGCGAGCGTCGATAGAGCTCGCGGATGGCGCTGCCGTCGAAGATCGGTGTCTGACAGCCGGCGACGCGAAGGCGATGGCGGACGTAAGCCGAGGTCTCGGCGCGGCTCAGCGGCTCCAGATGGTAGCGGCCGGTAATGCGCTGCGCGATTTGCCGCATCTCGGGTTGGCCGAGCACCTCGCGCAGCTCGGGCTGGCCGATGAGGATGATCTGCAGGAGCTTCTGGGTCGCCGTTTCGAGATTGGTGAGCAGCCGGACCTGCTCGAGCAGATCGGGGTTCAGCGTCTGCGCTTCGTCGACGATCAGCACGATCCGCCGCCCTTGCCCATGCGCTTGAAGCAACTGCCGATTCAGCGAAGCGATTAGCGCGCGCACCGATCCTTCGGCCGGAATCGGCATGCCCAGCTCTTCGCAAATATTCTCGATGAACTCGCGCGCGGACAGGTGAGGATTGAGAATCAGCGCAATCTCGGCCTTCTCAGGCAGCTGCTCGAGAAGGCTGCGGATCAGTGTCGTCTTGCCGGTGCCGACCTCGCCGGTCAGCTGGATGAAGCCGCCGCTTTCCGAGATGCCGTAGACCAGGTGCGCGAGCGCGTCGGCGTGGCGGCGGCTGAGGTACAGGTACCGCGGATCCGGCGTGATCGTGAATGGCTTCTCGTTGAGACCGAAAAATTCCGTGTACACGTGACGCGATCTCGCGTATCGGCGAGCGGGCGGTCGGCCGGAGCGGCCGCCGCTACTCGACGGTGATCGTGATCGGCTCGGACAACAGCGGCGGGTCGTGCGGCACGTGCAGCTCGTCTCCGAGCAGCAGCTGTAGGCGGCGCTCCCCGGGTTGCAGTGTCACCTCGGCTTCCGTTTGTCCGAGGCCGAAATGGATGTGGTTGTCGTCCGCCGGGATCGGTGCATCGAATGACTCCGGTTCCACGTCGACCAGCAGGTGATGATGGCCGGCTTCGGCGTGCGGCACACCGGCAGGCGCGACGCCCATACCGCGCAGGCCGAAGACGACGCGGACTGGATTCGAGACCACCGCGCCATCCTCCGGCGCAATGATATACACGCTGGCGCCGTCGGGCGCTGCCTTACGCGGGAACACGGCCGCCGCCGGCGCAACGTCGGGTGCGGCGGTGGTGTCGGCGTTCGGGCCGCCGGCCGGCGGCGGCGCGGTGATGTCCTCGGATTCGCCGCAGCCGGCGAGGGCGAGCGCGAAGAGAAGCGGTACTAGTCGCTGGACAGCATGAGCCATGTTCGTGCTCCGTGGTTCGGGGGCTCGGCCAACACGCCGGCCGCCCCGCAGTATCCGCAGCCCTCGGGCGCGCTGCAAGGGCGCGGGGCGGTAGGTCTTCCGCGGCGTCGTTCGCGCGCGGCGCCCGGCTCACGCAGCACGGGCGGCTGGCTGCTGCCTTAGCGGGAGTCGCCGCCCGCCGCTTCACGCGCATCGGGGGGCGCATCCTCCGATCCGGCTCGCTCGGCGTCCGCGAAAAAGCCGTCGGCGGACAGCCCACGGCCGAGCTCCGAGCGATCGAACTCATCGACGCCGATCAGCGCCATGACCTCGCGATCGAAGTCACGCAACAGTGTCGCCTCCTCGGCGGTGATGAGGCCGGCGGCCTCGGCCTCGCCGATCTGGCCCGGCACGTCGCCGGCCCTGATGAGCCGCGCGCGACGGGCGTCGAGAATCTTCCGTTCCACGGGTTTCAGCTGCTCGGCTCGCTCGAGCGCCTGCTGCAGCAGGCCGACCGGGTTGCCGGGCTCCGGC
Organism: uncultured Gammaproteobacteria bacterium; assembly: GCA_964518995.1. Taxonomy (GTDB): domain Bacteria; phylum Pseudomonadota; class Gammaproteobacteria; order Steroidobacterales; family Rariloculaceae; genus ZC4RG20. The sequence continues at coordinate 4,120 of CAZFJU010000042.1, forward strand.
GTGACGTAGGCGACGTCGGCGAGCCGGCGGCGCGCATCGGTCGGGCTGATCATCAGCTCTGCGATGCGCTGGCACAGCGCATCGGACGGCGCCGAGTACGTGCGGCCGCGCGGAAACACCGCAATTCGCAGCAACGCACCGATAAAGGGATTCGGGAAGTTGCGCAGCAGACCATGCAGCTGCTCCTGGGTGCGGTACAGCAAGCTGCGGCAGGCCCATTCGACCAGCGGCAGATCCTCGGCCGGCTGGCCGTCGTCCTCGTAGTGCTTCAGGACCATCGAGCCGAGATAGAGGTAGCTCAGCATGTCGCCGAGCCGCGCCGACAGCGACTCCTTGCGCTTGAGCTCGCCGCCGAGCGTCAGCATCGCCGCATCCGCGGCCAGCGCGAACGATGCGCTGTAGCGCGCGAGATGCTGGTAGTAGCGCCGGGTCGGCCCGACGTCAGGCGCGTCGAGGAAGCGTGCGAGCGTCAGGCCGGAGACGAACGAGCGCGCGGCGTTCGATAGGGCGTAGCCGACGTGCGCGAACAGCAGGCGATCGAACTCGCGCAGGCCGCGCTCGTGATCCTCGTCGCGGGCCGCGCCCATCTCCGCACGCACGTACGGGTGGCAGCGGATGGCTCCCTGGCCGAAGATGATCAGGTTGCGTGTCAGGATGTTCGCGCCCTCGACCGTGATCGAGATCGGCACGGATTCGTAGTTTCGCGCCAGGTAGTTCGTCGGGCCGAGCATGATGGCCTTACCGCCCTGCACATCCATCGCATCGTTCGCGACGAGCCGGCCGAGCTCCGTGTTGTGATACTTCAAGATCGCCGACGCCACGGCCGGCTGCTCGCCGGCATTGAGCGCCGCGCAGGTGACGCGCGATGCGGCTTTCATGATGTACGTGGAGCCCGCCATGCGGGCGAGCACTTCGCCGACGCCTTCGAATTTGCCGATCGGTAGATTGAACTGCCGGCGGATGCGCGCATAGGCGCCTGTCGCATAAATCGCCGTCATCGCGCCGCCGAGCGCGTTGCTCGGCAGGACGATGCCGCGGCCTGCGGCGAGCTGCTGCACAAGCATCCGCCAGCCGATGCCGGCGTTCTTTGGACCGCCGATAATGAAGTCGATCGGGACGAATACGTCCTTGCCGCGCGTCGGGCCGTTCTGGAACGGGATGTTGATCGGGAAATGCCTGCGTCCGATCTCGACGCCGGGCAGGTCCTTCGGAATGAGCGCAGCCGTGATGCCGTGCTCATCCTGATCGCCGATCAAATGCTCGGGATCGTAAAGCTTGAACGCGAGACCGATCACCGTCGCGATCGGCGCGAGGGTGATATAGCGCTTGTCCCAGTTGAGGCGGATGCCGATGACTTCCTTGCCTTCGTACGTGCCGCGGCACACGACACCGGTATCGACGAGCGCGGTGGCATCGGAGCCGACGCGCGGTGAGGTCAGGGCGAAGCATGGAATTTCCGCACCGCTCGCGAGCCGCGGCAGCCAGTAGTCCTTCTGCTCCTCGGTGCCGTAGTGGAGCAGCAGCTCGGCGGGGCCAAGCGAATTCGGCACGCCGATCGTCGATGCCGCGGTGGCGTTTCGCGACGAGATCTTCTGCAGCACCATCGCGATGGCGAGCGGCGAGAAGCCGAGGCCGCCGTAGCGCTTCGGGATGATCAGCGCGAAGAAGCGCTGCTCGAGCAGGTAATCCCAAACGGCGCGCGGCATATCCGCGAGCTCGTGCGTGATTTGCCAGTCGTCGAGCATGCGGCACAGCGTCTCGGTCGGGCCATCGAGGAAGGCCCGTTCCTCGTCGCTCAGCCGCGGCGCGGGCAAGCTGCGCAGCTTGTCCCAGCGCGGCGCCCCGGAGAACAGCTCACCTTCCCACCAGACGTTGCCGGCTTCGAGCGCATCCTGCTCCGTGGTCGACATCGACGGCAGCATGCCCCGGTAGGTATTCAGGATCCGGCTGCTGATCTGCGTGCGGCGAAAGCCCTCCGCGTTCAGCGCGGCGAACCCGGCGAACAGGATCACGAGCAACAGTTTCCACACGACGTGCCCGTCGCCCCACAGCAGATAGGCGAGCAGCAGCGCGCCGAGGACGAGCGTGGAAGTCATCAGCGACGCGCGCCGGTACGCCAGCGTGAGCGGCACGCCGATGAGCAGAATCAGCCAAAGCAACGTTTCCACGATCGTCCTCTCAGGTTTCGGTCAGACCAGCAGCGTTACAGAAGGTCGGCCACTCCATCGCGTTCCTCGCGCAGCTCCTGCTCGGTGACAGCAATTTTCTGTCGCGCGAAATCGTCGAGCTCGAGCCCCTGCACAATCTCGTAGGTGCCCTGCCGGCAGCGCACCGGATACGAGAACACGAGGCCTTCGCCTATGCCGTAGCTGCCGTCCGACGCGACCGCCATGCTGACCCAGTCGTCGCCGGGTGTGCCGAGCGCCCAGTCGCGGATATGGTCGATCGCGGCCGACGCGGCCGACGCGGCCGACGATGCGCCGCGCGCCTTGATGATCGCCGCGCCGCGCTGTTGGACTGTCGGAATGAACTCGTCCCGGTACCACGCCGCGTCGACCTGGTCGAGCGCCGGCTTGCCGGCGACCGAGGCATGCGCGAGATCCGGAAACTGGGTGGCGGAGTGGTTGCCCCAAACCGTCATGCCGCGGACGGCCGAGACGTGCGTCGAGGTCTTCGCCGCGAGCTGCGCCTTCGCGCGGTTGTGGTCGAGCCGCATCATGGCCGTGAAGTTACGCGGATCGATACCTTTCGCGTTCTCGCGCGCGATCAAGGCGTTGGTATTAGCTGGGTTGCCGACGACCAGCACCTTGACGTCGCGGCTGGCACCCTCGTCGAGCGCACGGCCCTGCACCGAGAAGATCTTCGCATTCTCGAGCAAAAGATCCTTGCGCTCCATGCCCGGCCCACGCGGCTTCGCGCCGACCAGCAGAGCGAAATCCGCGTCACGAAAGGCCGTCTGCGGCTGGTCCGTCGTGACGATGCCGTGCAGCGCGTCGAACGCGCAGTCCTCGAGCTCCATCGCGACGCCTTGCAGCGCGCCGAGCGCGGGCGGGATCTCGAGCAGCTGCAGGATCACGGGCTGGTCGGCGCCGAGCATCTGCCCGGATGCAATGCGAAACGCGAGCTGATAGCCGATCTGGCCTGCGGCCCCGGTGATGGCTACGCGAACGGGTGTCTTGGTCGAGGTGCTCATCGGTTGTCGTGAAGCTCTTGGTGGTGGTAGACGAAATATGCGCCGCAGGTTATGCGTAGCAGCCGAAATAGTAGCATGCGCAGGTCACTGCTCCGGCGCTGGGCGGATGCGCCGCGCTTGCTGGTGACGGCGCGCCGCCGGGCCGAGCGTTGCGGCCGAGCGGCGCGATCAGCCCTGCGAATCGTCCCGCGATGCCTTGAGCCCGTGCTTCTTCAGCAGGCCGCGCAGCTGGTGATAGCTCAAGCCGAGCAGGCGTGCGGCGACCGTTTGCTTGAATTTCGAATGCTCGAGCGCATCCTCGAGCGTGTCGCGCTCGAACTCGGCGACCGCGGCGCGAAAATCGAGCGGCCAGCGGGCGCCGCCGTTTCGTCGACCTATGCCGTTGCCGCGCGCGGGCTCGGAGGCCGGCGCCGCATACAGCGGGCTCGATGCAGCCGGTTGCGGCGGTGCGCCGATGTCTCGCAGCGGCCCGAATGGCGACGCGAACGGATCGAAGATGATCACGCGGATCGGCAGCTCCGGATCGTCGGCGCGATAGACGCTTCGCTCGACGGTATTTTTGAGCTCGCGCACATTTCCGGGCCACTCATGGCCGAGAATCGCCGCGGCGGCTTCCGGCGCGAAGCCGGGAAAGAAATCTCGTTTCAGCTCGCTCGTGACGTTGACCGCAAAGTGATAGGCGAGCTTGGGGATGTCTTCCAGCCGGGCGCGCAACGGCGGCACATGGATCACATCGAACGCAAGGCGGTCCATCAGATCCGCGCGGAAGCGGCCCTCGGCGGCGAGCCGGGGCAGATCGGCGTTGGTCGCGCCGACGACACGCGCATCGGTCTTCATCGTGCGCGTGCCGCCGACGCGCTGAAACTCGCCGTACTCGATGGCGCGCAAGATTTTCTCTTGCATGCGCAACGGGATCGTGCCGAGCTCGTCGAGCACGAGCGTGCCGCCGTCAGCCTGCTCGAAGCGGCCGATGTGTGCGCGGCTCGCGCCGGTGAACGCGCCGGCCTCGTGACCGAACAGCTCCGATTCGAGCAGCGTCTCCGTCAGCGCCGCGCAATTGACCTTGACGAGAGGTTTGTCCCAGCGCTCGGACAAATAGTGCAGGCGAGACGCGATCAGCTCCTTGCCCGTGCCGCGCTCGCCGACGACGAGCACCGGCTTCGCCAGCGGCGCTGCCCGCGAGACGTGCTCAAGCATGGACAGGAAGGCCGGCGACTCGCCGATGAGCTGGGATTCGGATCGCGATGCAGCCATGGGCGGAATTAGACCAAGAGTTCGTGCATTCTGCCAAGAGTTGGCTGGGCGGCTCGTCGAGCCCTCGCCGCGACCGGCCTAATGAGCCGAAAAGCTTTGCAATACCAATGGCTTATAGCGAATGATCGCTTGGCATAAAAGCTGCTCCATGGATGCCGGCCAGCCGCGACCCGACTGCGGACCGGGGCCGCAGAGCGGATGAACACCGGCATTATCAAGCATCGATGAGGACTCAAGTGATGGGCATTTTTTCCCGATTCTCGGACATCGTGAACTCGAACATCAATTCAATCCTCGATAAGGCGGAAGACCCCGAGAAGATCGTCCGCCTGATGATCCAGGAGATGGAAGAGACGCTGGTCGAGGTTCGCTCCGCCGCGGCCCGTGCGATCGCCGATAGAAAAGAGCTGACGCGGAATCTTTCCGTGCTCGAGCGTGAGGCCAAGGACTGGGAGAGCAAGGCAGAGCTCGCGATCGACAAGGGTCGTGACGATCTCGCCAAAGCGGCCCTTGCCGAGAAAGCGCGCGTGCAAAACTCGATGCGCTCTCTGGAAGAGGAGCACCACACGATCAGCGAAGGCCTTGCGAAGCTCAACGAGGATATCGGGCGGCTCGAGGAGAAGTTGGCCGATGCCAAGGCGCGGCGGAATGCGATCCTCGCGCGGCATCAGACGGCGGCGAAGCGGCTCGAAGTACGCAAGCATCTGCACGACTATCGAATCGACGATGCGTTCGTCCGGTTCGAGCAGTTCGAGCGGCGGATGGAGGGTTTCGAGGCGCAGGTCGAGGCCTACGACCTCGGCGCGAAGAAGGATTTGAAGCGTGAATTTTCCGAGCTCGAATCGTCCGAGGCCATCGAGCAGGAGCTGAAGAACCTGAAGTCGCGCCGCGGCGAGAAGCCGCGCGGGCCGGGCGAAACCGTTTAGGCCGTCACCGTCATGAGCATCGCTCACTGGTTAATGACGCTGACGACTCTCTTCATGGTCGTCGTGCTGCCGATCATCGTCGTCATGCACTACGTTACGAAATGGAAGGCGACCCGAGGGTTGTCTCAGGATGAGCAGGTGTTGCTCGAGGAGCTCTGGAAGTCGAGCCAGTCGATCGACAGCCGACTCGATAATCTCGAGACGATTCTCGACGTTCAGCAACCCGATTGGAAGAGAAGAACGTGAGGCACGCCGCCCCAGCCGGCGCTGAGTTCCGGTGCCGAAGATGTCACTACGGATATGAGGATGCGCCCGTGAAGGACCTGCATGGCAACCGCATGTACCGCAACTCTGAGAAGGGAATGGTTTTCGGCGTCTGCGCGGGCCTTGCGGATTATTTCGGCTTCGACGTCACGATCGTTCGGGTGCTGGTCGTGCTTGGCACCCTATTCTTTCCCGGTCCGCTCGTGATCGTCGGCTACTTGATCATGGCCTTGTTACTGCCGAAGCAGACTCGTCGGGCGCGCACCGCCCTCGACGACGGAGACGAGGATGTCTCCCGCAGTATCCGCTCCGAGCCGCACGCGACGCTCGGGACGCTGCGGCATCGGTACCGCGAGCTCGAGTCGCGACTGCAGCGGCTCGAGAAGCATGTGACGTCCGGGCGCTATCAGCTCGATCGCGAATTTGAGCGGCTGCGCGATTGACGCGCGTAACCGGCGAGGGCGAGTAGCTTACGCCGCGGGCGGCTCCGATCGGCGCTGCCCGCGACGCTGGCGCTATTCGGGATTGGCTTCGCGAAACGCGGCGAGCTGCTCGTTGAAAGCCGCCGCCACCGTCTCCATCTCGCTGACGGCCGCGTTGTGTCGCTGCACCATCAGCGCTTTGAATTCTTCCGGCGCATTCTCTCCTGCGGCGACCAGCTCCTCGTTCACGCAAGCCAGGTACTCGTCCATCGCAGCCACGTAGTCGGATACTTGCTCCCGCGCCAGCACCATCTGCTCGGTCGTAGCGGTTGACCCTTGCGGAATGTCGACCGCGCTGGGCGTCTCGCAGGCCAGCGCACCCGCAGCGGCGAGCAGCGCCGGTGCCGCAACCACGGCATGGCGCAAGCCGAACGATTTGAGCTTCTTCATCTTTACTCCCTCTATCGAGTGACTTCAGCCCGGGCTCTTCCAGCCGCGCCAAGCGGTGCGGCGCGGTCGACGCCGCACGTCAGCTCGTCTCGGTGGGCATGAACAGGGCTCGATACTTATTGGTGCCTTCCACCTCGGACATGAGCATCTTGGCGAACGCCGACGCATCGACGGGATCGCCGAACAGGTGGCCTTGCACGTAATCGCAGTCGTGCCGGCGGAGAAAATCCAGCTGCTCCTCCGATTCGACGCCCTCGGCGACCACGTCGAGCTTGAGGCTGTGGCCCATTTGGATGATCGTCGCCACGATGGCGGCATCGTCGTGATCGACCGCCACGTCACGAATGAAAGACTGATCGATTTTAAGCGTGTCGATCGGAAACTGCTGCAGGGCGCTGAGCGATGAATAGCCGGTTCCGAAATCGTCGATCGCGAGGTGCACACCCATGTTGTACAGCGCATTTAGGATGCGCACCGTACGGTCGGTATCCTCCATCAGCGTCGTCTCGGTGATTTCGAGCTCGATGGAGCTCGGCGAAACGCCGTGTGCTCGAAAGGTTCCGCGGATCTCATCGAGGAAACGCTGCTGCAAGAGCTGCCGCAGCGATAAATTTACCGAGACGCGGCAAGGCGACGGCATCAGCTTTTGCCAATCTCGATAGTCGGCGCAAACCCGGTTCAGCACCCAATCGCCGACCTGCAGGATCAGATTGGTCTCCTCGGCGAGCGGGATGAAGTCGGATGGGTAGACGAGCCCGCGTTCCGGCAAATCCCAGCGCACGAGCGCTTCGGCGCCCTCTATCCTGCCCGTCTTCACGCTGTACTTCGGCTGATAGTGCAGCCGCAGCTCGTCGCGCTCGAACGCACGCCGCAGTTTGCTCTTCAGCATCAGCCGCTCGACGGCGGCCGTGCTCAATTCGTTCCCGTAGAACTCGTAGCCGTTGCCGCCCGCCTTTTTCGAGTGATACAGCGCCGCGTCTGCGCTGCGTAGCAGGTCGATGACGTTATCGCCATCGCGCGGATAGAGCGCGATGCCGATGCTCGTCGTCATGAACACTTCCTCGCCCTGCGCGGTGAAGGGCTTGCCCACCGAGCGCAGCAGCCGCCCGGCCAGCCCGGAGACCTGGTCGACGAACTCACCCATATGCGCGGTGCTGGTGACGAGGACGGCGAACTCGTCCCCGGCGAGGCGACCCGCGATCGAGCCTTCGTCGAGCTCTGCCTGAATCCGCCTGGAGAAGATCTCGAGACTCGAGTCGCCGACGGCATGCCCGAAGGTATCGTTGATGTCCTTGAACCGATCGACGTCGAGGTACAGCAGCCCGACGTATTGATTCGAACGCTTCGCCCGCGCAATCGCCTGCTGCAGCAGGTGCTGAAACTGCATGCGGTTCGCAATCTTCGTCAATGGATCGATGCGCGCCAGATTGCGGATGCGCTGCTCGACTCGTTTGCGCTCCTCGATGTTCTGTAACGTGTAGGCCACGCGCTCGCCTGCGCCGCCGCCCGGGATGATCGACACGGTGTACGAGACGGTCACGTTCGAGCCGTCTGCCCGACGGAAGGCCGCTTCCCGGGGGATGCCGGGCGGAGTCGGCCCGCGCGTCTCGGCATCGTTCGCTACCAGATCGCCGATCCGCTGCTCGGCGAGCTCGTTGTCCGGAAACCCGAGGATCGTATGCGCTGCGGCGTTCGCGTCTTTGATCCGGCCCTCCGCGTCCGTCACGATCACGCCGCCGCCGAGCGACGCGACAAGCGTTTCGAGACGATGCGCCGCCGCCCGCCGCTCACCGAGCGCGGCCTCGGCACGCTGCAACGTGCGCGCGAAGGCACGAACGGCGGAGCGCGCCTGGATGATGACGGCCGCACCGGCCGCGGCCACGACGGCGAGCACCGATACCGCAAAGGTGCCCTCGCCGATACGGTTCTCGATCCGCAGCAGCAGGAGCACGAGCGCGCAGGCGAACGCGACCGCTACGACGGCCGTAATGGCGGCGGGATGGCTACGCACGCGCATCGACGTGTTTCGTGCTCGGATCAACGGCTGGGTGCTTTGTTATAGTTATTCTTCTGGCCACTAGATCCGAACTCAATCACTCCTTGACGTCCGAAACGTCCGGAAACGGCGACCGGGAGCTAGTCTACTACCATGAGCACGGCATTGGACACATGGGGCGGAGATTTCAAGCCGCCACGGGCACTTAGACACGCGCACGTGCAGTCGCTGCTCGGCGGCTGGCCGCTTCGCGAACGCATCGCGCGGCGCCGCGCCCGGCCGATGCTCGAAGTCGCCCGCCCGCAAGTCATCGATTGCGGGGACGCTCGGCTGCTCGGCTTCCATAGCGCGGCCGCCGGCCCGCGCCGCGGTCTGGTCGTGCTCCTGCACGGTTGGGAGGGCTCGGCCGATTCCCGTTACATGCTCGACACGGGCGCGCTCGCGTATGGGCTCGGCTACGATGTTTTTCGGTTGAATTTTCGTGACCACGGCATGACCCAGTCGTTGAACGAGGGGTTGTTTCATTCGTGCCGGCTCGACGAAGTCGTCACGGCCATTGCGCAAGTCATCGAACGCTATCCCGCGCGAAGGACGATGCTCATCGGCTACTCGCTGGGCGGCAATTTCGCGCTGCGCATCGCCGCGCGCGCCGGCAGCGACCGGCTCGCGATCGAACGCGTGTTGGCAATTTGCCCGGTGCTCTGCCCGCAAAGCACGATGCGCGCCCTCGATGAAGGCCTATGGGTTTACCGGCAACACTTCTTGCGCAAGTGGCGCCGCTCGCTGCTCGCGAAGGCGGCGGCGTTTCCCCAGCTATACCAGTTCGGCGACTTGAGCCGTTTCCGCAGCCTGACCGCCGCGACCCGCTACTTCGTGGAGCGGTACACAGAGTTCGGCGACCTTGCCGCCTACCTCGACGGCTACGCCGTGACAGGCGACGCGTTGCGCGGCCTCGCAGTGCCGACCCGGTTGATCGCCGCGCGCGACGATCCGGTGATCCCGAGCGCCGATCTCGACCGGGTCGCGCGCACGCCCGCGCTCGAGATCACGCTCGCGCCGGCCGGCGGTCATTGCGGTTTCATCGAGAATCTTCGGCTCGGCAGCTGGCTCGACCGCCAGTTGCTCGCCGAGCTCGACCGGCCCCGGTAGCGGCGTTGCCGCCGTCCGGCCGCTCGGCCCCTCAAGCGAGAGGCGGGTGACGAGTGGCCAGCGGCTAGTCTAGCCGGGCGCGCGCACAGCCTATAATGGCCGGCGGCGTCGACCGTAGACGTCGAACGTTTCAGTTGCAGGAATCACGACCTTGACCAAGGCTCGGCTCGATTGGTTGCGGGAACCCGGTATCGGCGCCATCGTGCGAAATGGGCTGCGCGGGGTCGAGAAGGAATGCCTCCGCGTGACGCCCGACGGGCGCGTGTCGCGCCGTCCGCATCCGGCCGCGCTCGGCTCGGCGCTCACGCATCCCTATTTGACGACCGACTATTCCGAGGCGCTGGTCGAGTTCGTGACGCCGCCGCATGCAAGCAACCGCCAAACGCTCGACTTTCTGCACGAGCTGCATGCGTTCGTGCATCGGCGGCTCGACGGCGAACGTCTTTGGCCGTCGAGCATGCCGTGCATCGTCAATGCGGACGAGGAAGTCCCGATCGCGCGGTACGGATCATCCAACGCCGGGATGATGAAAACGGTGTACCGCCGCGGTCTTGGCCATCGCTACGGCCGTGCGATGCAGGCGATTGCCGGCGTGCACTTCAACTATTCGCCGCCGAGCGGGTTTTGGGACGTCTATCGCGAGCGAAGCGCGGAAGCGGCGCCGCTCGCGCGGCTGAAGTCCGAGCGGCTGATGGGGCTCGCGCGCAACTATCGGCGGTTATCGTGGCTCGCTATTTATCTGTTCGGCGCGTCGCCGGCGTTGTGCAAATCGTTTCGACCGACCGGCCATCCGCTGTTGACCGAGCTCGACCGCGCGACCTGGCATGCGCCGTACGCTACCTCGCTGAGAATGAGCGATATCGGCTATCGGAACTCGACGCAGGCGAAGCTCAACATCTCGCTGAACTCGCTCGATGAGTACGTCGCAGGCCTCGCGGCGGCGGTGTCGACGCTGGAGCCGTCGTATGCACCGATCGGCGTCGAAGTCGATGGCGCTTACCGACAGCTCAACGCAAACATCTTGCAGATCGAAAACGAGTACTACTCCTCGATTCGGCCGAAGCCGGGCCAGAGCAACTCAGAGCGGCCGACGGTGGCGATGCGCCGGCACGGCGTCGATTATGTCGAGATCCGCACGCTCGATCTGAACCCCGCGGACCCGATCGGTATCAATCCGAGCGAGCTGCAGTTTCTCGAGACGCTGCTGGTGTATTGCTTGCTTGCCGAGAGTCCGCCGATCGATGCGGACGAGCTCCGCGAGATGGATGCAAGGGAGCTGGCGGCTGCGCGCGAAGGTCGGCGCCCGGGGCTCGAGCTGCCGCGTCTCGGCGAGCGCATCGAGCTCACGGCGTGGGCCCGTGAGGTGCTCGATCGGCTGCTCGAGGTGGCGGAGGCGCTCGATAACGACGGCGCCGGCGGGGCCGGCTATGTGGCCGCGGTTGAAGCACAGCGCGAGGCCGTCGAGCGGCCGGACGCCACGCCGTCCGCGCGAATATTGGCCGAGATGCGTGCGACCGGCGTATCGTTCTTCGAGCATGTGCGCGCCGTGGCCGACCGGCATCACGAGCACTATCTCGGCCTGCCCGTCGACGCCGAGCGGGAAGCTCAGCTGGAATCGCTTGCCGCCGCGTCGCTCGAGGAGCAGCGCGTGCTCGAATACGACGAGACGCTTTCATTTGCTGAATATCTCGACCGCTATTTCGCGCAAGCCTAGCAGCCGAGGTCCTCAGCTCGACAGGCGGCAAGCCGGCCGAGTCGTTGCAAAATGTGAGTCGTTTAACCGCATAGCCGTCTACCGGCACCGATACTTGCGGCTTTCAGCGCGAGGACGACAGTGAGAACGGCATTCATCGTCGGCGTGCTGCTCGGGTTGGCCGGCATATTAGCCGCCGCGAGATTCGTCCCTTGGGTCGATCCGCCGCGGTGGCCGGCGCACACCAGCGTGGTCGCGAACGGCGGCCGTGCGGAGGCCTTCTTTATTCACTTGCCGGCGGACCGGATCTTCGCGCACGGCAGCGAGGCGGTCGGCCTACGGGCTAACGTCCATCCTGCTTCCGCTGTCGGTCTGCCGGACGCGTTGCAGACGCAGCCGCTGCTGGTCGAGCATTTCAAAGTGCGCGACCTGGAAGGCCGGGTGATCGGCGTCGCCGCACGGCATTGGAATCGGCGGGACGGCGCGGCCGCCGCCGCGTGGGTCGTCGCAATTCCGGGCCGCGGCGCGCTGCTGCTGACGGCCGAGGGCGAACCGGCCCGAGCGGTCGAGGCCGCGGTCGACCGCGCCGGCCGGCAGCCGGGCCAAGCCTTTAGCGGCAGCGCGGCGTTCGAGGCCGTGCGCGGCGACGCCGGTGGACACGTGGCCGGCGGCAGCGGTGAATTCCATGCGCTCGAAGGCCGCTACAGCGAGACCTGGACCGTGACCGGCGTCAGCGAAGCCGGCGAGCTGAAAGGCACGATCGAGCTCCACACCGTTACTCAGCTCGCCGGCTGATGCGGAGCACGCGGTGAAGTATCTCTGGACGGCGATCGCCGGGGCCCTGATTGGTGCGATCGTCGGCGCGGCGTTCCTGATCATCAATCCGCTCACGACGCCGGGCGAGGTTCGCCTGGCCGGTTTTGACCGTGTGTGGCAGTACGAGCTGCCGACCGATGCGCTCGTGGTCACGCACGGCGGACGCTGGCCGATCGAGCGGCAGCCGCTCGAGACCGAGCCGCTGTGGGAGGAGGCGATCCGCTCGACCGCGCTGGTTGCGCTCGTTCTGCGCGACGAGTCCGGCGAGCCGCGCGCGGTCGCAAGCCGAATCACGTCGCCGTCGAAGCGGACCGATCTACTGACGGCCGGAGTGATAGCCAACGACCACTGGCTCGTCTCGCTGCCGGACGAAGGCGCATTCTTCGTCGTCGCCGAGACCAACGTGTCGAGCATCGCGAGAGATACGTTCCTCGCGGTGCATCTGCTCGGCCGCGAGTGGTCCGGCGCGCGGGCATATGCGCCCACCGCCGGCCCGGGAGTCGCCGGCATGGCGCGGGTCATCGGTGCCTCCGGCGGCTTCGCCGCACGTGCCGGGCGCGCGCTCGAGCGCTATCGCATCGATCGCTTCGAGCGCTCCGGCGGCGTGGTGCAAGCGGCCGGCGAGCTCTATGTCGCAGTCGATCGGGCAGTCGATGCGGCTGACAGCGATGGGCCAACCGGCGTGGACGATGCGCAGAGCCTCGCCAGCGGATCGAGCGGCGACCCGTAACCGCGGCTCGGCGCGCGTGCCGCGGGGGCCGGCTGGGCGCGTGCCGCTCGGGGTGGCTGGGGCGCGTGCCGCGGTGCGGGCTGGGCGCGTGCCGCGGGCGCCTACCCGGGCAGCAACGTGTTCAGCTCGACGGCCGGGTCTTCTAGTTGCGCGCCAGTCACCTCGAGCCCGGCGGCGATGGCCTTCTTCGCGAATAGGAAATCGCGCGGTGCGTTCACGGCTTCGACAGCGATCAGCTTGTCGTCCCGGAAGTAGTACACCGCGAAGCTTCGATTCGCGGGATCGCCGCGCACGGCGCGGGCCTCGTGGCCCTGCGTGAGCCCCGCGATCTGCAGCTTCAGATCGTACTGATCGGACCAGAACCAGGGTACTTCCGTATACGCGCGCGGCTCGCCGGCGAAGTTGGCCGCGGCCGCTTTCGCTTGCTCGATGGCGTTCTGCACCGACTCGAGCCGCACGCGGCCGATCGCGAGCGGATGCGGGTGGCTCGTGCAGTCGCCGGCGGCGACGATCAGCGGATCGGCCGTGCGCGCCCGCTGGTCGACGACGATGCCGCCGTCGCAGGGCAGCCCCGCCGCAGCGGCCAGCTCGACCGCAGGCTCGACGCCGACCCCGACAATGACGAAGTCGCATGGGAAATGGTCGCCGGTCGCGGTTTCGACGGCTTCTACGGCCGTCGTGCCGCTGAACCGAGTGACGACGGCGCCGCAGTGGATGTCGACTCCGGCGGCGCTGTGTTGCTGCTGATAGAACTGCGACACCTCGGCCCCAACGACTCGGCCCATGATGCGGTCGGCCGCCTCGAGAGCGGTCACCTCGACGCCGCGGCTCGCGGCCACCGCGGCGACCTCGAGACCGATATAGCCGGCGCCGACCAGCACGAGCCGCCGCCCCGGCACGAGGCTCGGCGCGATGGCGTCGACATCCGCAAGCGTTCGCAGGTAATGAATGCCGGCGAGATCAGCGCCCGGCACATGCAACCGGCGCACACGACTGCCGGTCGCCAGCACGAGCGCATCGTAGTGCAGCGCCTGCCCGTCTTCGAGACGGACCCGCCGGGCCGCGGGCTCGAGCTCGGCCGCGCGCGCGCCGATCACCAGATTGACCGCGCGCTCGCGATACCAAGCTTCGGGCCGCAGCGCGAGGCGCTCGCGCGGAAGCTCGCCCGCGAGGTACTTCTTCGACAACGGTGGGCGCTGATACGGCGCGCTGCGCTCGTCGCAGACGACGGAAATGCGCCCTGCATAGCCGTTTTGCCGTACGGAATGAATGGCTTGCACGGCAGCCTGGCCGCCGCCGACGATCAAGAGATGCTCGCTCATTAGCTCATCATGCCAGTGGATTGCCCCGGGGATCGCCAAGGGCATTCTACCAGCCTCGCCGTCGGCGCCCGGTCGTCAACGATCGCGCGCCTGCCGGCGCGGGACGCGGCACGGCGCTCGCCTCGCGCCGAGCGCGGGTGTACGCTGCCCGGGCCGGCTGCCAGGGCTTGCCGGCCGCCAGCCACCGTAGCACCGAAACGAGAAGACTGCCCATGCCGCGAGCCGTACGCATCGACCGCTTCGGCGGCGCGGAGGTCCTCGACCTCCGCGAAATCGAGGTGCCCCCTCCAGGCCCCGGCCAGGCGCGCGTGCGCCATACCGCGATCGGCCTCAACATGATCGATATCTACTATCGCAACGGCCTCTACTCGATGCCGCTGCCGAGCGGCCTCGGGGGTGAGGCGGCGGGCGTGGTGACCGCGGTCGGCGACGGCGTTGCGGGGCTCGAGGCGGGACAACGGGTCGCCTATGCGAGCCCGCCTCCGCTCGACGGCTATGCCGAGGAGCGCGTCATCGACGCGCGCTGGCTCGTGTCGCTGCCGGCTGCGATCGACGAGCGAACGGCCGCGGCGGTGATGCTGAAAGGGCTCACTGCGTGGTATTTGCTGCATCGCAGCTACCGCGTGCAGCGCGGCGACTCGATCCTGCTGCACGCGGCCGCGGGCGGCGTCGGCTCGCTCGTCGCACAGTGGGCGCGGAGTCTCGGTGCGCGGGTGATCGGCATCGTCGGCAGCGAAGAGAAGCGGGCCGTCGCGGCCCGCAACGGCTGCGAGACGGTATTGCTGGCGAGTGATGACATCGCCGCACAAGTCCGAGCGCTGACGGGCGGCAAAGGCGTGCCGGTTGTCTACGACTCGACCGGTCGCGACTCGTTTATGCAGTCGCTCGACTGCCTGCGTGCGCATGGTGTGATGGTCAGCTTCGGCAACTCGTCAGGGCCGGTCGAGCCGTTTTCGCCGCTCGAGCTCGCGAAGCGCGGCTCGCTATACGTCACGCGGCCCACGTTATTCGATTTCATCCGCGACCGGCAGCAGCTCGATGAGGGCTGCCGCTTACTGTTCGAGCAGATCGAGCGCGGCGACCTCCGGGTCGATATCGGTCAGACCTATCCGCTCGAGCGCGTCGCGGACGCGCACCGCGACCTGGAAGCGCGGCGCACGACGGGATCGACGGTCCTGCTGCCCTGACGGCCCTTTTTGGCCGCTGACGCGAGTTTCTACCGTTGCTCGCTCGTGAGCCGCACGCTGAAGTAGGCGTACGCCGGGCCCGGTTTGCCGTCCGCGTTTCGCGGGCGGAGTCGCTTCGTCCCGTGGCTCGGCGACTCATGGAGGAGTCATGCCGCGCCAACACCAAGAGGCCCAGTCGGAACGCCCTATCGCCGAAGCCTTCGCCGCCCTCGTCGCGGTCCTCGCTCGCGGGCGGTGGGATCAGCAGTCCCTCGTCGGCACGCCCGAGCGGCTGCCGGTCGGCATACGTTATGTGCAGCAGCGGCGCGGCCGGGTATTGCGCACGGGCCGCATCATCGAATGCATACGGCCGGTATCGATCACGCTGCACGAGACGCTCGACGATTCGCCGTGTCGCGTCGAGTTGAAGCTCCGTTGGCGACTCGAGCCCACCGATTCAGGCTCCCGCCTGCATCTTACGACGCACTACGCGCTCAAAGGCGCCGCGCCGCTTCGTCCCCAGCATTGGGACACGCGCATACGCGCCCATTGCGGGCGAGTCATCGATGCTTGGCAGGCGCTGTTGCGGCCCGAGCCGGATATCGCGCCACCTCAGGAAGAAGGCGCGAGCGGCCACAGCACGGGCAGCAGCAGCATCGCCGTTACGAAGCAGATCAGCGTCAACGGCAGGCCCACCTTTAGATAGTCGCTAAACTTATAGCCGCCCGGGCCCATCACCAGCACATGCGCCGGATGCGATATCGGGCTCGAGAAGCTTGCCGAAGCCGCCATCGCGATGGCCATCATGGCGGTCTGCGGCTGAAAGCCGAGCTCGCTGCTCGCCGTCAGCACGATCGGTGACATCAGCACGACGAGCGCGGCAGCCGGGATGACCATATTCGCCGCCGCGGTCACGATGTACAGGCCGCCGATGACCCACCACGGCCCGAACGAGCCGAGCAGCGCCATCGTATGCTGGGCGAGGAAGGCCGCCGCGCCGCTTTCGTCCATCGCGGTGCCGAGCGGCAGCATGCCGGCAATCAGAAAGATCGCGCGCCATTCGATGGCGCGATACGCCTCCTCCATCGTCAGGCAGCCGGTCAACACGGTCAGCGTGGCGCCGATCAGCGCGGCCATATAGATCGGCAGCCAGCCGAGCAGCGCGGCCAGCACGACGCCGAGCAGAATCAGGCCGGCCACCGGCGCCTTGCTCATATCGACGGGGCGCTTCCCGAGAGCGGTCAGCAGCAGAAAGTCCGGGTCGTTCTCGAGGAGCTGCAGCTTGTCGCGCGGGCCGATCAACAGCAGCGCATCGCCGAGCTCGATCGTCTGCTCGTCGAGGTCCGAGCGCAGCGCATCACCTTTGCGCCAGATCGCGGCCAGCTCGAGACCGTACTTTTCGCGCAGCGCGAGGTCGGAGACGCGCTGCCCGACGAAGCGCGAGCGGGGGTCGAGCGTGGACTCGACCACGCCGAGCCGATCGGACTCGAGGACGTTATAGGCGGGTTGGCTGTCGCGCTCGACTTCGAGCTCCTGCAGGCCGCGCAGCACGTCGAGATCTTCCTCTCGGCCCTGGATCAGCAGCAGATCGCCGCCCTTCAGAGGCAAATCGGCGTCCGGCATGATCGTCAGCTCACCTTCGCGAAACAGTGCGAGCAGCCGAAAATCGAATGCATCGGCGAAGCGGCTGCGCGCCAACGCATTGCCCGCGAGCGTCGAATCGCGCGGCACGCGCACGACGAAAATCCGTTCCTGGAGCCGGTACACGCCGCGCAGCTCCTGCTCGCCGACGCCGCGCACGGACGTGAAATCCGCAGAGCGCTCGAGCTCCGGTACTGCTTCCGTGCTCGCCTGCAGCAACAGCACGTCACCGGCCCGCAGCGGCACCTGGGTAAGATTCACGCGGCGCACCAGGTCGCCCCGCCTAATCGCCAGCACGTTGGCGGCGTAGCGTTTGCGAAAGTCCGAGTGCGAGAGCAGCGAGCTTATCAGCGCCGCGCCCTCGTTGATCGTCACCTCCACGAACGCGACCTGGCCGGCCATCAAGCCCTGCAGCACCGGAGCTTCTCGCTCGATGACGAGCTCGCTCCAACGCTGAAACTCGCGAAACCGATCGAGCCGGCCCTGAACATAAAGTTTGTCGCCGCCCTGCAGCACGGTTTGGCGTGACGGCATCAGCTCCGTCCGGTTGCGGCGCTCGAGCGCGAGCACGATCAGCCCCGCGGCCGAGCCGATCCGACTGTCGGCGAGGCTCTTGCCGACCAGGATCGAGTCGTGCGCGACGCGCATCTCGAAGTTGCGAGACTGAAGCCCGTATTGGGCGCGTAGGGTGCGTTGGCTGCGGCGCTGAGTCTCGTCCTCCATCTTCCGCTTCGGCAACAAATGCCGGCCGAGCAGCGAGACGAACACGATGCCTGCAATGGCCAACGACCCGCCGAGCGGGACGAAGTCGAATACGCCGAACCCCGTGTGGCCGGCGCTTGTCAGTGCGTCATGGATCAGCAGATTCGGCGGCGTGCCGACCAGGGTCGTGAGGCCGCCGAGCAACGTACCGTACGTCAGCGGAATCAGCAGCCGAGAGGGCGGGATGCGCGTGCGTCGCGCGACATCGACGACGACCGGCAGCATCAGGGCTGCCACGCCGATATTGTTCATGAAGAACGAGAGCGTTCCCGCCGTGATCATGATCACGACGATCATGCGCACCTCGTGTCGGCCGGCGAGACGCAGGACGCTGTAGCCGATCATGTTGGAAATGCCGGCGCGAGTCATCGCATTGCTCAGGATGAACATCGCCCAGACCGCGATCACCGCGCCGTTCGAAAAGCCGGCAACCGCCTCGGGCGGTGTGATGAGCCCGGTCATGACCAAGCTGCCGGGCACCATGAGCGCGACGACGTCCATACGGATCTTCGAGCCGATGAACAGCACGAGAGCGCCGGCAAGGATGGCTAGGACGAGCGCGATTTCGAGTGTCAAGGCGGTGCGACCGAACTCTTGCTCCGCACGGTTCGCGTGGTCTGGCCCGCCCGTGCGGAACGTCGCGGGTCGAAGTCCATACTAATATGTTGATGTCGTAGCGCGAGGGCCAAGGATACAACGGCGGCGGGAGCGTTTCCTTGTCGGCAGTCGAACAATGGCGCGACGCGCTCGTCACCGTAGCGGATGGTGCGCCGGAACGAGAACCGCTTCTTTGGGTATGCGATGGCCGCCGCATATACTCGGGTGAAAGCGGCCTGCTCGCGCAATACGCACTCCGAACGGTGCACCACTGTCCACATCGGCAGAGGATGACATGGCAACGAGAGGCGAGATGAAGGTAAAAGCAGTGCATAGCCTCGAGGAGTTCTTCCGCAACTCCGTTTCGAGCGCGATGGATCGGCAACAGCTTTCGGCCGACGCGCATACGGCCTACTACGTCGTCAACCTGCTGACGCTGTTCGCGCGCGCGGAGGTGCTCTACGACGGCTCCGGTGAGAATCGGACCCTGAAACCGCTTGCGTTGATCCTGGCCGAGGCCATGGAAGCGCCTACGGCTGCCGAGCGCAATTTCGCACTGCAGCGCATAGGCGATATTTCGCTGTTCGTCGCCGGCTTCTTCGGTGAGAGCCTGGCTCGCCGCCAGGTCGGCGTCGACTACTACGTGCAGATGGGCGGAGCAGCGTACGGGTCGTTGGCCGAGCGGGTCCGCGGCAGCGTGCGCGGGCAGGTATTCACCGCAGTTTTCGCCGAGCTCGCCGCGAAGTTCCAGGACTTCGTTGACGTGCTGAGTGAGGTGCGCGATGCGACTCGGGGCGCCGACGACCTCGACATCCTACGTCTGTATGACGACTGGCTCAGAACCGGCAGTAAGCGGGCGGAGCGGGCCTTGCGAGGTATGGGAATCGAGCCGAATCGGACGTTGGACGGCATGCGGCGGCATTGAAAGACGCGGCGCGCTGTGAATCGTCGCACCGCTATTTGAAGGAGGTGTTTTGCTCGGGCGCTTCCAGGCACTTCTCGCCGACATTTATCGGTTCGAAGTTGCGTACGACATCGAGGATTTTCTGATCACCGACCCGCGGATCGCCGCGATGCTCGATGTCGACGGTCGCAGCGCCGAGGAGAAGCTGCTGATCGCCGAGCGCGAAGGGCAGGCCGAGGTATCGCTGTATCTCGAAGCCGGCGTCATCGAGCGGCTCGCCAGTCGCGATCCGCTCCGGCGCCTCGACGAGCGCAATCTCGCAGACTTCTGGACCGCGCTCGAAGGCGTCAGCCACTTCGTGTACTACGCGTGGAACGCGGCGCTCGAGAAGCCGGTGCGCCTGCTCGAGATGGAACTGCAGGCCGAGGTCGACAAGTTCATCGCCACCGCCGTGCTGCTGCGCCGCCAGGGCGAACGACCGCCGGCCGAGCTCCATCGATGGCTCTTCGATCTGCCGCGTTTCGACCAGCGTCTGTCCGACAGCGAGCTTCACCGCTACCGGCTCGCCAATCACTACGCCGGCAAGTATTGTCTGAAGCTTGCGCCCGGGCTTGCTGCGGGTGCGCTCGATGATTCGATGCGCGAGGAGCTGAGGCGGTTTTATCGACTCACTCAGCCGCGCAAGATCGGGCACATCGAATCATTGTAGAGCCGATCGAGGT
>CAZFJU010000043.1:0-23972 GCA_964518995.1 uncultured Gammaproteobacteria bacterium
GGCGCCTCGTCAGCGGCTCGCGCGAGGAGCTTGGCGGCCGCGCGCGGCCGCCGGCGACTCGGGCGCGACCGCGTCCTGATCGACGTTCGGCGCCGCTTCGTCCGCACGCGGCTCGTGCCGCTCGTCGCCGACGTGCTCGCGCCCCGGCCCCTCGGTGGGCAGCTTCTGCGCGTAGCCGGGCTCATCCCCGGACATATGCAGCCGCATGTGCGGGTACGGAGCGGCGATCCCGCGCTCCTCGAATACCGTCTTCACGAGCTCATTGTAGGCGCGCCCGGCCTCCCACTGCTTGCCGGGCAGCGTTTTGATGCGCCCGCGCACGACGACGGCGGATGGCGTGAAGTCGACGACGCCCTGCATGTCGAAGTCGCCGAGGATGTTGGCGGCGTGTGCGGTGTCCTTGAGACGGCGGAAGGCCTCGCGCATCGCGTCCTTCACCGCAGCAATGTTCTCGCGATACGTGACGTTGACGACCGCGACATGGAAGCTGAAATGCTTCATGAGGTTTGAAACCGTATCGACCGCCGAGAACGGGATCACATGGTACGTGCCGTCGAGGCTGCGCAGCGCGACGGAGCGAATCGTGACCCGCTCGACGACCCCCGAGATGCCGCCGACCTCCACGACGTCGCCTTCGTTCAATGAGTTTTCGAACTGGATGAACGCGCCGTTGATCACGTCTTGCACCAGCTTCTGTGCGCCGAAGCCGATCGCGAGCCCGACGACGCCGACGCCGGCGAGCAGCGGCCCGATGTTCACGCCGAGCTCGCTCAGCACCAGCATGAAGACGAGCGTGCCGAGCACGACGGTGAACGCGTTGCTGAACAGCTTCAACAGCGTGCGCTTGCGAGCGCTGACCAGATGGCCGAAATTCGGGTTGAGCCGATACTCGATCCACGACTCCACGGCGATATAGACGAGGAAGCCGCCGAGCACGATCAGCGCGGACGATACCAGAGACGCCACGATGCCTTGGCCGCGCGCGCTCGCGAGCCACGCGCTGACATCGGCGATGTTCCATACGTCGACGATCGTCACGGCCACGGCGATGCCGACCACAAAGCGGACGACCCGAAGCACGGTCGGCACGAATGCGTTGAGCCGCGCCTCGAGCAGCGGCAGCCGCGCCTTCATGTCGTCCGACAGATGCATGCCGCCCGACGCCATTCGGCCGATGAACCCCCCGATGAGGGTCCCGAGCACAATAGCGACGACCGACTTCCAAGTGGCGGACAGCACGAACGGCAGCGCCGTGTCGGGATGCAGTAGCCAGAGACCGAAAATGCCGACCAGATAGGCGATGGCGGCAATGTGCCAGACGCGCGCGATGCTCGCGAGCAGCCACGCCAGCGGGTCTCCGCGGCCGGCGTCTTGTCTGCGCATCAACAGCGCGCGTGCCTCGTCTCGGTTCTGCAGCACGACTGCGATGGCGATCACGAGCGCGGCGAGCATGACGACGGTGCGCACGATCGCAGCGACGTCACTCGATACGTCGACCACGAGCAGCGGTGCGACGAACAGGAACGTATAGCCGATGAGGCTCACCAGGCGGCTCAGCCAGAAGTACCAATACGCGGCCGTCGTATCGTCGACCGGAACAGGGCGCAGCGACGTCGACTGCGGGGCGAGCAGCGCGCGCGAGCCCGCCTTGATCAGCTCGACGATCAGGAATGCGTTCAGGAACAAGCTCTGATTCACGCCAAACTGCCGCGATTCGCCGATTCCCCACGCGAGCGCATAACCGGCTGCCCAGGCGGCCACGACGGTGCCTGCATCGAGCAGTATGCTGGCCGCGGTGACCTGGATGCGCCTCAGCACATCGGCGCCTGCGGCGGCCGCTGCCAGCCGCCGCGATACCGCGCGGAACGCGAGCCGAAGCACAGCGAAAACGCCGAATGTTGCGACGACGAGCAGCCCGACGTTGCGCAGGATGCGCTCGAGCGCAGCGAAGTCGGTCTGCAGCGCGCCGTTGGTGATGTCGGCGTAGCGGTCGATGAGGCCCGACAAACCGGCGACGAGCTCGGCGGTGCTTTGCGCCGCGTCGCGGGTGAACTCCGCGAGCCGGTACGCGAGCGTTTCGGGCGGCGACTCAGGCTCGGCGGCGGGTTCCGCCTCGGCCGCCGCGGCGCGCAGGCGCTCGATGAGGCGCTCGCGGGCGTCGTCGTCCTCGAGAACGCGGATCAGCGTCTCGATCTCCGCGTCGGCGGCAGGGGGCGCGGGTTCCGGGCCGACGGCAGGCGGCACCGGCTGCTGGGCGACGGCAGGCGGCGACGCGAGGACGAGCACCGCCCCGAGGATGAGCAACGCCGCGATCAGCAGCGCGGCGGCAGTCAACGCGCGGCACAACTTGCGGTTCGCGCCGTCGATCGTAAGGCCGGCCCCGACGTTGAAGCCTAGGCGCGCCCGCCGCGCTGCCTGTCCGTAATGTGCCCTGCTCAAACTCCGCGCTCGCTGAGGTGCGCCGGTCAGTATAGTCGAACCATCGAGTGGGCTCGTCCGCGCGCGTGGCCTCCGGCTCGGTGCAGACGCCGCGGCAGGAGGGGCGTTACGATAGCCTGCGACATGGATGGAATTTCGCAGCGCCGGCCGGGGCGAAGGGAGCTGGGCGGGAGCGGCTCGCAGGCCCTGCGTCGCGGCGTTTCACAGCGCGCGCTGCGGCGAGTCGTGGCGGTGCTGGCGGTCGTCGCGGTGACCCTGGCAGTAGCGCCGCGCGGCGCGAGCGCTCAGCGCGCCGACACGGGCGGGCGCGATGTCGCCCGGCTGTTCGACAGCAGTCCCGAGGAGTTCGTTATTGCGAATGCCCAATTCGTGCTGATGCACGAGCTCGCTCATCTCGTGATCGACGAGAAGCGCGTGCCGATCCTTGGGCCGGAAGAGAACGCCGCGGATTACATCGCGGCTATGCTGTTGATTCGGCCGCGGGCGGTCCCGTCCGAAGGCCCCGATGCGCTGCTGCACGTCGCCGTCAACACGGCCGAAGGTTTCGCGCTCGAATGGCGCCGCCGCGAGCGGATCGGCGCGGCGCTGCCGTACTGGGACAGCCACTCGCTGACCGTGCAGCGGTTCGAGACACTCGCCTGTCTGCTGTATGGCAGCAACCCCGAGCGCTTTGGGGTGCTTCCGGAGCGGCTCGAGATGCCCGCGGCGCGTGCCCGCGCCTGTGTGCGGGAGTACGCGCAAGCCGCGCACGCGATCGACTGGCTCTTCGATACCTACGCGCGGCAAGAAGGCGACCCGCCCGGCGCACCGATCGAGATCCGCTTCGAACCGCCGCCGACCATGACGAGCCAGCGGCTGCGGGAGGCGATCCTGAAGCATGGATTCATCGAGCGCACCTTCGATTTCTTCAACGAGACCGTCGCGCTCGATCGGCCGGCGACCTTCGTGATGCGGGCGTGCCGTGTGCCGCAGGCTATGTGGATCCCGGCGACTCGGGAGCTCGTGTTCTGCTATGAGCTGCTCGACGCCTACGCCGCGTTGGGCCTCGAACGCGCCGCCCAACGCGCGGGCCCGGCCGCGCCCGCGGCGGAGGGCTCGCGGTGACGAAGCATGAGGCTCAGAGCGGCAGGCCAGACCCATGGCCGGTTAAACGACCCAAGTGCAGGCCGCCACCGATCAGTGCCTACGGGCGGCCAGCACGTCGCGCAGAGCTTCTACCGCCGAGTCGATCTCTTCTTCCGTGTTGTAGCAATGCGGCGAGAGGCGCAGCGAGCTTTGGACGCCCTTCATGTCGAAGTCGAGCAGGGCGGACGGCCGCGACTGTGCGCCGGTATTGATGCCGCGAGCGCGCAACGCCAGCATCACCGCGTGCGGGTCCTGCGCAGGCAGCGCCGCGGAGACGATTCCGCACAGCACCGGCCCTCGATCGAGCACGCGTACGCCGTCGATCGCCGCAAGCCGGCGTCGCAGGCGATCCGCGAGCGCGCGCACGCGCGCTTCAATGGCCTTGAGCCCCAGATCGAGCGCATAGCGGGCCGCTTCGGCCATGCCGAGCATGTGGCCCCAGGCGAATTCGAAGGTCTCGAAGCGCTTTGCACTGTCGACGAGCCGATAGTTCTGCGCGTCGAGCCATTCCGCGCCGTGCAGGTCGATCATCAGCGGGCCGAGCCCGCGTTCGAGCACACGGTCGGAAACATAGAGAAAGCCCGCGCCGCGCGGCCCCCTGAGGAACTTGCGTGAGGTCGCCGACAGATAATCGCAGCCAAGCGCTTCGACATCGACCGGCATCTGACCGACCGACTGGCAGGCGTCGACCAGATACAGCACATCATGCTCGCGGCAGATCCGCCCGATCGACTCGGCGTCCTGGACCAGCCCCGAGTTGGTCGGCACGTGCGTGACGCAGACCACCCTCGGCCGCGTGTGCCGAACCATGCGCTCGACCGCGGCGACATCGACGCCGCCCTCGGCGGCGTCCGGCGCCCGGCGCACGCGCACCCCGCAGCGAGTCTCGAGCGACAGGAACTGGAGCTGGTTCGACACGTAATCATTGCGCGTGGTCACAATCACGTCGCCCCGCTCGAACGGGATGGACGTCAGCGCCTGCGTATAGGCGGCCGTCGCGCTGTCGGCCAGCGCGATGTTGCCGGGTGCGGCACCGATCAGGGCGCCGATCGAGCGATAGGCGTCGCCGATGGCGTCGGCCCGCGCATCCGCGGCTTCGTAGCCGCCGAGCGTGCACTCGAGCTCGAAGTGCTCGCGCACGGCGCGGACGACCGGGGCCGGCGGCAGCGCGGCGCCGGCGTTGTTGAGATGCACGCGTTCCAGGCATGCGGGCGTATCGGCTCTGAGCTTGGCGACATCCATCGCACGCACTATCGCGACTAGGAAAAGAGAGGGCAAGGGCGGGCCGAAACGAGCTCCGTGCCCGCCGGCCTTGCGCTGCCGACGTGCGCGTCGATATCTGACGGACCCGCGCAGCGACGCACTACAATGCGCAGCATGGTGAATCCGGCGATTCCGCGCCGCGACGGCCGCAGTTGAGCCGTACGATGCCGAGCAGGACCGTCAAGCGCGGGCGTTCTCGGGTGCGCAAGAGACCGAAGATAGGCCGGCGTGCACTACGCGCGTTCGTGCGCCTTGGCTGGCGGACCCAGGCGTTCGTGTGCATCGTCGTGATCGTTGCCGCGGCCGCGCCGGCGAACTGGCTGTATCAAGTCGTGCGGAAGCCGTCGGAGCTGCTCTTCCCGGTCAGCGGCGCCCTCTACAAGACGCCGGCCGGGACGTGGTCGACGTACCGGCGTCTATTCGCGCGCCATTCGACGCCCGTGATCACGGCGGATTTCCTCGCCGCGCTCGCGCAGGTCGAAGCGTCGGGCAACCCCGTCGCGCGAACGTACTGGCGGTTCAAGTGGACCCCCGAGCCGTTCGAGATTTATCGGCCCGCATCGAGCGCCGTCGGCATGTATCAGATTACCGACGGCACGTTCGCCGAGGCTCGCCGCTACTGCATTCGCAACCATGCCGTCGCGGAGCAGGGCGCGTGGAACGATTTCGATGCATGCTGGTTCAACGGGCTCTATACGCGCGTCATTCCATCGCACGCGATCGAAATGACGTCGGCCTATCTCGATCGGCGGGTGGCCGAGACGCTGGCGCGCGTCGGTATCGCGAATGCGACGCTGCGCGACAAGCAGACTCTTGCCGCGGTCGTGCACCTTTGCGGCCGGGGCGCGGCGCTGCGCTTCGCGCGGCAGGGGCTCGTGCCGCGTGCCGGGGAGCGCTGCGGCAGCCATGATCTCGCCGGCTATTTGCGCAAGGTGCGCGCCATGCAGGCGGTTTTCGCGAGGCTGGCGGAGTCGCGCTGAAAGCCCGTCCGCGACGCGGCAGACCGGCCGCCGCACTCGTTGGTTTCGCCGTTGGCAACGCCGGTGCGAGCCGGCGTTGCCATCGGCGGGGCGTTGCTCAGTCGGCGCTGCCGGAGCCGCCGCCGTCCGTGCGGCCGAGCGTCGTGCCGTCTGCGAGAATGACGCCGACATACAGGCCGCCCTGGCTACCGTCATTGAGGGTGACGGGGTTACGCAGCGGATTCACGAACATCGTGATCTTGTCGCCGTTGCGCAGCGACGTGCGCTTCCAGCCTTGGTTGATCAGGACATTCGGCGCCGTCATCTCGACCGTCCATACGCCATCGGGATCATCGGTATCCGTGACGCCGTCTACCTTGATCGACGCATGCGGATTGATCCAACGAAACTGCGTGATCGTGCCGTCGATGCGAACGACGCGGCTCGTATCGAACGCGGCGGTGGAGTGGTGGGCGCTGACCTGATTAACGGCGAGCAGCGTGGCGAGCGCTGCGGCACAGGCGAGCATGGCAGCTTGACCTATCTTCTTCATCTCACTCGGTCCTCGAAATATCACGGCTCGAGACCGGCCTGGCCGGCCTGCGTGCTCGGAAGGTTGTCGTTAAGGTCGGGCAGGCATTCGACCTCGCCGATATCGGTATTATCGGCGCGCAGCCAGTATTTCGTGCTGCGCCATTCGCCGACCCAGCCCTGCGGATCGGTCATGATGTACTCGATCTCCAGTACGCGGCCCTCATCGAGCAGACGGATCCGCTCCTGGACCTCGAACTCCTCCGAGATCGGTACGCCAGTATCGATGTAGTGATTATACGTCTCCAGATACTTGGTGTTGACGACCAGCGTGTCTTCTTCCCAGTGCCCGAGCGACTCGCCGTTATACGTATAGATCACCGTATCGGGGTCGGAGTATTCTCGGCCGTCCAGAAAGATCTGCCGGAAGCTGTTGTTGAAGTTGGAGACCATGTAGACCACGGTCGGCAGCTGCACCATCGCGATGGGCCACACCCGCGTCATGATCATCGGCAGGCCTGCGGGATAGCACTGGCCGATCGCGTCCCGGTACGGCTCGCCCGCAGCCCGATACCGCTGGCCTTCCTCGAAGTCTTCCTTCGCTTGCCCGATGAATTCCGGATAGGGCGGGCCGAACATGAAGTCCGAGAATGCCCGGCTCAAATCGATGAACCACGTGCCGGTGACGTCGAATGGCGGCTCCGGACGCTCCTTCTCGAGGTTCTCGGGCGCGAGCGCACCCAGCCGCCCCTGGGAGGGAATCAGCCGGCTCATGGCGGCTAGCCGTTCCTCGTACGTGCCGGGCGGTTGACTGCTCTGCGGTGCCGCGGCTTGCGTGCTCTGAGCCTGCTCTGATGACGGCGCATCTTGCGCCTGGGCGTGAGGCAGCGCGAACGCGGTGAGCGCGAGCGCCAAGCTTCGGAGTCCAACCATATTCTCCCCCTCGACTGGACTGCATGAGAAATGTGCTGACAGCCGAAACAGTTGGACAAATGCCCAAGAATCGGCGGCCCTCACTCTAACACAACGTCCGACCAGGCCAAGGCAGCGCGCGCGAAGATGCGGCGCCCGATATTACGCTGCGCCCGCCGCGCACTATACTGGCCTTCAGGAACGCCGCCGTGGCCGGGCGCGGCGAGGGAGAGGGGGAGGAAGCATGGCTCGCATCTCGATGTTTTCCGTTGTTTTTCAGTCCACTGCGGTGGCTTTACTGGGTGGCTTGGCGCTTCAGGCCGACGCGCATCATGCGTTCAGCACGGAGTTCGAGGCGAATTTGACCGGCGAGGTGCGCGGCGAGGTCACCCGCGTATGGTGGGCAAATCCGCACATCCGCTACGACATCCGCGTCACGCTCGACGACGGCACGGTCGAGGAGTGGACCCTCGCCCCGCCGGGTAATTTGCCGAGCTATCGGCGCGAGAACTGGTTCCAGGACACGGTGCAGGCCGGTTACATCGTCAGCGCGAGCGGCAACCTTGGCCGCGACGGCGCGAAGCGGCTGTACGCCACATGCATCGAGCTCGAAAGCGGTCCCGAGCAGGGCCGCCGTCTCGGCCCGTGCGCGAACGACGCGACGCGCACGCAAACCGAGGTCACCGCGGATCCGGACGTCGACTACACCTACCAGGCGGCAGAGTTCCCGGTCGACATCACGGGCTACTGGGACAATCGCTATAACTTCCGCACCACGGTCGACGACTTCGAGCCGAAGCCCATGCCGATGACGGCCGCGACTCGCGCCATCTACGAAGGACGTCAGTTCGGCGACGACCACGTGCTCCGCTGCATGCCGGCCGGTCTGCCGCGCATTTTCGGGTCGCCGTATCCGATGGAAATCTTCAACGCCGGCACGCATTACATGGTGCTCTCGCTGCAGGACAACACGCCGCGCTGGATCTGGATGGACGGACGCAGCGCACCCGCGGAGCATCCGCTGACGTCGATGGGGTTCTCGGTCGGGCAATGGGAAGGGCGATCGCTCGTCATCGAGACG
Organism: uncultured Gammaproteobacteria bacterium; assembly: GCA_964518995.1. GTDB lineage: Bacteria > Pseudomonadota > Gammaproteobacteria > Steroidobacterales > Rariloculaceae > ZC4RG20. The sequence continues at coordinate 8,311 of CAZFJU010000043.1, forward strand.
ACGAAGCTCGCGCCGGGCTGGCTCGACGGCTCCGGTTATCCGATGTCGGGCGGCGATGCGACGCGAATCGTCGAGCGCTGGACCGTCGCCGAGGACGGCCTGACGATGGATCGAACGTTGACGGTTCACGATCCGCTGTATACGGCGCCGCTCATCCGCACCCGAGGATCACAGCGCCGACCGCCTGCGGGCGATCTGGTCGAGAGCGAGCCGTGCGACCCGAACAGCCATTATCGCGATATGTACGAGCGGGGCCTTTTGGAGGCCTATATCGAGGTCGAATGAGCATTCCCCCGGGAGCGCAATGAAGCGCAGCACCGAGCGCATCCTGACGACCCACGGCGGCCGCCTCGAGGGGCCGCCGGAGCTCGTCGAGCTGACCGGCACGGTGCGTGATCGCCGCGACGCCGATCCCAACGCGATCGAGCCGTTGTTGCGCGAGGCCATCGTGCACGTGCTCCAGAAGCAGGCCGAGGCGGGCATCGACGTGGTCAGCAACGGCGAGCTCGGCCGGCCGGGTTATGGCATCTCCTACTACGGGAGGCGACTGTCCGGGCTGTCGACCCGCAAAGTGAAGGAGGGCGAGCCGGCGTGGATGTCGCTCCGCACTGGCGAGCGGCTCGAGTTCGCGGAGTTCTATAAGGATCTCGGCTGGGCCGGCCCCTCCGAGCGCATCATCTGCACCGGCCCGGTCACCTATATCGGCGCGGATGAGGTCCGCAAGGACATCGAAATTTATCGCGCGGCGCTCGACGAGACGAATCTGCCGATCGAAGAGGCCTTCATGAGCGCGTTTGCGCCGGGCTGGCTCGAGCATTTTTTTCACAACGAGCACTATGAGCGGGACGAGGAATTCGTGTTCGCGCTGGCGGAGGCGATGCGGCACGAGTACCGGGCGATCGTGGACGCCGGCTTCGTTTTGCAGATCGACGATCCGGCTCTGCCCGACACCTACGATATGTTCGTGCCGCCGCCGCCTATCGACGAGTACCGTAAGTTCGCCAGGTTCCGCATCGACGCGCTCAATCATGCGCTCGACGGCATCGACGAGGATCGCGTGCGCTACCACATCTGCTGGGGGAGCTGGCACGGCCCGCACACGCACGATCTGCCGCTCGCGCACATTGTGGATCTGCTACTGCGCGTGAACGTCGGCGCTTATTCCGTCGAGGCCGCGAATCCGCGCCACGAGCATGAATGGAAGGTGTGGCGCGACACGAAATTGCCCGAGGGCAAAATCCTGATTCCCGGGGTCATCAGTCACGCCACCAACGTCGTCGAGCATCCGGAGCTGGTCGCGGACCGCATCGTGCGCTTCGCGGAGCTTGTCGGCCGCGAGAACGTGATCGCCGGCACCGACTGCGGCCTCGGTCTGCGCGTGCATTCGCAGATTGCGTGGGCGAAGCTCGAGGCGCTGTCGGCCGGAGCGGCGCTCGCGACTCGGCGGCTCGGCTATTGAGAGGCGTCCAGCGCAGGGCGGGCTAGCGATCGGCGAGCCGCAGTGTGCCCGTGGCGGGCACGCCGGGCTCGCCCGCCGCAATGTTATTGCACGTAGGCGCGCTCGATCATGGTCGGCTGCACCGGCAGCGATGCGAGATATTCGTCGCCGTTCGACCACAGGCGCGCCTGATCGAGGCCTCCGCTCGGGTCGCCGACCTGAACGAAGCTGTCCACCACGTCCATGCCGTCGACGACCCGGCCGAATACCGTGAAGTTGTATTGCGGATCGGCGAGGCGGTTGTTCTCGACGGTATTAATGAAGACTTGAGTGGTGTTCGAGTTCGGGCCGGCCTTCGCGAAAGCCAGGGTGCCCCGTTCCAGTGCAAAGATCGTAGGATCGTCGTTGAACGGCCGCTGCTGCCACGCGTTGTGCGGCTCGCGCCAGTTGATGCCGAACTGCGCAACGAAACCCGCGACGACGCGCGATACCGGCGTACCGTCGTAGAAGCCGGCTTCGACCAGCTCCTCGAACCGCTCGGCCGCATTCGGCGCGGCTTCGGGGTAAACCTCGATCGTCACGGGGCCCGCGGTGGTTTCCATTACGATTGTCACCGCTCGAGTCAACACGGGCGCCTCGCCCTCCTTGCCAGGCAGAGGGATAAGCTCGTGTGCGATTTCTTCGCTGGCGGCACCGGTCGGATCGGTAGCTGCCGTGTCGGTCGCCGCCGCAGGGCTCTCGGGTGGCGTCGTCTCGGTGCTCGAATCGGGTTGGCACGCGGCGAGCGCAACGACCAGCAAGGCTGCGGCGACGCGCAAGGTGAACGGATGGTGCATCGACTGAGCCTCCGGGCTGTAGCGTCAAGTATCGTTAGATTGTCGTGCGAAACGCGGGCCGCTGCATTGTACCTGCCTGTCGGCGTCGCTTGCTCGCCTGTGCACCTGTCGCTGCGGTATTCTGCTGCGATGAGCGGGCGCTTCGGTCATTGCGTGTTGACACGGCCGGCGCGCAGCGGGTCTACTGCCGGCCCCGCGGGCGGCCAAGCAGGCCGTCGATCGAGCCGCGTACCGCCCGGCGATAGAGATGCGGCGCACGCCGCACAAGCGAGTCGAAAATGAGCAAACAACCTGAAGAGTACGAGGATATTCCGGGCACGTGGGTGTTCGACGCCGAGCGCGCCCGTAAGGGATATCACCTCAACGCGTTTCTCTATTCCTTGATGAAGGCCGAGAATCGCGAAGAGTTTTTAGCGGACGAGCGTAAGTACCTGATGAGGTTCCCGATGACCGAGGCGCAGCGCGAGGCGGTGCTGAAGCGGGACTGGAATCGGCTGCTCGAGCTCGGCGGCGTCTCGTACGCGTTGGCCAAGCTCGCGTTCACGGATAAGAAGTCATACCAGTACATGGCTTCGCAGATGGTTGGCATCAGCGAAGAGGAGTACGTCCAGATGATGTTGGCGGGCGGCCGCTCCCCGGACGGCTGGCGCTCGAAATCGGAGAGGAGGGCCTAATGGCCAGAATCATTGCCGGCGTCGGCACGTCACATACCCCGGCGATCGGCGCGGCCGTCGACTTGGGTCGCACCGGCGAGCCGTACTGGGCGCCGTTGTTTGAAGGCTACGAGCCGTCCAAGAAGTGGATGGCCGACACAGCGCCGGATGTCGCGATCGTCGTTTACAACGATCACGTCAATGCATTTGACTTCGAGATCATCCCGACATTCGCGCTTGGCTGCGCAGCGGAGTTCCCGATTGCCGACGAGGGCTGGGGTGCGCGTCCCGTGCCGCCTGTCAAGGGTTATCCGGAGCTCGCGGCGCACCTGGTGCAGTCGTTGGTTCTCGATGAGTTCGATATGACGATCTGCAACGAGCTGCAAGTCGATCACGGTCTCACCGTGCCGCTGACGCTGATGTGCGGGCAGCCGGCGGAGTGGCCCTTCAGGGTGATTCCGTTAGCGGTCAATGTCATTCAGTATCCGGCGCCGACCGGCCGCCGCTGTCATATGCTCGGCCAGGCGATCAAGAAAGCGGTCGAGAGCTGGGACGAGGATCTGCGGGTCGTGATCTTCGGAACGGGCGGAATGTCGCATCAGATCCAGGGCCCGCGCGCCGGTCTGATCAATACGGAGTTTGATACCGCGTTCCTCGATGGCCTATCGAGCGATCCGGAGCGGCTCGCCCAGATCCCCCCGATCGACTACCTGCGCGAGGCGGGCGCCGAGGCGATCGAGCTCGTGATGTGGCTGATCATGCGCGGCGCGCTCGGCGACAAGGTCCGCGAGGCGTATCGGTTCTACCATGTGCCCGCGTCGTCGACGGCCGTGGGCAACATCATTCTCGAGGCGGAGTAAACCAGACAGAGCAGACGGTCGCGGTCAGGTGAAGCAGGGCCCCAGCTCGCGCACCTCGACCGTGGCCCACTGCGCCGCCGGGCATTGCGCGGCGATTTCGACGGCCTGCTCGCGCGTATCGCAATCGAGCAAAAAGAACCCCCCGACGATCTCCTTGGTCTCCACGAATGGCCCGTCCTGCGTGACGCGCTTGCCGTCCCGTACCTCGACGCGCACGCCCGCTCCGTCGGCGCGTAGCGACTGGCTGAGCTTTAGCAGCCCGCGGGACTTCAGGTCTTCGCTGAACTCCATCATGCTCGCGTAAAGCGCCTGACCCTCGGCTTCCGTCCGCTCTGCGCGTTGGCCCGAGGGCTCGATGATCAGAAGCATGTAGCTCATGCCGAGCCTCCGGTTCTTCCGTCAAGCAAGATCGAGAATTGTGCGCGCATGGGCGCCGGCCCGACAACCGCCCGGGCCGGCTCGCTCCGGCTCAGCGCTCGGGCAGCGTGATGTTCAGCCCGAGGATGTCGCAGTCGCCATCCCGATCGAGCTCGATCTGAATCGCTTCTCGATCGATGTCGATATACTTCTTCAACACGGTCAGCAGCTCTTCCTGCAGCGCAGGGAGCCAATCGAGCCCGCTGCGCGTCGCGCGCTCGTGGGCCACGAGGATCTGCAGCCGCTCCTTGGCAACGTTCGCCGTACTCGCCGTGCGCTCTTTGCGCTGCGCACGAAAATAGCTGAGCAGGTTCATTGTTCTCAGCTCCCGAATATGCGGCCGAGAAAGCCTTTCTTCTCGGGCTCGAGGAAGCGGTGCGGCCGCTCCTCGCCGAGAAGACGCGCGACCGCGTCCCTGTATGCCCGGCCCGCGTCCGATTCCTCGTCGAGAATCACCGGCAAGCCGGCGTTCGACGCGCTCAGCACGGACTGGCTCTCTGGAATTACGCCGAGCAGATCGATGGCGAGAATATCCTTGACGTCTTCCACGCTCAGCATCTCGCCGCGACGCACGCGTTCCGCCGAGTATCGCGTCAACATCAGATGCTCGCGCACCTTCGGTTGGCCGTTCGCCGCGCGCCGCGTCTTGCTCGACAGAATGCCGAGAATCCGGTCCGAATCACGGACGGACGAAACCTCGGGATTCGTCACGATGATCGCCTCGTCCGCGAAGTACATCGCCATGAGCGCGCCGCGCTCGATGCCTGCTGGGGAATCACATATCACGTAATCGAAATCCTTCGAAAGCTCCGTGAGCACTCGTTCGACGCCGTCGTCGGTCAGGGCGTCCTTGTCGCGCGTTTGCGAGGCCGCAAGGATCGACAGATTGTCGACGCGCTTGTCGCGAATCAGCGCCTGGTGGAGCGTCGCTTCGTTGTTGATGACGTTCACGAAGTCATACACGACGCGCCGCTCGACGCCCATGATGAGATCGAGATTGCGCAGCCCGACGTCGAAGTCCACGACGACGGTGCGGTGGCCCGCCTGTGCGAGCCCGGCGCCAATGGCGGCGCTGCTGGTCGTTTTTCCGACGCCCCCCTTTCCGGAAGTGACCACGATAATCTTTGCCACTGTTGTGCTGTTCCCTCGGTGAATGGCCGCGGCCGTCGATAGCGGCCGTTGAATATCACTCTACAGACGCTCGATGCGCAGCGTATCCTCCTGCAATGAGATCTGCGCTGGCGCGCCTGCGAGCGCGGCGTCGAACTGCTCGCTGACACTATAGATGCCGGCGACCGACACGAGCTCGGCTCGGAAGCTCTTGCAGAAGATCCGGGCGCTCGTGTAGCCGCGGACGCCGGCCAGCGCCCGGCCATGCAGCGCGCCGTAGATATGCACGTGACCATCCGCGAGCACCTCGGCACCGGGGCTGACCGCAGCGAGGATCACGAGATCGGTTCCGCGCGCGTAGATCTGCTGCCCCGAGCGGACCGGTTGGGTCACGAGCATTCCGCTGCCGGGCGGAATCTGATCGTTCTCCGCCGGCCACGATTCGGCGGACGCGGGTGCCTCGCTGACGGGCTCCGCAGTGCGGGCGGCCTTCTGGGCGGTTTGAGCCGCGGTGCGCTCACTTTCGCCGGCACCCGCGGGTGCGGGCGGGTCCGGAAGGTGCTTGTTCGAGAATACCGACAGTCCGGCAGTAAACGCCGCTTCCCGCCAACGCGAATCGCCGCCACGTAGGCCGATCGGCACGAGCCCGCGCGTACGCAACATCTCGATGAAGCCCGGCAGATCGCTGTGCAGCTCACTGCCGGAAACTTCTGCGACGTCGACGATGACGGGCAGATTCTTGAATAGCGCGGGCGCCTCTTTGACGCGACGATCGACTTCGCGAGCCAGTAGCTCCACGGAAGTGTTCAGGAGTCGAAGAATCGTCAGGGTCATCATACGACCCTTGAATTCCAGTACTGGCCTGGAGGCGCGAGCCTCGGTCATGCGTGGCATCCGTGAGTTGGATCGGGAAGCGAGTGCGAAACATGTGGCCGCGACGTCGGCCATGCGCGAGCGTCTTTATATCGCGTCGACGATGCAGCATCAAGGCGGCCCGCGGCCGCGATCCTTGGCAAAATCCGCGCGGAAGCGAAGTCGCGCTTGCGGCTCTCGAGTGCGCCGCTCGGAAGGATGCGTAAGAATAGAGCCCCACCGGGCGTAAGCGGCGTGAACTAAGGAGCAGCGATGGGCATCGAGGTCGGCGGCGTTCTCGGGTTGATCATTCTGATTCTGGACGTGTGGGCCATCATCAAGACGATCGGAAGCAGCGCCGGCACGGGCAGCAAAGTGCTATGGGTCGTGATTATTCTGCTGCTGCCGGTGCTCGGGCTGATCCTGTGGCTCTTGTTCGGCCCGAAGAACTGAGGCGCGGGCGTTCGCGCGGCGTTGCGATGCAATGAGGATGCCGCCGCGTCCACCGAGCAGCAGGGATGGACGCGGCGGGCCCTCGCGCTCCTGAGGGGGCAGGAGCCTATCTATAAAGGTGAGCCGGCGCGTTTTTGTTCTTGATCTGGAGCACGGCGACCGGCTCGACGTTGCGCGCCATCAGCCGTTGCCTTGCTTCGGCGAGGCGGCGCATCAGTTGCTCGTCGACCGGGTTGACGGGGCGGTTACGCTCGAGATGCTTACCGATGAACATGCGTCCCCACTTCACGGCGGTACTCCTGTGTCTCGCTCTTGCCACGACTTCCTTGCGGCCGTAGTACACGTTATAACCAGCGCGAAGACGCGGCCGGTAGGAGAATTTTGCGCTTTAGCGGGTACGGTCTTGCAGACCCTGAGGCCGGGCCGCCCAGCGGTTGCAGGCGACTAGGCGTCGCCTTGCTCGTGCGCCCCTGCAAGCCAGCGGACGTGGCTCGGATCTGCGAGATCTACAACCACTTCGTTCGAGAAACCGTGGTCACGTTCGAGGAGCAGCCCGTGACGCCGGCGGAAATCGCGGAGCGGATCCGCAAGGTGACTCGAACGCTGCCGTGGCTCGTCTGCGAGGAGCAGGGCGTGGTCGCGGGCTATGCCTACGCCGCTCAGTGGCATATCCGCTCGGCGTACCGCTACTCCGTCGAAAGCTCGATCTATCTGGCGCCCGAGTGCTGCGGGCGGGGGCTCGGAGCGGGGCTTTACTCGCGACTGCTGGCCGAGCTGGAGCCGCTCGGCATCCATTGCGTCATCGCCGGCATCGCACTACCGAACCCGGCCAGCGTGGCGCTGCACGAGAAGCTCGGCTTTACGAAAGTCGGCCATCTGCACGACGTGGGCTTCAAGTTCGGGCGTTGGATCGATGTGGGCTACTGGGAGCGGATGCTGCGGCCGCCGGCCGCGTCACAGTGAGCGCGAGCGCGGCTCGCGCTCATGCCGGATGCGGGTCACCAGCGCGAGCGCGGCGCCCTGGCGCGACAATGCCGGGGCGCGGACTTGCTCCTCGCTGATCAGACGCTCGGCTTCCCGCCGGTTGCCTTTGCACAGGCGCACGAGCTCGGCTTCGTAGTCGCCAGGCCGGTACGGTTCGCGTGCGGTTTTCCTCTGCGGTCGACGGGACATGATCGGGCTGCTCTCTCCTGCACGGCGGTCGGAGGCCAAGTATAGGCGACGTGCGCGTCCTTTGCCGGCACGCGCCGGCGAAGGCGGCTCGCCTTCGTCGGTCAGACGACCGACGCTATATACTGCGGCCAACGTCGCGCCGCAGCGGCGCCTTTTGGGCTCAACGGAGCGGAGGGAGCAATGAAGCTGGGACTCGAGGGACGCGCGGCGCTCATCACCGGCGCGAGCAAGGGCATCGGCAAGGGTATCGCGCGCGGCCTTGCGGACGAAGGCGTTCATCTCGCGCTGCTGGCCCGCAGCGCCAAGGAGCTCGAGGACGCGGCCGGCGAGATTGCGGCGGGCGCGGGCGTGCGTGTCCTCGCCATTCCAACCGACATCCGCGACGCGGCGGCGGTGCGCGCGGCGGCGGAGCGGGCACACGAGGCGCTCGGCGCGATTCATATCCTCGTGAACAACGCGGGCGGCCCGATCAAGAGGCCGGAACGCCAGATCACCTGGGCGGACGCGGACTGGCGCGATGACGTCGATACGAAGATTCTCGGCATGCTGCGCATGACTCAGGCGGTCATCCCGTTCATGCCGAAAAACGGCACAGGTCGCGTGATCAATATCAGCGGCATCGCGGGCTCGAGCGTGTTGACCCATGCGTTGACCCACGGCCTCAACAATGCGGCGATGAATCACGTGACCTCCTATCTCGCGGCTGATCTTGCCGCGGCCAGGATCACAGTGAATGCCGTGATTCCGGGTCTCATTGCCACGGAGTGGCGCGAGTCCTGGGCCGAGCGTTCCGCGCACGCGGAGGATCTGACCAAGCAGCAATTTCTGGACCGTACGTGCGCCGACTGGGGAATCGTCTCCGGCCGCTGGGGTACGATGGAAGAGGTGGCCGATGCGGTCGTGTTTCTCGCGTCCGACCGTGCGAGCTATATCAACGGCGCGAAGCTCGCTGTCGACGGCGGCTACTCGATCAACGTGCGGAGCTGACACGCGCCGCCGGCGGCGCTCAGAACGCGCGCAGCCCTTCCGTCAGCTCGATATGCGTGCCCCATGGGTCCGTCAGGAACGCGCGGCCGACGCCAAACTCGGAGCGCGCGTACGGCACGTCGAGCGGAACGCCTGCGGCTTCGAGCGCGGCACAGAACGCTTCGAGGTTCGCCACCTCGAAGCCGATGTGATCGAGCATGCGGCCGCGCGTACCCGGCAGCGGCTCGGGCGCGGTCGAGAAGTTGAAGTTGATGCCGGGTAGATCTGTTGCATCGTAACGCCAGCGCATGCCGGGCACGCCGCCGAAATGGGTCGCGTACCAATCGCGCGCGGCCGCGACGTCCGGCACGTACAGATGCACGTGGTGCGACACGATCGGCACGTCGAGCCCGACGTTGTGCCGTTCGACCGAGGGCTCCGTAGTCGGGCCCGACGGCGTGAAATCGAGGTTCGTCGCGAGCTCGTCATCGAAGAGCTCGATGCGCTCGCCTTCGGGCGTGTAGACGTATGCCACACCGGGAAATTGCTCGAGGTGCGTGACCTCGAAGCCGCGCGCTTCGATGGCCGCGACGGATTGCACGCGGAATGCGACATGGTTCAGGACTGAACCATCGGTGCCCGCGTCGGGACTGCCCTGATCCAGGAACACCATCACATCCGGAAACACGACCGCCTCCGCGCCGTCGATTCGCTTCGCTTCGCCGCCGAGCGATACCCAGAAGCGCTTGTTCGCTTCGACGTCGCGAACGAAGTAATGCAAATGCCCCATCGCGACGCCTGCGGCGTTCGGCGGCGCGAGCTCCGCGCTGACCGGGGCGGCGCACAGCAGCAGGGCGAGCGAGATGAGCAGAGGACGTGGGATCATCGCGGCGGCTCGATTTCGTACGACGCGGTTAGCGTACCATCAAACGCCGCGCCATCGACTCGCGAGCCTCATGCGATCGACGAGCGTGCGGCCTCGTCGCTGCCGGCATCACGCCGCCGCGTCAGCCACCAGAACCGAGCGTTCTGCGCAATCACCGCGAAGACACTCGCCGTCAACGTGCCCTCGAGCAGACCGATCAGCCCGCGGTCGAGGCCGATCGCGAGAAGCCACGACAGCGGCAGCATGATCGCTCCATACGCAATCGCTTGCAGCGCTGTGGGCCACCAGGTCTCGCCGAGTCCGCGCAGCGCCATCGTGATCGTCGCCTGTTGGCCGTCGAACAGCACGACGAACGCTGCGAACGCGATCGCCGGCACAGCGATGGCCGCGAGCGCGGGATCGCTCGAGTGCAGCGCAAACACGGCTTCGGGGCGCTGGCCGACCAGCAGCGCAAAGATCGCCAGCGGGATCGCAGCCGCGCCGACTCCAGTCCAACCCGCGACCGCCGTGTCCGCCCGGTCGCCGCGGCCGTGCGCGATCGCGACCCGCACGGCCGTGGCCGAGCCGATACCCACGGCAAACATGAACGGCACGCCGAGCACGTTGAACACGATCTCCTGGCCCGCGAGCTCGAGCGCGCCGAGCTTTTCCGCGATGATGGCAAGGCCGGCAAAGGCGCCGACCTCGGTGCCGATGCTGACCGCCGAGGCATAGCCGATCGACCGTTGGCGCGCCCAGTCGCTCCACGCGCCGCTATAAGGCCGGCGCACGGCGAATTTCTGCATGGACGGGGCGAGCCACACGTAGCCTACGGCCACCCCCGCAACCAGCCAGCGCACGGCCGTGGTCGTCCAGGCCGAGCCGGCGGCGCCGAGCTCAGGCGCGCCGAGATTGCCGAAGATCAGCGAATAGTTCAGTAGCACATTGAGCAGATTGGCCGCGACGAGGATCAGCATCGGCACGTACGGCCTACGCACGCCTTCAAGAAAGGCGGTCGAGCAGAAAAAGATCAGATGGGCCGGCAAACCGAGGCCGAGGATCATCACCAGCCGCGCCGCCTGCTCTGCGATGATCGGGTCGGCCGCGATCAACGGCATCAGCCACGGCGCCGTCAAGGTCAGCGCCGCCATGCCGACGCCGATCGCGGCAGCGTACGGCATCGAGCGCCGCCACACCTGGCCGCAGCGCAGCGGGTCGCGCTGGCCAAACGCGGTCGAGGTCGCGACCAGCACGCCCATCAGCAGGCCGACGGCGACAATCACCAGGAACGTCACGACCGCGCGGTTACCGAGCGACAGCCAGGCGAGCTCCGCGGTGGCGTAGCGCCCGACCATCACGGTATCGACGAACGCGAGCGCGAACAGGCCGAGCCGCGACGCGGTGGCAGGCACGGCAAGACTCAGCAGCTCGGGCACGTGTGCCCGCAGCACCCTCGTCGTCGCGCGCCCGTCGTGCAAGTGACGATCAGCGATAGAGCTTGAGATTCAAATACGCGGCTTCGATGTTCTTCGCGCGCAGCCGGTCATAGTTCGCCCAATCGCGGTACTTCGGCAGCTCCAGCGTGGCCTTGAGCTCCGCGAGCGGCGTGCCCGCAGCCATGCCGGCCGAGACGGCTGCCGTGAGGTCCTCGAAGTACTCGCGTGTCGCCGTGACGGCGGCTTTGTCGAACAGCTCGCCGTGGCCGCCCGCGAGCACGTCGAAGTCGAGCGCTTCGACCGCACGGTACGAGCGGATCCACTCCGCGAGTGGGCTGCCGTCGAACGGACCGCACGCGCTAGGCAGCGAATGGATCTCGTCCGTGACCAGCGCGTCGGCGAGAAACTCCGTCGCGAACACGACTCGTTCCTCGGGAAAGTACATCACCGTGGCGTCGTCGGAATGGTTGAGCCCGGGATGCAACAGCTCGATGGTCGTGCCGCCAAGCTCTATGCGCATTCGCTCGGAGTACACGATGCTCGGCGGGACGATGTCGCGCTGCAGCTCCGCGGGCGTGACGACGCCGTCCCCATCCCGGTCGAACAGGTCGAAGAAGCTCGGCCCCCAGCCGCAGATGCCGGGGTCGGCGTTGGTCGGGATCATGATGTCGTCGAAGTCGATGCGGCCGTTGTGGTCGCGGTCGATCATGTCGCCCGGCATTTGCGGGTACCGGCCGTCCATGTTGCGGAGCATGTTCTCGTGACCGATGAAGACGGCCGTGTCCGCGAAGACGGCGCCGCCCTCGGCATGATCGAAGTGGCTATGGCTGTAGACGACATAGCGCACCGGGACGTCGAAGCGCTGCTCCAGCTCACCGGCGAGCCATTCGGCGAAAGCGGTATTGATCGGATCGCCGAGAATGATGCCGGCGGGAGTCACCGCGAATATCGTGTACCAGTTGCCGTTGCGCGCGCGGTACAGCTCGCCGGTGATCGGGATGATCTCGCGGACGGGGCCGCGCGGCTGAGCCGAGGCGATATCGAAAGAGCCGGCCACCAGCACGGCCGCAGTCATTGCGGCGAGAAAGGTCTTCATTGTTGTCGTCCTTTACGGCTCGCGATGGCCGCACGGCAGCCGGTAACGCTACCAGAAAAGGGCGCTCGCGTGCGACGTAACTAGTGGCCTGTGACCGCCACTAGCGGCTACTCGGTCGCCGGAATCAAACCGCGGCGCTCGAGCAGCGGCTCGATCTGCGGCTCGTGGCCGGCAAAGCTCCGGAACAGCTCGAGCGCATCGACGCTGCCGCCGCGCGACAGCAGCAGGTCGCGGAAGCGATCGCCGTTCTCGCGCGTCAGCCCGCCATGGCTCTTGAACCACTCGACCGTGTTCGCGTCGAGCACCTCGGACCAGATGTATGAATAGTAGGCGGCGTCGTAGCCGCCCATGATATGACTGAAGTAGGGCGTACGATAACGCGGCGGCACCGCGCTGTAGTCCGTGCCGTTGGCCGCGAGCGCGCGCGCCTCGAAGGCCATCACCTCGTCGGCCTGCGGTACTTCGTCCGGGCCGAGCCGATGCCAGCTTTGGTCGAGCAGGGCGGCGGCGAGGTACTCCGTGGTCGCGAAGCCCTGGTTGAACTTCGCGCTCTCGAGCACTTTATCGAGCAACTCTTGCGGCATCGGCTCGCCGCTTTCGTGGTGGCGCGCGTAATTCGCCAGGACATCCGGCCAGTCCGCCCACATCTCGTTCACTTGCGACGGAAATTCCACGAAGTCGCGCGGTACGCGAGTGCCTGCGAAATAAGGATAGGTGACATCCGAGAACATGCCGTGCAACGCATGGCCGAACTCGTGGAAGAGGGTGATGACCTCATCCCATGTCATCAGCGTCGGTTCGCCGGGCGGCGGCTTCGGGATGTTCAGGTGATTGGCCACGACGGGCTCGGTGCCGAGCAGGCGCGACTGCGAAACGTAGGCGTTCATCCACGCGCCGCCGCGTTTCGATGGGCGCGCGTACGCATCCAACATGAAGATCGCGAGCGGCGAGCCGTCGGCATCCAGCACGTCGAACGTCCGCACGTCCGGATGATAGACCGGCAGATCGTCGCGTTCCTCGAAGCGGATGCCATAGAGCCGCTCGGCCGCGTAGAAGACGCCGTTCGTCAGCACGCTGTCGAGCTCGAGATACGGCTTGAGCTCCGCTTCGTCGAAGTCGTACGACACAAGCCGAACCTTCTCGGCGTAGTAGCTCCAGTCCCACGGCATCAGCGCGAACGACGGCTGCCCCGCGTCGGCCTGCTCGCGGTCGATCATCTGCTGGAGGGCGTCGCCCTCGCGGCGCGCGTTCGCGACGGCCGGCGGGACGAGCGCCGTCAGCATGTCGTCGACCGCGTCGGGCGTCAGCGCCGTTTGGTCGGCGAGCACATACGCCGCGTGGGTCGGATAACCGAGCAGCCGGGCCCGCTCTGCGCGCAGCTGCATGACCGTCGCGACAATCTCGCGGTTGTCGTGCGCGTTGCCGCGGCTGCCGCGGGCGATCGACGCCTCGTGGATCTGCTGGCGCAGCGCGCGGTCGTGCAGATAGGTGTTCGGCGGCTGCCCGGTCGTGTTCTGCAGCGTGATGAGAAACTGGCCTTCGAGATCGCGCGCCGCCGCCGCATCCGCCGCCGCGTCGATCGCGGCTTGGGGCAGACCTGCGAGCCGCGCGCGATCGTCGACCGCGACCGCTGAGGCGTTGACCTCCGCGAGCACGTTCTGCGTGAACTGTGTGCGCAATCGGGCCGTCTCCGCATTGATCTCGCGGAGCCGCGCCTTGTCGTCGTCCCCGAGCTGGGCGCCTGCCCGTACGAACGCGACGTGGTAGCGCTCGATTAATCGGCTCGCTTCGGGGTCGAGATCGAGCGACTCGCGCGTCTCGTGCAGCGTGTCGATGCGGGCGAACAGCGCCTCGTTGAGCCGGATCGCATCGTCGTGCGCCGACAGCTTCGGCGCGAACTCCGCCTGAATTTGCTGGCGAGCGTCGTTAGTGTCGGCGCCGACGAGGTTGTAGAAGACCGTTGCGGCGCGATTCAGCAGCTGGCCCGACCGCTCGAGCGCGACGATCGTATTGTCGAAAGTCGGCGGCTCGTCGCTCGACGCGATCGCTTCGACCTCGGCGAGCTGCTCGGTCATGCCTTGCTCGAGCGCGGGCGCGAAGTGCTCGTCCGCAATGCGGTCAAACGGCGGATAGTGCAGAGGCAGCGTACTTTGCGAAAGGAGCGGGTTCTCGGCAACCGCCGCGGCGGTCTCGGCGCGAACCGTGTCGTCGTTTGCCATCGGAGTATCCGTGCGGGAAGGTTGGGCCAGCGCAGGGGCGACGGCCGACGCGGCCAATAGGGCCGCCGTTAGCATGCGCATCGCTGATGTCATTTTGCGCGCTCCTCGTCCTTGGGTGTGTCGAGCTCTCGCCAGCATAAAGCGCGGTCGTCGACGAATGCGAGCCCGTTTGTCGGGCTCGTGGATCGCTGCTCGACCGGCCTGGACCGGGCCGCTCGGGCCGCGGGTCCTGAAAGCGTGCCGCGCCGCGGGCGTCCCGAGTACACTGGACGCGGCATTGGACGCCGCAGTACCCGCGGCATTCGGCGTAATCAAGAAGAGGAACGACGCCATGAGAACGACCTACGCATTATACTTGAGTCTTGCGCTGTGCTTCGGTGCAGCCGCCGCGTTCGCGCAACCGGGGGAGTCGAGCGGAGAATTCCGCACCGGGGAGCCGCTCGGGACGGTGAACGAAGCCGGCGAGCAGACGCCGATGACCGACAACGTCAAGGTTTTCGGCAGCTTCCGCTTCGCCGAGAGCTGCACGTTCGACCCGAATCGCAATCTGATCCTGGCGATGAACGCCGGCATTGCGCAAGAGCTGCAAGAGAACGACGGCTACGTGTCGCTGATCAATCCGGACGGCTCCGTGCACACGTCGAAGTGGATCGGCGCGACCCGCGACGGGCTCACGTTGAACCATCCGCTCGGCAGCGCGATCCAGGGCGATCTGCTCTATGTCGCCGACATCGACACCGTGCGCACGTTCGATCTCGAGACCGGCGCGCCGGGCGACGCGTTCGAAGTGCCGGAGGCGAATCTGCTGAACGGCATTGCGGTGACCTCGGACGGCACGATCTACGTCTCGAATACGCGGCCGCCGGAGCGCGTCTATAAGATCACGGCCGACGGCGAGTCGTCGATCTTCGTGGATGGCGCGCCGCTCGCCGTGCCGAATGGCGTCGCGATCGATACCGACGGCAACGTCGTCGTCGTGAACATCGGCAACAACGAAGTGCTGACGTTCGACGCGGACGGCGAGCTCGTGCGTACCGAGCATGCGGCCGAAGGCGGTAACGACGGCGTCGTCGTGCTCGAGGACGGGACGAAATACGTGAGCAGCGTGCGCTTTGGCAGCATTTCGCGTATCCGTCCGGACGAGGAGGCCGAAGTGATTGCCGCCGGCATCCCGAGCGCGGCGTCCATCTGCTATGACTCGACCCAGAATCAGATCGTCGTGCCGATGAACGACCACAACGCGCTCGCTTTCGGCGAGCTCGAGGACTGATCCGCTGCGCACGGGGCT
>CAZFJU010000044.1:0-23363 GCA_964518995.1 uncultured Gammaproteobacteria bacterium
AACCACCGACCCCCACCATGTCAAGGTGGTGCTCTACCACTGAGCTACGCGCCTGGAAGAGGCGCAACGATACCTACTTCCGGGGGGAAGACTCAAGCTTTGCGTGCATCAAGATCTATTTGACCGTGTCGGCGCCGAGCCCGAGGCCGACTTTGCGCAGTGCCTGGATCTCGTCGCGCAGCCGTGCGGCCTGCTCGAACTCGAGGTCGCGCGCATGTCGGTACATCTGCTTCTCGAGCTGTTGAACCTTCGCGAGCGCATCGGCCGGGCTCATGTCGACTGCACCTTCGATCTCGTCGCGCCCGCGTTGGCGCCGGCGCGGCACATACCGTGCGCCTTCCATGATGTCCTGCACGGCCTTCTTGATCGAGCGCGGCTCGATGCCGTGGGCCGCATTGAACGCGATCTGCTTCGCTCGGCGGCGGTCCGTCTCTTCGATCGCTCGCTGCATCGAGCCCGTGATCCGGTCGGCATACAGGATCGCTTTACCGTTAACGTTGCGCGCCGCGCGCCCGATCGTCTGGATCAGCGAGCCCTCCGAGCGCAAGAACCCTTCCTTGTCCGCATCAAAAATGGCGACGAGCGAGACCTCCGGCATATCGAGCCCCTCGCGCAGCAGGTTGATTCCGACCAGTACGTCGAACTCGCCGAGCCGCAGATCGCGAATGATCTCCGTCCGCTCGACGGTCTCGATGTCTGAATGTAGATAGCGCACGCGCACACCGTGCTCCTGCAGATACTCTGTGAGGTCCTCCGCCATGCGCTTCGTCAGCGTCGTGATTAGCACGCGCTCGTCCGCCGCGGCGCGTGCATTGATCTCAGACAGCACATCGTCGACCTGAATGCCCGCCGGCCGGATCTCCACCTCCGGATCGATCAGGCCCGTCGGCCTTACGACCTGCTCGACGACGTTATCGGACCGCTCGTTCTCGTAGCGGCTCGGCGTCGCCGAGACAAAAACCGTCTGCGGCGCAATGGCCTCGAACTCCTCGAATTGCAGCGGACGATTGTCGAGCGCCGAAGGCAGACGGAAGCCGTACTCGACCAGCGTCTCCTTGCGCGAGCGGTCGCCGCGATACATCGCACCGAGTTGCGGAACCGTTACGTGACTTTCGTCGATGAAGAGCAGCGCGTCGGGCGGCAGATAGTCGAACAAACAGGGCGGCGGCTCACCGGGCCGCCGGCCGGACAAATAACGTGAGTAGTTCTCGATGCCGTTGCAATAACCGACCTCGAGAATCATCTCCATATCGAAGCGCGTGCGCTGCTCGAGGCGCTGCGCCTCGACCAGCCTGTTCGCATCGCGCAGCTCGTTCAAGCGAATCGCGAGATCCGCTCGAATGAGCTCGACAGCATTCAGCAACGTCTCGCGCGGCGTGACGTAGTGCGTCTTCGGGTAGATCGTCACGCGCGGCAACTTGCGCAGCACCGCGCCAGTCAGCGGGTCGAACAGGCTGATCGTCTCGATCTCGTCGTCGAACAGCTCGACCCGCACGGCCTCCTGCTCGGACTCCGCCGGGAAGATGTCGATCACATCCCCGCGGACGCGGTAGGTGCCGCGCGCGAGATCGAGCGGATTGCGCGTGTACTGCAGCTCGGCAAGCCGGCGCAGCATGTCGCGTTGATTGATGGACGCCCCCCGCACGAGGTGCAGCACCATCGCGTGATAGGCCTCCGGGTCGCCGAGGCCGTAGATCGCCGACACGGTGGCGACGATGACCACATCGCGCCGCTCGAGCAGCGCCTTGGTCGCCGACAACCGCATCTGCTCGATGTGATCGTTGATCGATGCATCTTTCTCGATATACGTATCGCTAGAAGGCACATACGCCTCCGGCTGATAGTAGTCGTAGTACGAAACGAAATACTCGACCGCGTTATGCGGAAAGAATTCGCGCATCTCCCCATAGAGCTGGGCCGCTAGCGTCTTGTTGTGCGCGAGAATCAGCGTCGGCCGCTGCACGGCGGACACCACGTTCGCCATCGTGAAGGTGTTGTGCACGATCACCCCGCCCGTCCCTGCCAAGAACGTTTCGGCGCCGGGCACCGAAAGGTCGTACACGTACGGGTGCGCGTATTCCATTTCGGCGATCTCGTCGACCGGCGTCCAACACGTCCCGTGAAGGCGCTGCAGGGGCCCGCGCACGTACGGCGCGAGCTCGGTGACCGCGTCCGCTCGTCCAACGATCGCTTCGAGCCGCGCGCGCTTGTCGGGGTGCCGGAAGCCGATGCTGCGCGCGTAACGCAGTAGATCGCGACCTGAAATCGCCACGCTAAAGGTCTCTTCGGTGACGCCCCCGGCTGGCTCGGCCTGGCGCCGGAGCTGCGCGTGAATACCGAAACGCTTCAGCGCATAGGCGAGATCGGAGGCGAGCCCGCCGCTCGCGGTCGCGGAGACGCCATCGTCCGGCGTGCCCACGGCGCCGCGGCCGTCGAAGTACGCACGGAGCAGAATGCCGAGCGACCGGTTCGAGAGCTGTGGCCAAAAATCCGGCAAGCGCTTATCGACGGAACGGCGGCCGCACAGCTTCGCCAGCAGCGCCGCGAATACGGCGGACGATATCGCGAGATCGCAGCTCCGCCCCAGCTCCGCTTCACCGGCGGCGATATAGTTACCGAGCACAGCCAGTAGCGCGTCGGACAGCGGCATTCGCGCCGGCAAACGACCTTCGCGGCGCTCGTGGCCGATTATAGCGGCCGATTCGCCGCCCCCGGCGAGGTCACTGCCGACCGCTGTGGCGCGCTCTTCCGAAAGCACGCCAAGATCCGCCTCGGCAAGATACTGCAGCAGATCCAACGTGCGCAGGTCGGACGAGGCTTCGATCGTCTCGGGCACCGGCAAGCAGTCGCCCGCCCGCACCTCCTCCGTTCGCAGGAGCGTGAGCGCGCCATCGCGGAGCACCCACAGATTGTGGTCGGCAGTCGCTGCAACCGAACGGCCGCACGCGGTGGTGACGCGGAACACTTGTTGCGGGGCCCGGTGGCGAAGCAATGCCGCTACTGGGAACCGCCCCGTCACCCCGGTCGCCGGATCGAAAGCCTGGGTGAAGTACATGCCGTCCGCGCAGGCGAATTGCTCCGTCTCCCCGTCCTGGTCACCGAGGCCTTGTGCGGCCAACAACCCATCGATGAACGGCCCGGCGGTCACGATCCTCGCGACGAATTCGCCGCCCTCGTATCGCTCGATGAAGAGAGGGTCGTCGTAGCCGATGCTCTTTCCCGAGCCGGTGACGCCGAGCAGAGTCTGCCGCGCGAGGCCGGACTCGATGCCGTCGACGAGCGTCTCGATCGCCTGCGGCTGGTCGCCGGCCGGCTCATAATCGCGTTCGAGGTGAAAAATCTTTTCGGTCATTGGCGCTTAAGGATCTGCGAGGAAACGAAAGTTGCTAACGAAACGTTAGCGGCCCGAACGAGGCCCTTGAAGCTGGACGGCGCATTCCAGCATGGCGCCTTAGACCGCGGCATGCCGAGTTTGTCGCCGGCGTCACGTTTTGAGCGCTGCGGCGTTGACCCGAACGCCCCGGCACCGGAGAATGCCAGCCCTGAATGGTAGCGGAAGGTCTTCTTTTTGGCATTGTGCGGGCGCACGATGCTCGATCGTCGGCTTTAAAGTTCAGGTTTCGAGCGCAGAAACGCGTGTAAGTTGCCGCACGTACGTAAATTTTGCTGGCGAGTCACTTGACTTACTTAGACTACGCAGGGCAAAATACAGCTCGATGCACCGGTTCCCCGGTAGCTCAGTGGTAGAGCGATCGGCTGTTAACCGATTGGTCGCTGGTTCGAGTCCGGCCCGGGGAGCCAATTCATCATCAAGCCGCGACAATCGCTGTCAATTCTAGCGGCGCACCTACGCTCAGAGCAGCCCCTGTCGCGCGGTACGTATCCCGACCCGCGCCGATGCTCCAAGAAGCTATCGAGCGCATCGAGCGCACCCACGGTCGCAAGACAGCACCTCGCACGCTGACGCTCGCCAACAAGATACGGCGTTTCGCCATGGTCAAGCGCCTCGCGAACAACCTTGCATCGGGGTTCACGCCCCTGCGTACGAGCGCCATTACGCCGCGATCATCGAGCCGCGCGCATTCGGTGAACTGCTGCGCGCCGTCGGCGGTTGACGCGTTAACGAATCTCGTCGCTATGCGCAAACAATGGCCATCCGATGTCGTTTCCAGTTGCATCGGCCTTGCCGCGCCGGAAAGAAGACTTACGGCACGCAGCATCAATGTCCGGAGTAAACGACCCTCGGCGGCTAGTAACGCTTCCAGTCGGTTCGGCTTTGCTTCGCAAAGGTCGAAAAGGCCAATGGCGGCCGCCCAAGATGCTCGACAGCCCAGACCGGGGATCGTCCGTCCTTCCCGGGCAGCGTCGTGACAGCTCGTAAAGTTGACCCGAACGGCCTCCTTACAATAGTCTGCTGCGTAAGGAGTCGTGAATAAGCGTAAATGAGTGCTGAAGCAACACTGACGAGCAAAGGGCAGACCACGATCCCGA
The DNA here is from genome assembly GCA_964518995.1 of uncultured Gammaproteobacteria bacterium. Classification (GTDB taxonomy): domain Bacteria; phylum Pseudomonadota; class Gammaproteobacteria; order Steroidobacterales; family Rariloculaceae; genus ZC4RG20. The sequence goes on from CAZFJU010000044.1 coordinate 4,492, forward strand.
AGGAGATTCGGGATAGCTTGAGCATCAAGCCGGGAGACCGGATGACATTCACGTTGTTGCCTGACGGCACGGTTTTGATGCGGGTGAAGAACAGGAGCGTGTTGGACTTGGCTGGACGCCTTCAGAAACCGGGTCGGAAACGGCTGCCGGTCGAGCACCTCTCGCGCTGATGATCGGCATCGACACGAACGTTCTCGCCCGATTCCTAACGCGCGATGACGAAGGGCAGTTCCGGCGCGCGCGCAACCTCATCAGGCGCGAAGCCGAGAGCGGTGACCCGGTCCTGATCAGCCTTACGGTCCTGCTCGAGACGGAATGGGTGCTGCGGAGTCGCTACGGGCTCGACAAGAGCGAGGTCCTGACGACGTTCTCCGACCTACTCGCAGCAGCAGACTTGAGCTTCGAAGATGAGTCGTCGATCGAGGAAGCGCTCTTCTTCTGGAGAGACTCCTCGGCTCAGTTCGCAGACTGTCTCATCGGAGCGCGCCATCGCGCTTTGGGTTGTCGTGCCACTGCGGCCTTCGACACGAATGCTTTGAAACTGCCCATCTTCTCGTCGCTCTGAGGAAAGTTGGATCCTTTGTTCGAATGACTACCACCGAAGGTGCTTGAGACACTCAAGCAAGCTCGACCGCCAAGAAAACTATTCCAACGCTCTGGCCCATTCGTCCAAGTCCACCAGTTCTAGCGTAAGAGTATCTTCAGTACCCGTGAAACTCGGAACTTGTAGAACCACGACTTGCTCCCCACCCGGAGCGGCCTGCATCTCAAAGCCGTTTGCGTACCCCCCTCTAGGCTTACCGCTTTGGTCACGCACCGTGAAAGTGAGGGTAACGGATTGGCCCGTTTCCTCCGCACTGTTCCGGAGGCGCACGACGAGCATCTGATCTTGATTCTCGAGGTTGGTAGCGATGTCCGCAGACACTATCGTTACGCCTCGCACTTCTTCGGACGCGGCATCCACTTCGATAGCGTCTGTCGAAAAGGCTGTTCCAAGTAGCAGAGCGGCAATCGCCGCTTTGGCCAATCCCATAACGCGTCCGAATCTTCCTCGCACACCCTAGTTCAGTATTGTTTAAGATGATCTGAAGTGCAACGCGGCGCTCGCTCACTCGAGCGGACGCAGCGCCGGCATGTCGCCCTCGTCGAGATCGGTCCGATCCACGGCAGTCAGCATTGCGGACATCTGGTAGATCGCAAAGGTCCCGACCAAGTCGACGAGCTGACGGTCTCCGCCGAGGGCCGAGCGCGCGGCGTCGAACGTCGCGTCGGACACCTGGCGATCGCGCAGCAGTTCGTCGAGAAATGCGTACACGGCTGCGACGTCGGCCTCCATATCGGCCGGCGGCGCGGCGCCCGTCCGTATCGCATCCACGAGCGCCGGCGGCAGCCCGACCCGCACCGCATACCGGTCATGCGCCTCCCAGACGTACGGCGAGTTCCACGTCCGCGCCGCCATCAGGATCGCGAGCTCGTTCAACCTCGGCGGCACGCTCGAGAAGCCTTCGGTTCCTGCAAAGCGCGCATACGCCATCGCGCGCTGGGCGAGCTCGCCGAGCTCGGGGCTCGCGAGCATGACCGCGAGCGGACCCGACACCGCATTACGCGGACCGCCGAGCACGCCCGCAAGGTAGCGTTGCTGCTCGGGCGTCATCGAGTCGTACGATTCCGGCCGCTCGACGCGCCCGGTCGGCAGCGAGTTCACCGCGCTTTGGAGATCATCGAGTGTCGGCGCTGCCTCGTTCGAGGACGGCGTTTGTGCGCTGGCCGTGCCGGCTAACATACCGAGGCTTGCAACGAGGCTGATCATTAGCGTGACGATAGTGGTTAGTGAGCGCATTCTTAGCTCCATGATGGTCTACTAGCGAATAGGCCGACGACACGGCCCCAACGACCGTCGCCGATGATCTATCCGCTTTTGCGATTTTCGCCGCAGAGTATCACGCGACTCTCGAGAAATCCGAGCACGTCCGCAACGGGAAAGCGAGCTTGCCCTGCCCGCTCGGCGGCAGCCGGTACGGGTGGATGCGCATAGTCAAACAGGAGCAAGCGTTATGAACTTCGCTAGATCGTTTTGCGCTGCCGCGTTTGCGGCTCTCGCCGGCGCGGCTAACGCGGCCGATGGACTCGTCGAGGTCGAAAGTCCGCTCAGCGCAGCCGCAACCATGGATCGGCTCGTCCAGCTCGTTGAAGAACGCGGCCTCAATGTTTTCGCGCGGATCGATCATGCCGCGGGCGCCGTCAGCGTCGGGGCGACGCTACGGCCCACCGAGCTTCTGATCTTCGGCAACCCCCAAGGCGGAACGCCGCTGATGGCGTGCGCACAAACGGTCGGTATCGATCTACCGCTCAAGGCGCTCGTCTGGGAGGACGAGCAATCACGGGTCTGGCTGGGCTTCAACGATGTCATGTTCATCGCCGAACGGCATGGCGTAGAAGACTGCCCCGCGGTTGCGAACCTCAACGAGGCGTTGCGCACCCTCGCCGAAGCCGCGACCGCTCCATAACGCAGGGCTTCCAGGCTGATCACCGGCTGAGGAATCAGCGGCGGCGGCGCATCCTCCGGAGCCGCTCGACTTCACCGAGCCCCCCGAGCGTGCCGTCGTCGAGTTTTTCCGCAGTATGGCCGAGCACGACGTCGAAGTTCGCGGTGAGCTCGCCGAGCGGCGAATCGGGCAGCGGCACGTAATCGACCATGAGCGTTTCGAGTGAATCCGCGTCCAGCCTGCGAATCAGAAAATCGCGCTCGTTCGCCTCATGACCGCGCACCAGCGCCTGGGTCGTCAGCGCGCGCTGGCCGCCGGCGCTGACCGCAACATGAATGTGCGGCGCACGAAACATGCCCTGCAGCGTGTACTCGACCGGCTTGATAGTGCGGAAGTAGTAGCGGCCCTGCGCGTCGGTCAGGAATCGTCCGTAGCCCTGGAAGTGCCGGTCGTACGAATCGTCATCGTGGCGGCCTTCCGTGTGCAGGTAATTGCCCGAAACGTCTGTTTGCCAGATCTCAATGAACGCGTTGCGGATCGGCTCGCCGGCATTCGATAGCACCCGCCCTGTCAGGTGCGTGATCTCCCCGACGGCCGGTGTCAGGTCGTCGTTGATCAGCAGGAGGTCGTTGTCGGTATCGAGAGGCATACGATCCGGGTAGAACGGGCCTTCCGTCGTGCCGGCGGTGCTGCTCAGCGCCTGGGCGAACGCTCCGCGCACGCCGAAGGCCGCTGCGCCGTATACCGCTGCGCCGCAGGTTGCGGCCCGTAGCAGTCGCCGCCGATCTATCCGCATGATCTCTCCACGCCAACTATCAATGTTCAGCCTACGTGGAGAGCAGTGTCGTCGCAACGCTTGCATAGATTTCTTGCAATTTGGCACGTCCCGTACTCCTCAACCCGCCACCACTCGATTTCGGCCGAGGCGCTTCGCGGCATAGAGCCGCTGGTCCGCTTCGCGCAACGGCGTGTCGCCGCACGAAGGCCGCGCGTGCACGACCGCGATGCCGAAACTCACCGTGACACCGTCGCTCAGGCCAAGATTCGCCCAGCCCGCTTTCTCGACGGCGCTACGCAGCGTTTCGCAGAGGCGGATCGCGTCGTTGAGATCCGTATCCGGAAAACACAGCAGGAACTCTTCGCCACCGTAACGCGCGATCATATCCGTCTTGCGGCATCGCGCGCGCAGGATCTCCCCGACCCGCCGCAGCACGCTATCGCCGACGGCGTGGGAATGCCCGTCGTTGATGCGCTTGAAGAAGTCGATATCCGCCATTGCGATGACGAGCGGGCTGCGTCGCTCGCCGTCGTCGAGATGACGCGCAAGAAAATTGTCGGCGTAACGCCGATTGTGCAGGCCCGTCAGCGTATCCTGCATGGCCTGCTGCTCGAGCTCCAGTGTCTTCGCCTGTAAATCTCGCGTTCGCTCCTCCACCAGGCGCTCGAGCTGCAGGCGCATGTTCGCAAACTGCCGAATCACCAGCATGCCGAGCGTAAGCACGCCGAGCAGCAGCATCAGCGCCGGAGTGCTCATCGTATTGAAGACGAGAGCGACGAGGACTGCCGTCGCCGCGGCGCTCAGCTCGAATCCGATCGAAAATAGGTTGAAAAGCTTTTCCGGACGCGCACCTGTCGCGCGCAAGGCGCCAAGCATCGCGATATGGTTCATGACCTGCATCGTGGCGACCATGATCAGCAGCCACAGCAGAGATGTGGGTGTGAGCGTCAGCAGCGGCACGTCGCCGCCCAGCATGGTGTAGAGCGAGCCCGCAATCAGGATCATCAACGCCATCATGCCGGCATTGGTGATCGACGCGACAAGCACCTGGCTGCGCGAGGCGCCTCCGAGCAACCGGTGCCACGGGTAGATCAGCGATGCAAGCCCGTTGATCCAAGCGGCATCGACGGGGCCGAGCACCAATATGCTCGCCACTTGTGCGACCCGGTCGAACGAGTAGTAGCCGAGATACGGATGCCGGTATCCGATCGACACCGTGACAAGGCCATAGATCAGGAAAAACGCGGCGACGTCGGCTCCATGCGTTTGCAATACGCCGCCCTGTCGCTCGATGCCAAGCCAAATGGCCAGAGCCGCGGCCCCGAACAGCACAATCGCATACCAAAGGTCGACGCGCGGGCCGTTGGCAGCCGAGCGTTCGACGAGCTTCGATTCGTTCACATCTTCGAGCCGGGCAGCGTGCGGGCGGGCGCTACAGCCGCGAATCCGGGTACCCTCCGCGCGCGGCTCGCAGCTGCGGCACGCCGCTGCTAGATGAGCAGACATCAAGATTGCAGGTGCGTCATGTCGAGACGCGTCAAAAGCCGAGACCGAGCGCGTGGCCCGGCCTCAGCGCACACCTAGCGCTCGAGATCCTCGAGTCGATCGACGTAGACGAGACCCGCCTTCGCCAACGGTTCGCGCATCTTGTAGAGGTCGAGACCGAGCTCTCCGGAGCCGAGCCGCTGCCTCTTTTCTTCTTCCTTTTCCAGCCGACTTTGCGACGCGGCGAGCACCTGCTCGGCTTGCCGCCTCGGCACGACGACCACGCCGTCGTCGTCCGCGACGATCACATCGCCAGGATTGACGAGTGCGCCGGCACACACGACCGGAATGTTCACTGACCCAACCGTCGCCTTAACAGTGCCCTTGGCGTTGATCGCGCGGCTCCAAACGGGGAAGTCGATCTCCGTGAGCTCACGCACATCGCGGCAACCGGCGTCGATCACGAGGCCGCGCACCCCGTGGGTCTTGTAGGACGTGCCCAGCAGCTCGCCGAACATGCCATCCGTATTCGGGCTGCTCATCGCGACGACGATGATATCGCCCGGCTGACACAGCTCGACGGCGACGTGCAGCATCCAGTTATCCCCAGGATGCGCAAGCGCCGTAACGGCGGAGCCTGCGATTCGCGCGCCCGGGTAAATCGGCCGCATGTAGCTGTTCAGCAAACCCGTTCGGCCTTGAGCCTCGTGGACGGTCGCGACCCCAAGATGACCCAGGGCGTCGACAATTTCGAGCGGCGCCCGATCGATATTACGAACAGCTACGTTTCTCACGTCGTCACTCCATGCAAGGCTTAAAGTTGCCGTTCTCCCGCGAACGCGCGGCTCCTGCCCCAGGCGGACGGGAGTATAAATGAAATCGCCGGAGCGTTTCGGAAACGCCGTTGGCACGCCATCGTCGGACGAGCAGCCGCACCTTTCCAACCCGCCCTAACGCAGCCCTAACGCTCCCAGACGCCTTGAAGATAGGCGCGGAAATTCTCGCCAAGCTCGGGATGGCGCAAGGCGTACTCGACGGTTGCGCGCAGATAGCCGATCTTGCTGCCGCAGTCGTAACGCTTACCGCTGAACGGCCAGACATATACGGCCTCATCCTCGAGCAACGCCGCAATGCCGTCCGTGAGCTGGATTTCGCCGCCGGACCCGCGGCCTGTGCGTTCGAGCTTGTCGAAGATGGTCGGCGTCAGCACGTAGCGGCCGACCACAGCGAGGTTCGAGGGCGCCTCTTCCGGCCGGGGCTTTTCCACGATCTTTTCGATGCGTTGGTGCCCTTCATCGTCCTCGACGACGCCGACGATGCCGTAGCTGCCCGTTTGATCGCGTGGCACCGTTTCGACGCCGAGCAGCGAACAGCCGTGGCGTTGAAATTCATCATGCATCTGCTTCAGACATGGTACGTCGCTGTAGATCAGGTCATCGGCGAGGTGCACGAAGAACGGCTCGTTACCGATCGCCGGTTTCGCGCACAGCACGGCGTGCCCAAGACCGAGCGGCATGCCTTGCCGAACGTAGAGACAACTCACGCTCGGCGGCACGATGTCTCGCACGAGCGCAAGCAAGTCGTCCTTGCCGCCTTCCGCGAGCGTGCGCTCGAGCTCCGGGTCGACATCGAAGTGATCCTCGATCGAGCGCTTCGAGGCGCCGGTTACGAACACGAGTTTTTCGACGCCCGCCGCCAGCGCCTCTTCCACCGCATACTGAATCAATGGCTTATCGACGATCGGCAACATTTCCTTTGGGGAGGCCTTCGTCGCCGGCAAGAACCGAGTTCCTTTTCCGGCGACCGGAAAAACCGCCGCTCGCACGCGTACCATGCGCCGTCTCCATCATTCTGCGAAAAAGGAAATCATACCGGAGCGAGGGCTGCGCGGTCAGGACGCTCGCCCGGACCGGGCGAGCGCGGCGGGACGCCAATCGCGGCGGGGACGCCTGCACGGCGCCCCGCCCGGCCGGAGCGCGAAGTTGCGCGGCTTATTCCGGGGCCGAAGCTTCTTGCACCAAGATGTTGCCCCGATTCATTTCGACGATGCGTTCGCCGATTCCGCGCACTCGAATAAGATCATCCGCGGACCTGAACGGGCCATTCTCCTCTCGATCCTTGATGATAGCCTCGGCCAGCATAGGGCCAATGCCTGTGAGCTCCCGAGCGAGGGTGGCCGCATCGGCGGCGTTGACATTGACCGGACCGGCGAAGGCCGCCGGTGCCAGGAGCAGCGCGGCGAGCGTGGCGGCCAGCGATGAGATGATTTTCATGAGCTTCCTTCCGTTTTCTGGAACGAAGCGGAATGCTAGGCTGGGCATGGGTCCGGCGCAGCCGGACAATCTCGTGCGTATACGAAGTTTTGCTTACGCCACGAGGGCGTCGTACCGGAAGCTCTGAATCGGCTGCACGCTCTCCCAGTGCTTGCAGCTCGGGCAGTGCCAGAAGAGCCGGCCGCTCGAGAAGCCGCAGTTCGTGCACCTGAAACGTGCGCTCGACAAAGCAAGCTTGCGCAGGCCGCGGATAATGCGCTCCGCCGCTCGCGCCCGTCTGTCGGCGCTCGCCGTGCGCAACTCCTCGACATCGACCAGATCCGTGAGCACGTCGTTGCCGAGCACGAAGCTCTCGACGCAGCCCGCGAGTGCACGCGAATCCACGAGCTCACCGACGATCGCGGCGTACGCGAGGTCCTTTTCCAGCGCGGGCTTCTCCGCGACGAGCTCCAAGACGTACTCCTCGAAACGCTCCGGCCGGCCAGCGCGGCGATAGCACTCGCGAAGCGGCGGCAGCACCTCCGTCAAGAAGCGCGGCTCCGCATCGATGACTTGCTGATAGAGCCCGATCGCCTCCGCATCGCGCCCTTCCTCCTTCGCGATCTCCGCGCGAATCAGCGCTGCCCGTAACGCGCCGGATTCGCTGTTCGCCGTGCGCTTGAGGTACTCCCGTGCACGATCCGCGTCCCCGGCGAGCCTCGCCAGCTCCGCGAGCTCGCAGTAGTAATGCGCAATCGTTTGCGACTTCTCGCCGGTGTGTCGTTCGAGCTCCCGATACGCGTCAATGGCTTTCTCCCATTCGCGCTCGCGCTCGTAAATGTCGATCAGCTTCTCGAGCGCCTGCTGGGCAAGGGTCTGGCTCGTCGTAAGCTCGGCAAAGAGCGTCTCTGCACGATCGAACAGCCCTGCACCGAGGTAATCCTCTGCCAGCGCGAACAGCGCCTGATGCCGCTGCGCTTCACTTAGGCTCGGCCGCGCGAGCAAGTTTTGATGGACACGAATCGCCCGATCGATCTCGCCCCGTCGTCGAAAAAGATGGCCGAGCGCAAAATGCGTCTCGAGCGTGTCATCGTCGACCTTTGCCATCTGCACAAATAGCTCGAGCGCTTCGTCCGTCTTACGGTCGAGAACGAGATTGAGACCGCGGATATAGTCCGCGCTGATCCGGCTCGTGGGCGGGTTATCGCGTTCCCGGCTGAAACGCTCATAGGCGCGGCCCAGAAGGGCGGCGACGATCAGCAGCCCCGCGAGCACAAATGTCGCTTCAGTCGGCATCTTGTAACGTCAGACTACGAAGACTGCGAGCTTCGGCCTCCGCATGGCGGAGCTCCCTGCGAAGCCGCCGGCGATCGGCCGACACCCGCAGCAATACAAAAACCGCCGAAGCGGCGCCAAATACCCAGCCGAGCGCAAAGGCGACCGTGAACGCTACAGATGTCGGCACGCCGTCGAGACGCGCGATGCCCACATCGACAGAGATTCGGCCAGGGTTGTTGAACGCGAAAAGCGCCGCGACAGCCGCCGCGACGACGAGCAAGGCGATGACGAGAATGCGACGCAGGGCAGTCACTGGGAGTTCCTCGCCTCCAGGGGGCGCCGACGCGGAGAACCCGCGTCGCGACGACGCCGTGCCGAGCATGCCGCTTTGCTGCGAAGCCGAACGCGCGCGTCGAAGATGGCCGACCGCCGTGTAGGAGTAGGCGGCCAGCCATTTCGGTTTGCTAGCCCGAAGGGCAGGACCCTGCGCTTTAGCTACGAACCGGCAGGTGCCGCGACGCGTTGACACGCTCCCGCAGGTCCTTGCCGGGCTTGAAGTGAGGAACATGCTTACCGGCGAGCGCTACGGCATCGCCGGTCTTCGGGTTCCGCCCCATCCGCGGCGGCCGATAGTGCAATGAAAAGCTGCCGAAACCACGAATCTCGATTCGTTCGCCGCTCGCCAGCGCCTCGCTCATCAACTCGAGGATGTGCTTGACCGCCAGCTCGACATCCTTAGCCGGCAAATGCTTTTGATTGCGGGCAATGGACTCGATCAACTCGGATTTCGTCATCTCTGCGACTGCCTCTATCAGCCCTGGGCTCGATCGGACCCGAATGCACGCCGGTTCAGTCCGACGACATCTGCTCCTTCAACAGATCACCCAAGGTGGTACCGGACGACGGTCGATCCGTCTTGTAGCTCTGGACGGCCTGCGCTTCCTCGTGGGCCTCCTTGGCCTTGATCGACAGCGATATGACGCGGTTCTTGCGATCGACGCCCGTGAACCTCGCCTCGACCTCCTGACCCGGCTTCAGCACTGCGCGTGCATCCTCGACGCGATCGCGCGAAATCTCGGATGCCCGCAACTGGCCAATCACGCCGCCCTCGAGTTGGATGGTCGCCACCTTTGCGTCCACCTCCTGCACGATGCCCTTCACGATACTGCCCTTCGGGCATTCCGCGATGAACAGCGACAGCGGATCCTTGTCCAGCTGCTTGACGCCGAGGGAGATGCGCTCACGCTCCGGATCGATGGCAAGCACGACCGCCTCGAGCTCTTCGCCCTTCTTATAGTTGCGCACGGCCTCTTCGCCGGGGATATCCCACGACAAATCAGAAAGGTGCACGAGACCATCGATGCCGCCGTTCAGGCCGATGAAGACGCCGAAGTCGGTGATCGACTTGATCTGACCCGACACCCGATCACCCTTGTTGTAGTTCTCGGCGAACTCGGCCCACGGATTCGGCTTGCACTGCTTGAGACCCAGGGAGATGCGGCGTCGATCTTCGTCGATATCGAGCACCATGACCTCGACCTCGTCGCCGATCTGTACGACCTTGTGGGGATTGACGTTCTTGTTGGTCCAATCCATCTCCGAGACGTGCACGAGGCCTTCGACGCCCTCCTCGATCTCGACGAAGCAGCCGTAATCGGCGATGTTCGTGACTCGACCGAAGATACGGGTGGTCGGCGGATAGCGCCGCGCCAGGTCTGCCCACGGATCCGCGCCGAGTTGCTTTAATCCGAGCGATACGCGGTTCCGCTCGCGATCGAACTTGAGCACCTTGACCTCGAGCTCCTGGCCGACCGACACGACCTCGGACGGATGCTTCACCCGTTTCCACGCCATGTCGGTGATATGCAGGAGGCCATCGATGCCGCCGAGATCCACGAACGCGCCGTAGTCGGTCAAGTTCTTCACTATGCCGTTGAGGACCGCGCCTTCCTCGAGGTTCTTCAGGAGCTGCTCGCGCTCGGCGCTGTACTCCTCCTCGACGACGGCGCGTCGCGATACCACCACGTTGTTGCGCCGCTGATCGAGCTTGATCACCTTGAACTCGAGTGTGCTGCCCTCGAGCGCGACAGGATCCCTGATCGGACGTACGTCGACGAGCGAGCCGGGCAGGAATGCGCGAACGAGATCGATGTCGACGGTAAAGCCGCCGCGCACCCGGCCGCTGATGGTGCCGGTCACGATCTCGGAATTCTCGAACGCCTCCTCGAGGCGCGCCCACGTGCGGCTTCGCTTCGCCTTTTCCCGCGACAGGCGCGTTTCGCCGAAGCCGTCTTCGACGGTATCGAGGGCGACCTCGACCTCGTCGCCGACCGTGACTTCGAGCTCGCCCTTGTCGTTGAAGAACTGGCTGGCCGGTATGACAGCCTCGGATTTGAGACCAGCATGAACAATGACGACGTCGTGATTCACGTCGACAACCGTGCCCGTCAGAATAGCGCCGGGCTTGATCTGTTGCGTCGCAAAGCTCTGTTCAAGTAGTTCCGCGAAAGATTCACTCATGTGTTGTTTGCAACCTCAACGCCGTTGCATCCTTGCCTCGGCGGTCAATTAAATGATTGCGCCCTATACATCCTGTGCGGCGCATCCGTTATTAAGAAGGTCTTCTGGTCATCACACCCGCTTCACGAAGCCATTGCAAGATACGCTCCGTGACCTCTTCCGGGCTCAGTTCCGTCGAGTCGAGGATCCTCGCATCCGATGCCGGGACCAAAGGCGCCACCGCCCGATTCGCGTCCCGCTCATCCCGCTGTGCGATCTCGCGGGAAAGGTCGCGCAGACTAACATCAATACCCTTTGCCATCAACTGCTTATGCCGCCTGATGGCGCGTTCGTCCGGGCTCGCCGTGAGAAAAACCTTGAGGACGGCTTCAGGGAACACGCCGGTTCCCATGTCCCGCCCATCGGCGACCAGCCCGGGAGGGGCGACGAACGCACGCTGCCGAGCCAGCAGAGCCCGCCGCACGCCCGGCAACGCTGCTACCTTAGACGCCGCCTCGCCACATCGTTCCGTTCGCAGCTCAGCCGTGATGTCCTCGCCAGCGAGAAGAATACGCTCCTCATCGCCTTGCGAAAACTCGACATCGAGCTGCTCGGCGATCCGCGCGACCCTTTTTTCGTCGTCCAGCGCCACGCCGGCGCGCAGCGCGTCGAACGCCGCAATTCGGTAGAGCGCCCCGCTGTCGAGAAGCCGCCAGCCGAGCCGAGTCGCTACGGCCCGTGCGGCCGTGCCTTTGCCGGCGCCGCTCGGCCCGTCGATCGTAAGAATCGGTACGCCCGTGTCGGGATCGGTCTGCGGCATCTTCAGATTCGGCCCTAAGCCAAGCCCTCGGGCCCGTTCGGCGCTGCCCGGGAGGCCGCAGCACCCGGCCATGGCGATCGGTGCATCGCTACGCGGCCGAGCCGCCCGCCTCCGTCACCGCGAGTCCGCATTGGCCGGCCACCTCGAGGAAGCTCGGGAAGGAGGTGGCCACCGCCGCCGTGTCGCGGATCTCGATCGGACCGTCACTGATCAGGCTCGCGACCGCGAAGGACATCGCGACCCGATGATCGCCGTAGCTCTCGACCACACCGCCGCGCAGACGCCCGCCGTCGATCACGAGCCCGGCGTCGTGCTCGTCCACGCTCCCGCCGAGCGCGGCAAGGCCGCGCGCCATGGCCGCCAGGCGGTCGCTTTCCTTGTGCCGCAGCTCCTCGGCGCCGCGCACGATGGTCGCGCCGCGGGCTCCGGCCGCGGCGATGAAGAGAATCGGAAATTCGTCGATGGCGAGCGGCACGAGCTCCGGCGGGACGTCGATGCCGCGCAGCTCCGAGCGCTCGACGAGCAGATCCGCGATCGGCTCGGTGCCCGCCGTGCGCAAATTACGCAGCTCGATCCGCGCGCCCATGGCCTGAAGGATCGTCAGGATGCCGTTGCGCGTCGGGTTGATGCCGACATTGCGAATCAGCAGGCCGTCGGCAGCGCCGAGGCAGCCGGCGATGATGAAAAACGCGGCCGAGGACAGATCGCCCGGCACATCGATCTCACTGCCGCGCAAGGTTTGCGGGCCGCTGACCGCGACCGTGAGCCCGTCATCCTCGGTGCCGACGCTCGCACCGAGGCTGCGCAGCATCCGCTCGGTATGATCCCGGCTCGGGCCCGGCGAGCGCACCACCGTCGTGCCCGAGGCGTACAGCGCTGCGAGCAGCAGCGCGGACTTCACCTGCGCGCTCGCCACCGGCTGCGTGTAGTCGAGGCCGCTGAGTCGCGCGCCTCCGCTGATCTCGATCGGCGCCTTGCCGTCCTGCGTGCGGATGCGGGCTCCCATCGACCGCAGCGGCCCGGCTACCCGCTCCATCGGGCGTTGTCGCAACGACGCATCGCCCGTCAGCGTGGAATCGAACGATTGCGCTGCGAGCAGCCCGGTCAGCAGCCGAATGGCGGTGCCCGAGTTGCCCAGATCGAGCGGTTCCTCGGCTGCGCGCAGCCCGTGCAGGCCGACCCCGGCGATGCGCAGTGTGCGATCGGCATCGTCCGTGATCCGTACGCCGAGCGCTTCGAACGCCCGGCGAGTCGCGACGCAGTCCTCGCTCTCGAGGAAACCGCGCACCCGCGTATCGCCTTCGGCAATCGCGCCCAGCATCAGGGCGCGGTGCGAGATGGATTTGTCGCCGGGCACGTCGATCGTTCCGCCGATTCGGTCGACCGGCTGCGCCCGGTAGCTCTTCTGCGCGTCCGCCGTATGCGAAGACGAGCTCATACCAGCGCCTTCGGGTACGCACCCAGGATGCGAAAGAGGCTCGCCTGCTGCTTGATCTCATCGAGCGCCTGCTTCGCATTCGGCGCCTCTGCGTGGCCATCGATATCCACGAAAAAAACGTAATCCCATTTCCTGCGCCGCGACGGCCGCGACTCGATTCTCGTCATATTGACCTGGTGACGCGCCAACGGCTCCAGCAGGTGGAACAGCACGCCGGGTCCTTCGGTGCCGCTCGCGGAGACGAGCAACGAGGTCTTGTCATCGCCGCTTGGCGGGAAGGTCTTGCGGCCGATCACCAGAAAGCGCGTCGTGTTATCCGCTTCGTCCTCGATGCTGCTGAACAGCACATTCAACTCATAGACCTCGGCCGCGGATTCGCCTCCGATGGCTGCGGTGCCATCCTCGTCGCGAGCACGGCGAGCGGCTTCGGCATTGCTCGAAACGACGATCTTCTCGACATCCGGCAGGTACTGCGCGAGCCAGCCGCGACACTGTGCAAAGGATTGCGAATGCGAGCAGATGCGCTTGATAGCGCCGATCTCCTTCATCCGGCCCATCAGATGCTGATGGATGCGCAGCTCGATCTCGCCGCAGATTTGCAGCGGAGACGTCAAGAACATGTCGAGCGTGTGGTTGACCGTGCCTTCTGTTGAATTTTCGACCGGCGTGACGCCGAAGTCGGCAATCCCGGATTCGACCTCGTGAAACACCTCGTCGATCGTCGTGACCGACAGCGCTCGCACGGAGTGACCGAAATGCTTGAATACGGCGGTCTGCGTGAACGTGCCTTCCGGGCCCAGGTAGGCGACCTTCAGCGGCTCCTCCTGCGCCAGGCAGGCGGACATCAGCTCGCGGAACAGCCGGACCATCTCCTCGTCGCGCAATGGCCCCTCGTTGCGCTCGATGACCCCACGCAACACCTGAGCCTCCCGCTCCGGACGGTAGAACTCCGCGGCCGTGCCGAGCCCCTTGACGACGCCGATCTCCTGCGCGCACCGCGCGCGATCCGAGATCAGCGCTTGGATCTGGGCGTCGATCGAATCGATCCGCTCGCGCAAGCGGTCCAGGGCGGCCTTCGCATCTTGCCGTTGGTCGGTCATTGGCGCTACGCCTGACTACTCTTGCTCATAAACGGGCAGCATGCGTGCCGACAGCACGCCGTCGATGCTGCGGATCTGCTGCACGACCTTCTCGGTGGCCGGGCCGTCCAGGTCGACGAGCGTATAGCCGATCTCGCCGCGCGAGACGTTCAACATGTCGCTGATGTTGATGTTCTCGTTGGCGACGCAGGAGGAGATCTGCGAAATCATGTTCGGTACGTTCAGATGAGGCACGGCAAGGCGGTACGGCCGGTCGCGATTCAGCACGGCCGACGGAAAGTTGACTGAGCTGCGGATCGTGCCGTCCTCGAGAAACTCGCGGAGGCTCTCTGCAGCAATGATCGCGCAGTTCTCCTCGGCCTCGGTCGTTGATGCTCCCAGATGCGGCAGGCAGATCGCCCGCGGATGGGCCTTGAGCTTTGCCGACGGAAAGTCCGTGACGTAGTGGCTGAGCGTGCCCTGCTCGAGCGCTTCGATCACTGCATCGACGTCGACGACGCCCTCGCGCGCGAAGTTCAACACGACCGAGCCCTTCGGCATCAGCTTCAGCCGGTCGCGGCTGACCAAACTACGAGTGTCGTCCGCCAATGGCACGTGCAGGGTGACGACATTCGAGCGAGTGAAGAGATCGTCGAGGTTGACCGCCTGCTGCACCCCGGACGACATCTGCCACGCACGTTGCACGGTGATTTTCGGGTCGTGACCGATGACGCGCATGCCGAGCGCGAGTGCCGCGTTCGCCACTTGCACCCCGATCGCACCCAGGCCGACGACGCCGAGCGTGCGCGTCGGCAACTCGAAGCCGACAAACTGCTTTTTCGCCGCCTCGACCTGCTTCGACAGTGCGTCGTCGTCACCTTCCAGCCCGCGCACGAAATCCCACGCGCCGAGCATATTGCGAGCCGCAACCAACAGGCCCGCAAGCACCAACTCCTTGACGGCGTTCGCATTCGCGCCAGGAGCATTGAAGACGGGCACACCGCGACGGCTCAAAGCGGGGACCGGAATATTATTGACCCCGGCGCCGGCACGGGCGACCGCAAGCACGCTAGGCGGAATTTCCAGATCGTGCATGTTGTACGAACGGACGAGGATGCCGTGCGGCTGCACCATCTCCGACGCGACCTCGTACCGCTCGCGCGGCAGGCGCCGGAGCCCCGCCAACGCAATGTTATTCAGCGTCTGAATCTTGTAACGCTGCAACCTTCAGCCCCTTCGCTTCTCGAAATCGGCCATGAACTCGATCAGCGCCTGGACGCCTTCGAGCGGCATGGCATTGTATAGGCTCGCGCGCATACCGCCGACGAGCCGATGACCCTTGAGGTTCGTGAGGCCGGCGTCCTTGGACTCGGCAAGAAACTGCTTGTCGAGCGCTGCATCCGCGAGGGTGAACGGAATGTTCATCCACGAACGATAGTCCGGCTGCACGGGATTGGAGTAGAAGCCCGACGCGTCTATCGCGCGGTATAAGGCTTCGGCTTTCTCACGGTTACGCGCTCCCATCGCGGTGAGCCCGCCCTGCTCCTCGAGCCATTCGAAAACGAGGCCGGCGAGATACCACGAGAAGGTCGGCGGCGTGTTCCACATCGAGTCCGCCTCGGCCATGATCTTGTAGTCGAACACCCCCGGAGTTTGCCGGCGGGCGCGGCCGATCAGATCTTCGCGCACGATCACGATGCCGAGCCCTGCCGGGCCAATGTTCTTCTGCGCGCCCGCATAGATGATGCCGAACCGTTCGACATCGAGCGGCCGCGACAGGATCGTCGAGGACATGTCCGCGACCAACGGCACGTCGCCGACGTCCGGAAACTCGTGGAACTCGACACCGACGATGGTTTCGTTCGGCGTGATGTGGGCATACGCTGCGCCGGGCGTCAGCTGCCAGCCGTCCGGCGCCGGCACCTCCGTATAGCGCGAGGGCTCCGAATCCGCCGCCACGTTCACCTTACAGTAGCGGGCCGCCTCACCTGCCGCCTTCTTGCCCCAGCTGCCCGTGATCACGTAGTCGGCAGTCGAGCCTTCCGGTGCGATATTGAGCGGCACCGCGGCGAACTGCGCCGTGGCACCGCCCGCCATGAACAGCACTTTGTAGTGCTCGGGCACGCCGAGCAGGCTCCGAAGGCGGCGCTCGGCGTCGGCCGCGCAGTCGATAAACTCGCTGCCGCGATGACTGACCTCCATGACGGACATGCCGCTGCCTTTCCAGTCGAGCAGCTCCGTCTGGGCACGACGCAGCACGGCTTCCGGCAGCATCGCCGGCCCGGCGCTGAAATTGTAGACGCGCTTCATGCTGTGATTATCCTTCTTCGTCGCCGTCGCCGTCGCCGTCGCCGTCGTTGCCACCCTCTTCGCCGGGCAGCTCGCCGTCTTCATCCGGCAGCGCGCCGCCATCTTCGTCCGCCAGCTCACCGTTCTCCGCGAGCTCATCTGCCCCGGCGGCGACCAAGACGTCTTCGCTGTCGACTTGCAGCGCCTCGACGCGCTCAACGCCTACGAGGCGCGCGCCCTCGTCGAGGCGGATCAGGCGAACCCCCTGGGTATTACGGCCGAGCACAGAAATTTCTGCAGCGGGCGTGCGCACGAGGGTACCGGCAGACGTGATCAGCATAATTTCGTCGTCGGGCGAAACCTGCAGCGCCGCCACGACATTGCCATTGCGCTCGGACGTGCGAATCGAGATCACGCCCTGACCGCCGCGCCCTTGCCGCGAAAACTCGTCGATCGGCGTCAGCTTGCCGTAGCCGTTCTCCGTGGCGAGCAGAATCTGGCCTTCCTCGATGATCGCGACGCTGATGAGCTCGTCCCCGGCGCCGGCGAGCCGCAGACCGCGGACTCCGGCTGCCGTCCGGCCCATCGGCCGCACGTCGTCCTCGTGGAAGCGAATCGCCTTGCCGCTGCTGGCGAACAGCATGATGTCGCGCCGGCCATCGGTCATGCCGACGCCGATCAGTCGATCGTCGGAACGAAGATCGATTGCGATGATGCCGTTCGTCCGCGGACGCGAGAATGCAATCAGCGGCGTCTTCTTGACCGTGCCCTGCGACGTCGCGAAGAACACGAATTTATCCTCATCGTACGTCTTGACGGGCAGCACAGCGTTGATGCGCTCGTTCTCCTCGAGCGGCAGCAAATTGACGATCGGCCGGCCGCGCGAGCCGGAGCTCGCCTGCGGAACCTGATAAACCTTGAGCCAAAAGGCCTTACCGAGGCTCGTGAAACAGAGCAGCGTATCGTGTGAATGTGCGACGAAGAGCTGATCGATGAAGTCCTCGTCCTTGACGCGCGCCGCTGCGCGGCCGCGCCCGCCCCGCCGTTGGGCCTGGTAGCTGTCCACCGGCTGGGCCTTGATGTAGCCCGCGTGCGAGAGCGTAACGACCAGCGAGGCCTCCGGGATCAGATCCTCGATAGTTAAATCGCTGAAGTCTTCGACGATCTCGGTGCGGCGTGGATCGGCATAGCGTTCCCGCACCTCGTGGAGCTCGCCGCGAATGACTGACTGCAGCTTGTCCGGATCGGACAAAATGTGCAGATATTCATTAATATTGTCGATCAGGTCGCCGTAATCCTTGGAAATTTTCTCCTGTTCCAGGCCGGTCAGGCGATGCAGACGGAGGTCCAGAATCGCCTGGGCCTGGATCGACGACAATCGGTAGCCTTCGTCCGTGAGGCCCGATTCTTCTGTCAGATCCTCTGGCCGCGTGCTCGCCGCGCCGGCCCGCTCGAGCATCGCAATGACCGCGCCGGGCCGCCAAACTCGTGCGCAAAGCGCGACCCGAGCCACCGCCGGCGAGGACGACGCCTTGATCAGCTCGATGACCTCATCGATGTTCGCGAGCGCGACCATCTGACCCTCGAGCACGTGCGCGCGGTCCCGCGCCTTACGCAGATCGAATAACGTACGCCGCGTCACGACCTCGCGACGATGCCGCAGGAAGGCCTCGATGAGCTCCTTCAGCGTCAGCAACCGCGGCTGCCCGTCGACGAGCCCGACCATGTTGATGCCGAAGACGCTTTGCAGCGACGTCTGCTTGAAAAGATTGTTCAGCACAACGTCCGAGAGCTCGCCGCGGCGCAGCTCGATGACGATGCGCATGCCGTCCTTATCTGACTCGTCGCGCAGCTCGCTGATGCCTTCGAGCCGTTTCTCGCGAACCAGCTCGGCGATCTTCTCAATCAGCCGCGCCTTGTTTACCTGATACGGTAACTCGGTGACGATGATCGCTTCGCGATTGCGGCCGTCGAGCTCTTCGATATGCGTCTTGGCGCGCACGTAGATACGGCCGCGGCCGGTCGTGTAGGCGCTATAAATGCCTTGGACGCCGTGGATTTGCCCGGCGGTTGGGAAATCCGGGCCCGGCACCAGCTTGATCAGATCGGCGATGGTCAGCGAAGGGTCTTCGAGCAGCGCCAGGCACGCGTCGACCACCTCGCCGAGATTGTGCGGCGGGATATTGGTCGCCATCCCGACCGCGATGCCGGACGAGCCATTGATGAGAAGGTTCGGAATGCGCGTCGGCAGAACCGACGGCTCGCGCTCGGACTCGTCGTAGTTCGGGACGAAGTCGACGGTTTCCTTCTCGATATCAGCGAGCAGCTCTTGCGTGATGCGAGCCATTCGCACTTCGGTATAGCGCATCGCCGCAGGGGCATCGCCGTCGACTGAACCGAAGTTGCCCTGCCCATCGACGAGCAGGTAACGCATCGAAAAATCTTGCGCGAGGCGGACGATGGCGTCG
>CAZFJU010000045.1:0-23320 GCA_964518995.1 uncultured Gammaproteobacteria bacterium
ACGGATTTCGCCGTGAACGCAAACGCGGCGAACACCGCGAGCAGCGCGAACGCCGCGCCGACGGCGGCCGCCGCCCAGCTCGGCCTTCTCTGGCGCGGCCCTTCGGGCACCGCGTTGGCGCGAAACGCGATCGGCGTGATCGCGACCTCGTCGTCGGCGGCCGCGGAGCGTGCAAGCTCCTCGAGATCGGGCGGTGCGGTATCGCCGGCCGTGACGCGCGCGTCGATGGCGAGTGCGAGCTGCGCGCCGTGCTGCGTGCAAACGAGGCGCGCGGTGTCGAGCACGATGATATCGCCGTCGACGAGCTTGCGCGCGCCGGTCACCGGCTCTCCGCCGATCCGCAGATTGCGCGTGTCCCGGCTCGGCTGCACGAAGAACACGCCATCGAGCAGGCCGATCGCCAGCGTGCTTGCAACTCCGGCCAACCGGATATCGGCGTCGCGATCGCCGCCGATGGTGACCGGCAGCGCCTCGGCCGCGAAATGCCGCGTGTAACCGCCGACGTCGGTTTTCAGCACCCAGTCCACCGCATCACTCATCGTCGACCGCCCGCCCTCTCACTGCTGCCGCGCCACAAATCGGCCGTCGAAAGATAGAGAGTCATATCCGCTCCTCGCAGATGACGCTGATCGGCTCCGGCTCCCGGCCGGGCACGATCGTGAACGTTCGCCGCACGTCTCGGTAGCCGTTTCGCGCGCCGACGACCGTATAGTTGCCCGGCCTCAGCTCGACCTCGTGACTCGCGAAGGTGCCGAGCGGGCCCACCCGATACAACGTGACCTCGGTTCGACCGTCCGACACGAGGCGCACCGGGATGGGTGTCGATGCGATCGCGACCAGCTCCTCGAGCCGCGCGACTTGGCCCTCGAGCCGGGGCTGCGCGCCGATCTCCGCCGCCGTGCGTGCGGCGACCGCCGCCCCTTCAGCAATCAAGTCGCGGGCGCTCGCGAGCACCTCGTCGCGGAACAGCAAATTCGGGTTGTCGAGCAGATTCGCAAGCTTCATGTCGAGGTCGGCGCGCGTCCGTGCCCGCTCGAGCCCTGCGCGCGCGAATGCGAGGGCCGCATCGGCTTGCAGCGCCTGCTGATACTGGCCGATAGCGTCCGACCAGCGTTCGCGGCGCTCGAACGCAAGGCCGCGCGCCTCAGCAAGCGCAATCTCGGCGAGCTTCGCACCTTGCTCCGACTGGGTAATGCCGTCCCGCGCCTCCGCGGAACTCGGCCGCATCGCAAGCGCGTCGCGGAATGCCGCCCCGGCATCGTCATAGCGCTCCGCGGCCAGCGCCTGCATGCCGCGCGACATCAAAGTGTCGAAGCGTGCGTCCGCGATGCGGCGCTCGACCTCGGCGCGGCCGCGCTGCGCGGCAGGCCACCTCGAGTCGAGCTCGAGCGCGGCGTCATAGGCCTCCGCGGCCTCGGCCAGCTGACCGGCGCCCGCTAACTCGCCGGCCTTGCGGACCAGGTCGAGCACTTGCGGCAGCCGCTCCGCACGCGCCCGGCCGGCGAGTGCGTCGGCATGCTGCGGATCGATGCCGAGCACGAGCGCGAACTGCTCGAGCGCAAGACCGGCATTGCCCGCGGCAAGGGCTGCTTGACCGGCTTCGAGAGCGCGAGCGCTGATCGTCTCCGAGCGGGCAATCAGCGTCTCGCCAAGCTCGAGCGCGGCGCCGTATGCGACCGTCGCGTCGCGGACCCGTTCTGCGAGATACGCATCGTCACCGTCGCGAATCAGCGTCTCATAGCGCGACCAGTCCTCCGCCGCCCACGTTTGCACGGACAGCGCCTCGAGGCGTTGCTGCTGGCTCAGGAGATCCGCAAGCTGCGCATCGGCTTGCTCGCGGAACGCGGCAAGCTCCTCCGCGGAGAATTCGGGCTCGGGCTCCGGGACGGCAGCAGCAGTCGGCGCCGGCGCAGCGGGCTCACGATCCGGCGCCACCCAGCCTGGCAGAAAGACGAAGACGGCGATCAGCAATAGCAGCAGGGCTGCCAGGGCCACACCGGCGAACACAGGCGCACGGCTTGGCCCGCCCGGCGCGCGCGCGCGTGGGTCGGCCGTCGGCGTCGCCCGGAACCCCGGCCGGACCGGCAGGATGGCCTCTTCGTGTCGTGCTGATTCGTCGCGTTCCACGTTCATCGTTACTGCAAAGGTTGTAGCGCCGGGCGGTTACGCCTGCTCGAGCGTGGGCGGCGGGCCGGTCACGGCCTGCCTGGCCCCAGTCAGTCAGGTGCCGCAACCTTCCCATGCACGGATTCTAAGACATCGGCAAATTCGATAAGTGTCCCTAAGTCGCGCTGGGTGGCCGCCTCTAGCGTGGCCTGTATCCGCCGCACGAGCGGTTCGGCTTCCGCGACGCTATCGACCTCCTGCGGCGGCGACCAGCGGGTCGGGCTCGGCCCGAACGGCAAGCGCCCAGTCAGAAGCTCGTATAACAGCACGGCGAACGCATAGACGTCCGCGGCCGTCGCCGCGTACGTGAGCTCGAGACGCAGCGGGATATGTGCAGGCGTCCGCCCGCCGGTGCCGAGCGGTGCACCGATCGCGCACGCGGAGCCGAAATCGATGAGCTTGGCCCGCCCGCGCCCGTCGAATAGCACATTGCGGGCCTTCACGTCGCCGTGCACGAGACCGGCGGCGTGCACGGCGGCGAGGGCCGACGCAAGCTCGCGCGCGGCGCCGAGCCAACAGGGCAGCGGGTTTCCGGCAAGCGGCACGAGATCGCCGCCCGGCAGATACTCGGTCACCAGCACGGCCGCGCCATCGCGCGCTGCATAGCATTCCGGACGGACGATATGCGGATGCTCGATCCCGCGCAGCGCCCGATGCTCGCAGGCGAGCAGCTCGGCGGCGCCCGGGTGGCCGCGCCAACGCTCACGTGTGACCTTTACCGCGACCGGCGTCGCGCCCGCCGCAGCGGCGGGCCAAGCCGGCGCGGCCACGGCAGTATCGACTGTGTGCGCATGCCGGCGGGAGCCGCGATAGACCGCAACAACCTCGCCCAGATGGAGCAGCGTCTCGGGCTCGACGCCGCAGTCCGCGCAGGCGGACGCGGCCTGTGCGAGCTCTGCGGGATGGCAGGCGTCAGGCGCCGTGCCGCGGGGCCGCCGCATCCGCAGCGATCCGCGCACCGCCGGACCCGCCCGCCGGAGCGCTTCCGTCCTCATCGGCGCCGTCGTCGTCCGTCGCATCGTCGCCTGTCGCTGCCTCGGGCGGCTCGGCGCTGCCCGGCGCCTCGGCCGCCGGCCGATCGCCCTCGCCTTCGGCCATGACGGTTTCCGCCGCTTCGGTCGCGGCCTCGGGCTCGATGCCGGGCACGAGTAGCTCCGGCTCCAGATAGATACTCATGTCCTCGGCGGCGAAGCCGGTCTCGGTGACGAACAGCCGACGGAGGAGATCTCGCCACTCGTGATACTGCGCCTCCGCCGTGCCGGTCAGGCGATGCTCGGTGCCCTGGATATCGACGACGAGCGGCTGCACTTCATCATCGAAGCTCAGCGACAGCTCCTCGAGCGCCTCGGTGTGCAGACGTTTTTCTTGGCGGCGCACGGCGCCGGTTCGGAGCACGTCCATGCCCATGTACATCAACGCATCGCGCAGCACCCGGTCCGAGAAGCTGTCGTTGCCTGCATTCGAGCCGTACACGACCGACGCGACAATCGTCGCGATGCCGAGCCCCGTTCGCCAGCGGGCGGACTTCGTCAGCTCGCGGATCGAGATCGCCTCCTCGCGCGCATACTCGCGCCACCCGTGGTAGGAGCTTTCGGCTTGACGCGAGAAGCCCGCATAGTGTGCCCCGAGCGTCTCGACAAACAGCCGCTCGCGCGCACGGATGTTCTCGGTGCGCGTGTACATCGGATCGTCCTCGGCCGGCAGACGGTTGAGGGTATAGGTGCCGTTGCGCGCTTGCTGCACATAGCCCGCGAACGCGTCCGGGCTCAAATCCGCCGCGTAGCGCAGCGCCGCGATCGTGCGGATACGCGAGGCTTCCTCCGCCGTCAGCGCCGCCTGTGCGGTAGCGAGGTCGTTCGCGATCATGTTGAACAGATCCTGATACGGATCGACGCCGGGATAGCGCTGCCGGTTATAG
Organism: uncultured Gammaproteobacteria bacterium; assembly: GCA_964518995.1. Taxonomy (GTDB): domain Bacteria; phylum Pseudomonadota; class Gammaproteobacteria; order Steroidobacterales; family Rariloculaceae; genus ZC4RG20. The sequence continues at coordinate 4,085 of CAZFJU010000045.1, forward strand.
ACCCCGGCAGCCGTCTCGAGCTGATAGGTATCGTCGATCCACACCCGGCCCGTAGCATCCACCGCCCTCGCGCGGACGCGGACGATGTCGCCGTCGGAGTGCATGATGCTGGCCACGACATTGACGTCGGCCGCGTTCGACTCCTCCGGCATAACCCAAACGCCGCCCCAATGGCCGCTGGACTGCAGCGTGCGCTGCAGCTGCACCGCCATATACATCGACTCCATGCGGCGGATCTGCACGAACGTGCCGTCCCGAATCAGCTCCTCGAGCACGTCTTTCGGGATCTCGCCTTCCGGAACGCCGGGATCGAAGACCACGACGCCGATATCGAGCAGCCGCTCTTCCGGAACCACCTGAGCCGGCTCTACGAGGCCGACGGAGTGCGCAATCATCACCTCGCTGCTCATGCACCCCGCGGTGCCGCAGATCGCGATGATCGTCAGGACCTTGAATAGACGCATGGACAATAGACGCATGGACCTGCTCCCGCCGCTCGGCCGGCCCTCGCGGCGCGGCCGTTACTGCCTCGTCAAGATCTTCTTGTATTCGTTGTACTCGTCCCAGAGTGCCGCGCGCAAGAAGGGGTCGTCCTCCTTCGTCGCAGCTTCGCACAGCTGCCGGGCGACCGTGTCCTCGTCCTCGCAGCCTTCGACTCGGGGCGCCGGCTCAGGCGGCGGACCGGGCCGCGTCATCGCCGGCTGCGCACCCGGCTCGCCGCTTCCAGTGGCGCCGCCGACAGTACCGCCTTGTCGAGCCGCCTCGAGGTTGCCGACGGAGTCCGCCTCATCACCGCCGCGGGTCTGACCCGCTCGCGATAGTGCCTCGTCCGCCGCCGTGCCGACTCCGGCGCGGGCAATCGCCTCGCGCTCGGCTTCCATGATGCGGTCGAAATCGCCGAGCGAGCCTTCGAACTCGTCTTGGCCGGTGCCGGCCGTCGCTGCGCCTTGGCCCTCCGGCCACGAGCCGCTGCCCGACTGCCCGCCGCCGCTCGCATCGCGGCCGGCTTCGCCGCCGCTGCCTTCGACGCCCGCGCCCGCGGTACGTCCATCCGCAGCGGCTCCGCCGCCATCGGCGCCGCCGGCCTGACCGCTGCGATCGCCGCCTGCGCCGAGCCCGCCCTGGCCCTGTGAATCACCCACGGAATCGCCTTGAGCGCTGCCCTGCGTGCCGGCCGTGCGGCCGCTCTGACCACCTGGGTCCTGACCGGCCTGTGCGCCATCGCCGCCGCCCTGCGCGCCCCCGGCCTGTGCGCCGTCCGCGCCGCCCTGGGAGCCCCCGGCCTGTGTGCCGCCCGCTCCGCCCTGAGAACCTCCGGCCTGAGCGCCGCCGGTGCGCCCTTCCGCACCTTGCGACCCGGCAGCGCCCGCCTGCCCGTCCGTGCCCGCCGTTTGGCCTGCTTGGCCGCCGCTTTGAGTGCCGGCCTGGCCGCTGCTCGCGCCCTGTTGGCCGCTCTGACCGCTCTGACTACTCTGGCCGCTTTGACCACTCTGGCCGCTTTGCCCACTCTGGCCGCTTTGCCCACTCTGCGAGCCCGATGCCGGCGACGGCATGCCGGCCGACGGCGACGGCATTCCCGATGATGGCGAAGGCATTCCCGAAGACGGCGATGGCATCCCGCCTGAAGGCGACGGCATCCCGGATGACGGCGACGGCATCCCGCTCGACGGCGACCCGCTCGACATCGACGACGAGCTGGAGCACGCGGCAAGGGCGCTCGCCGTGCCGACGACCAGCGCCCACCTGACCAGATTGATGAATTCGGTTCGCATACCGCACCTCGTGGGGTGACGAACGGATCTCGACGGCGACCCGCAACAACGTTAGTGGCGCCCAAGCCGCCTGAAGTTCAGCGCAGCTCGCGGCGACTTCATCCTGGCGATTGCGAGCCCGGCGCAGCATGTTCCCGCGTAATGGTGCCTCTGCGGTGCGCGACGCGAAGCTGCTACCATTTGCGTCGGTCGCATGAGGCCGACCATCGACAGAAATCAAGCCGCAAGGAACGTCATGAGAACAATACCACCGATCGCCAGCGTGCTTCTATTGCTGTTATCTGGCGGCGCGCTCGCGCAGCAGCAAGCCATAGAGCTGCCGCGTACTGCAGCGCCGGAAGGCGCCGAGGTCTACTTTCAAAGCCCGGAAGACGGCGCCACAGTGTCCTCGCCGGTCACGGTCCGGTTCGGGCTGCGCGGCATAGGCGTCGCGCCGGCCGGCGTCCAATTCGAGAACACGGGCCACCATCATTTGTTGATCAATGTCGCGGAGCCGCCGCCGGAAAACATGCCGCTGCCGGCGACCGAGCAGATTGTGCATTTCGGCCTGGGCCAGACGGAAACGGAGATCGAGCTGGAACCCGGCCAGCACACGTTGCAGCTGGTACTTGGCGATTATCTGCATATTCCACATGATCCGCCGGTCATGTCGGAGACGATCACGATTACCGTCGAGTAGATCGACGCGGCAAGTCTCGTCGCCCCGCCCTCGTCGCGCCGCGCCTCAGCGCACGGCGCCTCGTCGGCCCGAGAACGCGGAGCCGCTGGCCCGCCGTGCTGTTCAGCCAGAACAGCGGCGGCGCGCCAACGGCGTCCATCGGCGTCGACACACGCCGCCTCTCTAGCGGCTCGCACTCCTCGCAGGCGAGTCGCGCTGCCACCCTGCGCGGTCGCGCAGCATCATCTGCGCAGCGTTATGCCCCGGCGCGCCGCTGACTCCGCCGCCTGGATGCGCACCGGAGCCGCATAGATAGACGCGCGGCACGGGTGTCCGATATTGCGCGAAACCCCACGCCGGTCGCGTCCAGTAGAGCTGATCGAGCGTGAGCGCGCCGTGAAAGATGTCGCCGCCGACGAGCCCGAACCGCCTTTCCAGATCTTCCGGCGAATAGGCCTGCGCGGCGATGATCGAGCGGCGGAAATTCGGTGCGTATTCCGTCACGGTATCGATCACTCGATCGAGCGCCGCCTGCTTCGCGTCCGCCCAGCGCGCGCCATCCGGGAGATAGCGCCGGAAGTGTTGGCAGAACAGGCTCGCGACGTGTGCGCCGCGCGGCGCAAGCGTCGCATCGACCGTCGACGGGATCAGCAACTCGACGACCGGCGCCGCCGAGACTCCCGTCTGCTGCGCATCGATATAGGCGGCGTCGAGATAGCCGAGACTCGGTGTAAGCAGAATGCCCGCCGAGTGATGCTCGCCTGGACCGGGCGCGCATGTGAAGCTCGGCAGCTCCGACAGCGCGACGTTGGCGCGAAAGCTTGCTGACTCGCTTCGCCAATGGCGGATCCGCGCACGAAAATCCTCCGGCAGGCGGTCCGCCGCCAATAGCCGCTCGAACAGCAGACGCGGATGAAGCGCCGCCGCGACGGCATCTGCTCGGATCGGCCCGCGCGACGTCGCCAATTCGCAGCCGTCGGCGCGCGCATCGATACGCTCCACTTCGCAGTCACAGAAAATCTCGACACCGCGATTTTTAGCCGCAGCGGCGATTGCAGCGGAGATCGCGCCCATGCCGCCAATGGCATGCCCCCAAGCGCCTTCGATGCCGTTCACTTCGCCGAGGGCGTGGTGCAGCAACAGATAGCCGGTGCCTGATTGATAGGGGCTCGCAAAGTGCCCGACGACCGCATCGAAGCCAAGGCCGCCTTTCAACGCGTCGGTCTCGAACGCGCGATCCAGCCAGCTGCCTGCGCTGCCGGCGAGCAAGTCCCACAGCACTTTGATGCCGCCCGCACCGAGCGTTCGTCCGCGCGCCAGCAGCGCCAGCGTTCGCAATCGCTCGCGCCAGCCGCCGACCGGGTCGACCGGGGCTTCGAGCAACAGCGAACGAAACAGCTGTGTGACGCAGCCGAGCTCCGCGACGAAATGCGGATAGCGCTCTGCATCGCGTCGCGAATGCGCCGCAAGCGCGGCGTGCATGCGCGCGGGCTCTCGATGGAACGCGAGCCCCTGGCCTTCGCGCGCCGGCACGAAGTTGGCCATGGGGCGCGGCACGATCTTTAGACCATGCGCCGCGAGGCCCAGATCCTCGATGATCCGGCGCTGCAGCAAGCTTACGGTGTAGCTCGCCATCGAGTTACGGAAGCCCGGATGGAACTCTTCCGTGACCGCCGCTCCGCCGACCGTGGTGTGTTTCTCGAGGACCGCGACGCGCAGGTCGGCGGCCGCAAGGTAGGCGGCACACACGAGGCCATTGTGGCCGCCGCCGACGATCGCGACGTCATAGTGGCTGCGCGGAGACGAGTCAGCGGTCATCGCTAAGGTGCAGCGCATCGAGGCCGTCCAGCGGAGAGGCGGAGTGTACAATACGCGCGACTGCGGCAGCGGGCTCGAGCGCGGCCGTCCTTCGTCCGCGGCCGGCGCGCATACCACTAAGAAGAAACGTCAGCTTGAGAGAGGTATCCCATGACGAGCGGAGACGGCCAACATCCATCGAGTCTGGTGGGCATTCGTGAGGATTTTGTCGACGCCGTCGGCAACACGCCGCTGCTCAGGTTGCGCAAAGCGTCGGAGCTTACCGGCTGCACGATTCTCGGCAAGGCGGAATTCGTGAACCCGGGGGGCTCGGTGAAGGACCGTGCAGCCAAGTACATCGTGCTCGATGCAGAGCGGCGCCGCGTCATCGAGCGCGGCGGCCTGATCGTCGAAGGCACGGCCGGCAATACCGGCATCGGGTTGGCGCTGGTCGGCAACGCGCGCGGTTACCGAACGCTGATTCTAATGCCGAATACGCAGTCGCAAGAGAAGAAAGACACTCTGAGACTCTGCGGCGCCGAGCTCCGTGAAGTGCCCGCCGTGCCGTACCGCGATCCGAACAACTACGTGCACGTCGCCGCGCGCACGGCCGAGGAGCTGGCGAAGAGCGAGCCGCACGGCGTGCTGTACGCCAATCAGTGGGACAACCTCGCGAACCGCGAAGGCCATTTGCAAAGCACCGGCCCCGAGATCTGGGAGCAGACCTCCGGCCGCATCGACGGCTTTATCTGCGCAGTGGGCACCGGCGGCACGCTCGCGGGCGTCGGCGAATACCTGAAGCAGCGCGACCCAAACGTGGTGGTCGCGGCGGCCGATCCGCGCGGCGCGGCGATTTACAGCTGGATCAAGACCGGCACGCTCGCGTCGGAAGGCAGCTCCATCAGCGAGGGCATTGGCCAGGGGCGCATTACCGGCAACCTCGACGGCGCACCGATCGACGATGCGTTTCAGATCCCGGACGAGGAAATGCTGCCGGTGCTCTTCGATCTCGTGCAGTCGGAAGGCCTGCTGCTCGGCGGCTCGAGCGGCATCAACGTCGCGGGCGCCATCCGGCTCGCGAAGGCGCTCGGGCCGGGGCATACCATCGTCACGGTGCTGTGCGATTCGGGCTCGCGCTACCAGTCGAAGCTCTTCAACCCGGATTTTCTCGCATCGAAAGGCCTGCCGCCGCCGCCCTGGCTCGCGGCTTGAAGCGCTCGCGGCTCGAGCGCCGCGAGCTCAATCGGCGGAAAGGCGGTCGGGAGCCTCCAGCACGGCCCATGCGTCGGCGGTCGCGCGCTCGCAGCGAGGCGCTTCCCGTGCCGCGCTGAGCCCGCGAACGGCGCCGGCGCGACCGCCGTCGCGCCGCGTCGTCGCCAACGCGTTCAGACCGGCACACGCATCAAGCAACGTCTCCTCCGCGGCCTCGAGTGCATCGAGCCGGACGACGTCCGCCGAGTCCTCGAGCGCGAACGCGAGCGAGGTCGCCGCGCGATTCTGCTCGCGGAACACTTCCTCGACATAGGCGGCGAACGCTTCGGAGCGCACGGCAAGCCGCTCGCCGTCGAGCGTGGTCACGGGCGCGCAGCCGGCTGCGACGACGCCCGCTGCAGCCGCCAATGTGAGCCCGGCGAGCCGGAGCGCGCACGAGCTGGGTGATTCGCTTTTTCGTTTCGACACTTAGCTGCACTCGCGAGAGCGATGGTATGCCATAATTCCGCGCCAACATGCCTAGTCGCCAGTTGAACATGGCCGCGAACGTCAAAGAAGCCTTAGTGAACCGCTCGCAGCTCGATGTTGCGATCGTACGAGCGATGGACTGGCTCGATCGCGAGCAGACCCAGGATGGGTTCTGGGTTGGCATGCTTGAGTCGAGCCGCACCATGGAAGCCGAGTGGCTGCTCGCAATGCACATCCTCGGCTACGAGCACCCCCGCAAGCACGATCTGGCCGCCACGCTGCTGGATACGCAGCGCCCGGACGGCTCGTGGGAAGCCTATTACGATGCGCCCCACGGCGATATCAACAGCACGGTGGAGTGCTACGCCGCGCTGCGCTCGGTCGGCATGGCGCCCGACGAGCCGGCACTCGTGCGCGCGCGCGAATGGATTTTCGCGCATGGCGGGCTGAGCAAGATTCGCGTGTTCACGCGCTACTGGCTCGCGCTGCTCGACGAGTGGCCCTGGGACCAGACGCCGAATCTGCCGCCCGAAGTCATCGCCAACCCGAAGTGGTTTCCATTCAATATCTACAACTTCGCGAGCTGGGCACGGGCGACGCTGGTGCCGCTCGCGGTCCTGTCCGCGCGCCGCACGGTGAAGCCGCTGCCGGCGGACCGCCGCCTGGACGAGCTCTTCCCGGGCGGCCGCGAGGCCATGGACTACCGGCTGCCGCGCAACATGCCGTTCTTCTCGCTAAAACGGCTGTTCCTCGCCACCGACCGCCTGATGCACCTGTATCAGCGCATCGGGCTGACGCCGCTCCGGGACGCGGCCGTCAAGGCGTGCCTCGAATGGGTGTTGCGCCATCAGGATGCAGACGGCTGCTGGGGCGGCATTCAGCCCCCGTGGGTGTACAGTCTGTTGGCGCTGCACAGCGAAGGCTATGCGCTCACGCATCCCGTCATGGCCCGCGGGCTCGCCGCGCTCGACGAGCACTGGTCATATGAACGCAACGGCACGCTGCACATCCAGGCGAGCGAATCGCCGGTTTGGGATACTTTGCTATCGCTGCTCGCGATGCAGGATTGCGAGCGGGATCTCGACGAGACGATGGAGCGCGCCCTCAGCTGGTGCCTCGATAACGAGATTCGCTATCAGGGCGACTGGGCGCAGAAGGTCAAGCACGCGGACCCGAGCGGCTGGGCGTTCGAGCGCGCGAATCTGCATTATCCCGATATCGACGACACCGCAGTCGCGCTGATCGTGCTAGCCCGCTTGCCGAAGGCACGCCGCGCCGAGCCGCGGGTCAAGGCGGCGATCGAACGGGCGGTGGGCTGGACGCTGGCGATGCAGTCGAGCAACGGCGGCTGGGCCGCATTCGACAAGGACAACGATAAGCTGATCGTCACGAAGATCCCGTTCTGCGACTTTGGCGAGACGCTCGATCCGCCTTCCGCGGACGTCACGGCGCATGTGCTCGAAGCTTTCGCCCACCTTGGCTACGATCGCTCGCATCCGGCGCTCGAGCGGGCGTATCGCTTCCTGCGCTCCGAGCAGGAGATGGACGGCAGCTGGTTCGGCCGGTGGGGCGTCAACCACGTGTACGGCACCGGCGCCGTGCTGCCCGCCCTTGCGGCGCTCGGCGAAGACATGTCGCAGGACTATGTGCGCCGCGCGGCCGGCTGGCTTGTCGCTCATCAAAACGAGGACGGCGGCTGGGGCGAGACTTGCGCATCGTACATGGACGACCGGCTTCGCGGCCGCGGTCCGAGCACGGCCTCGCAGACAGCATGGGCGCTGATGGCGCTACTCGCGACAGGCGCGCGGGAATACGACACGGCCATTCGCGCCGGCCTCGAGTATCTCGTCGAAACGCAGCGTCACGACGGCACGTGGGACGAGCCGTACTACACCGGCACCGGCTTCCCCGGCTACGGCTTCGGCACGCGGCTCGACTTCCGCGATCCGGCGCTTCGCGAGCGGATCCAGCAGGGCACCGAGCTGCAACGCGGCTTCATGCTGAACTACAACATGTACCGGCACTATTTCCCGATGATGGCGATGGGCCGCGCCCGCCAGCATTTCGCCCACGAAAACCGAAAATAGGGGTCAGCGAAATAGGGGTCAGAGCCCTATTAGCCTGAAGTACCTACGCTGTCCCGAGCGATTTTGCTAGCGGCACCAGGCAGATAGCGTGAGATCGATGTGCAGCGTGCTGGTTACACGCTGATCTGATCGATCAGCTCGAGCGCTCGCTGTTGCGTGGGATAGAGCGTCGTCACCACTTCGAACGTGACCGATTCCGATCTACTCGATGGAGTGCGACAGGTGTTACGCACTGCCGTAGAGAGCTCGGCGATTAGCTCGCAAAGCTATTCGCAGGGTCGCCTCTTTCGAGCGTCTTTGTGGCCGCTTTGTGTTCGGCGGCTCGCGATCGCTTTGCCGGTGCGACGGGATCGCGTTTGCTTGGCGAGCTGCTCTTCGTCGGCGAACATCAACGGGCGCCAAGCCTCTCGCATGTGCCACTCGACGTAGTACGCCAGCATGCTGTCGCGGACCGGGCAATAACTTCGAGCTAAAAGGGCTCTGACCCCATTTTCACGGGCAAAACGGGCTCTGACCCCAATTCACCCCGGCTAAAAAGGGCTCTGACCCCAATTTCGCCCGTTTCACTGCCAGCGGGCGAACGCTTGCGTGAGGTCGGCGATCAGGTCGTCGATATGCTCGATGCCGACGGCAAGGCGCACGGTCGAGGGTTCGATGCCGCAGCCCGCAAGCTCCTCAGCGGTCAGGTCTCCCGCACCATAGAGCTTCGCCGGCGCCACGAGTGAATCCGTGGAGCCGAGGCTCGCGGTGGTCGCGAACAGCTCGAGCGAGTCGATGAACCGCCATGCTTCCGCTTCGTCCGAGCGCAAGTCGAAGCACAGAACGCCGCCGAAATCGTCCATCTGCCGCTTCGCCAGCGCGTGGCCTGGATGGCTCGGCAGCCCGGGGTAGTGCACGCGTTCGACCTCCGGCCGCTCCGCCAGAAACTGCGCGATCGCCAGCGCATTGGCGGAATGGCGGGCGAAACGCAGCGCGTACGTCTTCAGGCCGCGCAGCATCAGATACGCGGCAGCCGGATCCATCGTGGCGCCGAGGTTCACGGCCTGTGGCCGCAGCGCCTTGATGCGGGCCTTGTCGCCGATCACGACACCGCCCATAGCATCGCCATGTCCATTGGCATATTTCGTTAGACTGTGCACGTAATAGTCGACGGCGAATTGCCCGTGGTTGTGCAGTCCAGCGAAGGTGTTGTCGAGGATCGTAATGACGTCGTGGCGTTTCGCGACGTCGACGATCGCGCCGATATCGGCGACGTGCAGCAGCGGATTGGTCGGCGATTCGAATAGCACGACCTTGGTCTCGGGGCGCGCGAGCTCGCGGGCTATGGCATCCGCGTCGTGGATCGAGACCATCGAGAACTCGACGCCGAAACGCGGCAAGAAGCGGCGCACCGCCACCCGCGTCGGCCGATACGATTCCGTGAAGATCACGATGCGCGCACCCGCCTCGAGCGTGCCGAGCAGGCACAGCCAGACGGCCGCCATTCCCGTGGCGACCGCGATCGCATCGTCGCGGTCCTGCAAGCTCGCGCAGAGCAGCTCGAGCTCGCGGATAGTCGGGTTCGAATCTCGCGTGTACTCGAAGCCCGCTGCCCGCGCCTCGGGACTCAACGAGTCCGCAATCGACGGATAAGTGAACTTGACCGAGCGGTGGAGCGGGCTCACGAGCGGCTTATTGCCGGCCGGCAACGTGATCTCGTCGGGATGATTGACGCGCGTATCTTTCTTCATCGGGTATCCAAGATTTCGACTTCCTGGCCGACGCTGATCGCGCCGAGCCGCCGCGGAATCACGTTCTGGCCGAAGAGCACACCGGACGGGCTGCGCCGAAATGAGCGCAAAGTCTTCAGCGGCTCGCCGGCCCTATCCATGACGCCGGTTTCGGGGTCAACCGTCGTTAGCAGGCAACGGGCGCTCGGCCAAGCGACCTCGAGCTCGACGCTGCCGATGCGAATATGCCGCCACTCGTCCTCGACGAACGGCCGCTCCCCGTCGACGACGAGATTCGGCCGAAAGCGCCGCATCGAAATCGGCTCCGGCAGCCGACCGTTCAGCTCGGCCAACGATGCCTCAGAGGTCAGCAGCAGCGGCGCCGCGTCCGCAAAGCCTACCTCGTCATCGAAAGCCGCAGCCTCATTAGGCACGGCACGATGTTGATGCTCCGCAAGATAGACGACCCGGCACGCCAGCCCGCCGAGCACTTCCGTGAACCAGCCCCCGATCTCGTTCGGCAGCTCGGTCGCTTCGATGTCGTCGCGCCATATGCGCACGCTCACCGCGGGACCCTCCGGCCAATCGCGCGGCAGATCGATCGCGTCGAGACCTGGCGCCTCGATCCGGTAGCCGCCGTCGGCTCGCTCGGTGACACGCACCAGCGCGAGCCGCGGGTGCCGGCGCTGCGTCAAAAAGACGCCCTGCGCATCGACCAGCAGATAACGCCGATCGCCGTCGAGCCCACGCGGCCCGATCTCGGCGTGCCGCAGGGCGATTCCGCCGCAAGACTTGATCGGATAGAAACTGATCGCAGTGACTTGCGGCATCGAGGCGGTTCAGATGGCGTCGAGCGCCTGCCGCAGATCGTCGATGAGGTCTTCCACGTCCTCCAGGCCGACCGATAGCCTCACGAGGCCGTCGATGATACCTACACGTCGACGCTCCGCTTCCTCGACATCGGCATGCGTCATCGTGACCGGATGCGTGATCAGCGTCTCGACCGAGCCGAGATTCTCTGCCAGCGTGCAGAGCTCGACCGAATCCATCAGCTTCTTGCCGGCCGTGACGCCGCCTTCGACCTCGAACCACAGCAGCGCGCCGAAACCGCTGGCCTGGCTCTTTGCAAGTGCATGCTGCGGGAACGACTCGAGCCCGGGATAGCGCACCTGCTTGACCTTCGGATGCGCCTCGAGAAATTCGGCGATCGACTGCGCGTTCGCCGACTGACGCTCGATTCGGACGGACAGCGTCTTCGTGCCCTGCAGCGTAAGCCATGCCACCCACGGCGACATGATCACGCCGCTCGCGTTCTGAATGAAGCGGATCTTCTCGTCGAGCGATTTTTCGTCGACGATCACCGCGCCGCCGACAGTGGCATTGTGCCCGTCGAAATATTTCGTAGTGCTATGCACCGAGATGTTCGCGCCAAGCTCGAGCGGCCGCTGGTAGTACGGCGTAAGAAACGTGTTGTCGACCGCGTGCGGAATGCCGCGCTCGCGCGCGATCGCCGATACGGCGGCGATATCCGTCAGCTTCAGCGTCGGATTCGCGGGCGTTTCGGTCAGGATCAGACGGGTGTTGTCGCGAACCGCAGCACGCACCGCGTCCGGATTCGACGTATCGACGAACGTGAACTCGACCCCGAAGCGGCTGAACACCTTAGTGCACAACCGATACGTGCCGCCGTAGGCCACGTCAGAGACGACCGCGTGATCGCCGGCCGAGAGGCATGCCTGCAGCACCGCCTGGATGGCCGCCATGCCCGTTGCATAACATGTGCAGTCTGCCCCGCCCTCCAGGATCGCGAGTTTCTTCTCGAGCGCTCGGACCGTTGGATTCGCCGAGCGCGAATACGAATAGCCTTTTGCGAGGTACTCGTCGACCGAGTCCTGAACGAAGGTGGTGGACTGATAAACCGGAGTCAGAATCGCGCCGGTGACCGGATCCGGTTCGACGCCGGCATGAACCTGTTTTGTCGTAAAGCCCATCGACTCGCTCCGCTTTGCGGTGAGATTGACGTAGACGTTGAGGCGGCGATCATACCGGAAAGCCGCGATCCGGGCATGGCACGGTGTGCGACCCCGGCGCGGCGCGCAGCCGCGACCCATCGGGCGCGTAGATCGACGCCCTCTTCAGCTCAGCGCGGCACCAGCTCGACCTCATAAAGCAGCGGCCAGTTCTTGCCGGTGAGGAGCACCCGGTTTGCGGCCGGATCGTAAGCGATGCCGTTCAAGACGTCCTCGAAACCGCGCTCCGAGGCGGGATAGATCGTGGATGCATCGATCCAGCCGACGACCTCACCGCTGCGCGGATCGATGCGCGCGATTTGATCCTGATACCAGATATTGGCCCAGATCTCGCCATCGACCCACTCGAGCTCGTTCAGGCGAACGATGGGGCGGCCTTCCGAGCGGACCCGGATCGTGCGCACGACGTCATAGTTTTCGGGGTCGAGAAAGCTGATCCGCTCCGAGCCGTTGCTCATGATCAGGTGCCTGCCGTTATGCGTCAGCCCCCAACCTTCACCCGCGTAGCGAAACGTCCCCAACCGCTCGAAGGTTTCGACGTCGTAGATGAAGCCGACCTGATTCACCCAGGTCAGCTGATAGAGCTTGTTGTCGAAAATCGTGATGCCTTCGCCGAAATAGAGCTCGCTCAACGGCTGCATCTGCTCCACTTCTCCGCTCGGCAGCGCAATCCGTCGAATCGACGAGCCGCCATACTGCCCGGTGCCTTCGTAAAGCTGGCCGTCGTGAAATGCGAGGCCCTGCGTAAATGCGGCCGGATCATGCGGATATGTCGCTGTGACCTCGACGCCCCAAAGCTTCGGCGCCGGCGGCGTGCTCCATTGCGGCCAGGCGGTCAGGGCCGCCGCACAGGCGACGAGCGCCGCAACGGCCGCCCATTTGATCTTGGCTTTCACTGTCATTCGGAACTCATTGGTGGCCGATCCTTACGCCGCTCGAGCCAGCCCGTGCGCTGCACCCACTCCCAGCGAAACTCGGCGGCTTCGTGCTCGACCGCAGAATAGTCTTCGACATAGCGGGCAGCGAAGCCCTCGACGCCCCACTCCGCGAACTGCATGACGTGCTTGAACTCATGGATCCATAGGGCGGGATCGCTCAGCGCCGCCTCGCGCTCCGCGAATACGATGACATGGTCGAGCGTGATCGCCGGCGCAATACCGAGCCGAAATGTCCCCCTCTGCAGGGAGAGCGCGCCGCCGCATTGGGCGCACCAACGAACGGTATCGAGCACCTCGCGGGGCACGTAGTCGCCGATCTCCGCACGTATCGGCTCCGGGATGCGCTCGACGCCGCGGGCGACCGCGTCGTCCCGCGACGAGACGATCAGCGCCGCGACGGTGGAAGCGCCGACGCCCTGCCAGATCGGCTCCAGGCCGGCAAGGCCGCTCTCAAGGCTCGCGCGCCCGTCCGCCGCGCGCGCAGCCAGCAATGCCGTCATCGTCTCGACGAGCGACGGCTCCTCCGCACGGGCATCGCCGCCCCCAAGGCCTGCAGCGGCGCCGAGGAGCGCTGCGGCCGCAGCGGCCGTGAAGCGGACGTGAGGAAGCGCGGTCAACATCGCGGACTACTATAGTCGCGAAGCCGCGCCGGCGTCAGCGCCCGAGCAGCGCGAGGCTCAGCCACGGGAAGGCCATTAGCAGCACAGTCACGACAATCATGATCAGCACGAACGGGAACGAGCCCGCGAAGATTTGCCCTAGCGAGATGCTTTGGTCGTCGAGACTCGATTTGATGACATAGGCGGATAACCCGAGCGGGGGCGTCAGCAAGCCGATCTCGATCCCGATGACCGTGATGATGCCGAACCAGATGAGATTCACGCCGAGCTCGCCGGCCACGGGCAGCGCCAGCGGCAGCACGATCAGCATGATCGACGTCGAGTCGAGCACGCAGCCGAGCGCGATCAGCAGCACGAGGTATACCGCGAAGAAGCCGAAGATGCCGAGGCCGGTACCGCCGAGGAAGGTCGCGATATCCTGCGGCAGCTCCGTCAAGGTCAACATCTTGCTGAACGTGCCGGCGGCGATGATCAAGAACAGGATGGTCACCGAGACTTGCCCGGTCTCGCGGATGACTTCCCACAGCTTCGGCATGTCGAGGCGCCGTTTGGCCAGCGCGAGCACCATCGCGCCGGCCGCTCCGGCCGCGCCGGCCTCGGTCGGCGAAAAGAGGCCGCCGTAGATTCCGCCGAGAACCAGCAGGATCAGCAACACCACCGGGAAGAGCCCGACCACCGCATCGACAAAGCCGACGGCGCCAGTCGCCGGGCGCTCGACTGCGTCCTCTCGGTTGCTGCGGCGCCGCACGTCGCCGACGAAGCGCGGCCAAAAAATCGCCATCAGGACGACTGCAACCGCGAATATGACGGCCAGCAGAATCCCGGGGATGATCGCCGCGATGAACAGGTTGCCGATCGAGACCTCCGCAATCACGCCATAGATGATCAGCAACAGGCTGGGCGGCAGAAGCATTCCCAAAACCGACGAGCCCGCCGTCAGCCCGACGGCGAACTGCGCCGTGTAGCCATGCCGCACCATCTCGGGCACGGCGATTTTGGTGAAGATCGCCGCGGATGCGATGGAGATGCCGGTGATCGAGGCGAAGATGGCGTTGGCGACGACCGTCGCGACACCGAGGCCGCCGATGATCCAGCCGAAGAAGTACTGCGCGGCGCGAAAGGCATCGCGGCCGATGTCCGAGATATTGACGAACAGCCCCATCAGCACGAACAGCGGCACGGTTGCGAAGACGTAGTCCGAAATCGTGCCTTCTGCCGACAACGCGAGCGTCTTGGTCGCGACCTCGAAGTCGTGCTTGAGCAACACCAGACCGAAGAAACCGGTCAGCAGCAAGCCGATGGCGATCGGCATGCCGAGCGCGATCAGCACCAGCACGGCGGCGATCATCAGCCCGCCGATCGCCCGCGGCTCCGCACCGAACAGCCACACGAGCACCGAGGCGACGACGATCGCTACCGGCCCGAGCACGGTGAACCACGCGATCCCGCGCGCGCTCTGCCGCGGCGGACGCAGGTCGGCCGTCGGTGCGGCGGCCGTCGTCTCGCGAAGATATTCGATCGCGACGACGAGCGCGCCGACCACGATGATCGCTTTGATCGGCCATACGGAGATCTTGAACTGGCCTTCGACGCCGGCGAACTCGCGCGTGATGAACGCGCGCACCATGTCGGGCCATTCACCGACCGCGGTCAGCGCAAACAGGACGCAGGCGGCGGCCGCCATCACCATGCGCCAGCGTCCGGCGACGACCGGCGCATTCGCATCGAGCCGGCCCAGCAGCATTTGGGCGCGGGTGATGCGGTCGCGGCGCACCGCGAAGGGGAGCTGCAGAAAGACGCTCGCGACGAGCGACAGCGACACGATTTCCGTCACGCCGCGAATCGGGCTGTCGAGCGCCTCCCGCGCGAAAATGTCTGCGCAGATCAGGAATGTCAGCGCAAATACCCAGACGACGCCCGCGCCGTTCATCAGAACAATGAGCCGATCGAATGCGCGCATCGCGCTTTGAGACCAGGTCGATCGCTGCTGCAAAACGTACATCGAGCCGCCTTGAAGTCGTTTCGTTCGTGTTCGCGGGTCGCGAGGCCGCCGGTATGCGCCCGGCATCGGGGCTGTAGTCAGCCGCAAGCGGGGCGGGATCGGCGGCCCGGCATCAGGGATACGGCAGGCGGTCCCAATCCCGCAGAGGCGCGCCGCCCCGCTCCTGTATCGCGTCCATATAGAGCTGTAGCACGGCTCTCGCCGGGTAGCCGCGCTTCTCGGTCGCGTCCGCCCATTGCCCGGCAATGTTCGGCATGCCGTCGAGCCATTTCAGCCGCTCCTCGAGCGGGAACTCGTAGACGGGAACTCGTAGACGATGGCGCCTTCCGCCTGCATCTGATCGAGCGCACGCTGATAGCGCGCATCGAGCTCGGCGGCGATACCCGCGCTGTACTCATGGCTGAGCTCGGCGAGAATCTGCTGGACCGGCTCGGGCAGCGCTCGCCACGTGTCGAGATTGATCGAGATACCGCCCGTCAGCTGCGCGCCGATGCCGACGAGCGTGATGTACCGCGCCACCTCGTGGATTCGATACGGCGGTGCGCCGGTGAGGATCGTCAGCACACCGTCTGCAACGCCCGTCTGAATCTGCGTGTAGTAAGTCGTTAGACCGCCGTCGACCGCCACCGCCCCGGTGCCCTCGAGCCATGCCGCGGTCGGCCCGGGCGTGAGAATCTTGCGGCCGCGCAGATCATCGACGCTGCCGACCCAGGGTAGCCCCGTGGTGTGGCTCGACGCCGCCGTCATACGAATGATTTCTGGAGGTTCGGCGCTGACCGCGGGCGCGCACGTCATGGCGACGCCGACGCACAGCGCGGCGCGCATGGCGACGAGCCACGCCCGGACGTTGAAGCGTGCCGTTTGTGATGCTCCCAATGCTCCCCCGAGACGCCGCAGCGTTCGATGCGGGCGACGACAGTAGCACGATCGATACGGGACTTGAACCGAGCGCGCGTCGGCATGTAAACGACCGAGTTGACCCGCTCGAGACGTTGGCGCAAGGTACGTCGCCATGGGTATGCTCGTAGATGGCCAGTGGCACGACGTCTGGTACGACACCGACGCGTCGCGCGGGCGGTTCGTGCGCAGCGAATCGCAATTTCGGAGCTGGATCACTCCAGACGGTGCTGCGGGACCGACCGGCAGGGCCGGCTTCAAGGCCGAGCCCGGCCGCTACCATCTTTATATCTCGTGGGCATGCCCGTGGGCGCATCGGACGCTGATCATGCGCAAGCTCAAGGGCCTCGAGCCGTTGATCGACATCTCGGCCGTCAATGCCCACATGGGCGCAGAGGGCTGGACGTTCCACCCCGGGGACGGCGTGATACCGGACTCGGTGTATGGCGTCACCTGTCTGTACGAGCTGTATGTGATCGCCGACCCGCATTACTCCGGCCGCGCGACCGTGCCGCTGCTGTGGGACAAAGCCGAGCGCACGATCGTATCGAACGAATCGGCCGACATCATGCGGATGCTGAACTCCGCATTCGATGACGTGGGCGGCAACGACGTCGATTTCTATCCCGAAGCGCTCCGCCCGGCCATCGATGAGCTGAACGATTTCATCTATCCCAACATTAACAACGGCGTTTACAAGGCCGGTTTCGCGACCACTCAGGAAGCCTACGAGGAAGCCGCGGTAGCCGTTTTCGAGGCGCTGGATTCCCTCGACGCGCGGCTTGCGGATCGCCGCTACCTCACCGGCTCGACGCTGACGGAAGCCGATTGGCGGCTATTCACGACGCTGGTGCGCTTCGACCCCGTGTACCACGGGCACTTCAAGTGCAATCGGCGGCGCATCGTCGATTATCCGCCTCTTTCGGGGTACCTGCGCGACCTCTACCAGATGCCCGGTATCGCCGAAACCGTCAATCTGCCCATCATCAAAGCCCACTACTACGGCAGCCATCCGACGATCAACCCGCACGGTATCGTCCCGATCGGCCCGGACGTCGACTTTTCGTTGCCGCACGATCGCGCGCGCTTGTCCTGACGCAACCCGCAGCCGCCGCGCGCTCTGCCCTTCTGCGCAGAGAGACCTCCATTTCGGCCCGACTCTTGCTTTAGCAGAACTTGCACCGCGGCGGATCGGCGCGGCTGCGGCCGTGCCGCGGCCGGCATACACGCGCCGGTTCGCCTTCATCGACAGGAGGCGAGCATGAAGAACCCACTGCTGACCCTGCTTAGCGCGACGATGGGCGCCGCGGCGATGTATTACTTCGATCCCGCGCGCGGACGTTACCGGCGGGCGCTCGCCCGGGACCGAATGGTACGTACGACTCACCGCGCCAAACAGGGAATCGGAGTCGTCAAACGCGACCTCCGCAACCGCACGTTGGGCACGACAGCACTCGTGCGTGCACGCTTCGATTCCACGCCGGCGCAGGACGCCGTGCTCGAGGATCGGGTCCGGGCCGCGCTCGGGCGGGTCGTCACCCACCCCGCATCGATACATGTGGAAGCGAACGATGGGATCGTGACCTTGGCGGGGCCGGTTCTGGCCGCGGAAGTGCATATGTTGCTCGACTGTGTCCGCGACGTGCGCGGCGTGCGCGGCATCGAGGATGAGCTCGACGTGCATGCCGAGCCGGGCCGCATTCCGGGCCTGCAGGGGCAGCCGCGGCCGCGAGCGAGCAAACGGTCGCCTTTCATGCAGGAGAATTGGTCGCCGACCGCGCGTGCGATCGGGGGGCTCGCCGGCGCAGCGGTCACGCTGTGGGGGCTTGGCCGCGTCCGGCGCGGCGGCACGCTCGTCAGCGCGGCCGGCGTCGCCCTGCTCGGGCGCGCGTTGACGAACCTCGATCTACGCCGCCTGTTTGGTATCGGCGAGCACGGCTTCGCCGTGAACGTTCAGAAGAGCATTCGGATTCAAGCGCCGATTGAAACGGTCTATCGCATGTGGAGCGACTTCGAGCGCCTGCCGATGTTCATGAAGCATGTCGCGCACGTACGCCGGCTCGGTGACCACGGCGATGGGCGTGAGCGGTGGCGTTGGCGGATCCAGGCGCAGCGCGGCGTCGAATTTTCGTTCGACTCGGTCGTGACGGAGCGCGACGAGAACCGCCGGCTCGCATGGCATACCGAGGACGGCGCGGTCATTCGTCACGCCGGCCAGGTCACGTTCTACGACAACGACGACGGCTCGACCACCGCCGATGTCAAGCTGGTCTATACACCGGTCGGCGGCGCAGCCGGACACGGCCTGGCATCGCTGCTCGGTCTCGACCCGAAGCGGCAGATGGACGGCGATCTGCTGCGCATGAAGACCTATCTCGAGACGGGCAAGCCTCCGCATGATGCCGCGGCGCGTGAGCTCGAGAGGTCCCGCACCGAGCGGCGGTGGACCGGCAATGGCGCGCACCCGTAGCGGCGCGCCAGGCACCTGTACCGACCGCTCTGGATGCACTCCATCCCGCGGAGCGGACGGCTCTGCCGTGAGAAATATGAGCGAGTGCGGTAGAATCGACTGATTCGATGGGGCCGATGTGGCCGTCTGCGGCGCAACGCAGCCCTTCCCCAGTTTCGATCAGGAGAGTTTTATGGTCGCCAAGCTTTCAGAGCCGAAGATCATTGCCGATGCGGATATCGACCCGCGTCACGACTGGTCGCGTGCGATTTACGCGCCCGGCACGATGGCCGTCGATTTCGAAGAGCGCATCGATTTCCGCCGGCTGCACCGCTATCGACTCTCGCGCACACGGCAAGCGCTCAAGAACTCGGATCTGGGCGCGATTCTGACGTTCGACGCGAACAACATCCGCTACATCACGAGCACTAATATCGGCGAGTGGTCGCGCGACAAAATGTGTCGTTTTGCGCTGCTGGCCGCCGACGAATCGCCGCATCTGTGGGATTTCGGCTCCGCCGCCGCGCATCATCGCATCTATGCGCCGTGGCTCGAGAAGAGCCACTGCCACGCCGGGATGCTCGGCCTGCGCGGCGC
>CAZFJU010000046.1:0-22771 GCA_964518995.1 uncultured Gammaproteobacteria bacterium
CAAGAAATTCACCTCCGCGAGCCACGCGATAGGGCCGGTGCGAAGGCCCATGTGAACGCCGGCGATCTCCCGATCGCCGAGATCGGCATTGTTGAAGTTATAGCTCGCGCCCGCGCGCCAGCGCGAGGCGACATAGCTCGCGCGCAGTGACGTCTGCTTCGTCGAGTCGCTTTCGCTGCCGCCGGCGGTGCCGTTCGTCACTGCAAGCTGTGCCGACCAGCGCGGCAGCTCGAGCCCAAGCTCGACGCCGTGATCAGGCGTATCGAAGTTGATGCCAGTCAGTTGCCGGACGAACGCTGTATCGTCCTGCAGGCGGAGGCCATGCGGCAAGAACAGCTTGCCGGCCTTGAGCGTATAGCGGCCGTTCGAGGGCGTGATGAGCGCGTACGCTTCCCGCGTCACGCTGCCGCCGGGCGCAACCTGCTGATCCAGATAGAGCGTCAGCAAACCCGGAATCGCATGCAATGCGGCATAAACGGCCGCGCGCGAGATCGCGAACTCCGATTCCGCCTCGGTCCCGGGAGTGTCCTCGTAGCGGAGGTGGGTACGGACATTGCCGCCGACCGCGAGATAGCGCTGCACCTCGCCGGTCCAGCCGGCGTCTGCAGGGTCCGCGTCCCCCGCGGCCACGATTCGGGCGGCGAGCTCGTTACGAGCCCATGCATGTCCGAAGACGGTGCGCATGCCGCCGCCCGAGGGGTTGACGTGGCAGGTGACGCATTTGAGGCCAGTTTGAACCCCGAGATAGGGCTCCGCGTAGGCAGCCGGCGCATACGCGGCCGAAAAGCCAACGAGCGAGATCCCGACGAGCAATGCTTTCATGACGATCCCCATTCAGCGCACAGCGCCCAGTGAAATCCATTCGCGGATCGCGGTGATCGCGTCCGGCTCCAACGGATCTGAAAAGAGCGGCATGCGCCCGCCGACGGCCGCTGTGCCCTCGATCTTGTGGACGAGATAGCTCGCGGCCGGATCGCCGGCCGCGACCCGCAGCACCATCGGCTGCTCCAGGCTCGCGACGCCGACGAGGCTCGCGAAGCTCGCGTCGGCGTTCGAGAGATCGAGGCCGGCGGGCAGTGGCTGTGACGCCGGGCCGGTGTGGCAACCCGAGCAACGCGGCGTCAACACGTTCGTCTGAATCGACTCTATGCTCGGCTGGATGCCCGGCGGCGGTGCCGCGACGATGAAGCTCGCGATGAAGTCGCCGCCCTGAGTGCCGTCGCCGGAAGGGAACGCGCCGGCAAACTCGCCGTCGAGCGCGTTGCTGTCAAGGTCGAGGATCGCCACCGGGCCTTCGCCGGCGAGCCGCACGCGATAGGTATCGTCGCTCGCAGTGACGCCGTTCAGGTCCATGACTGCCGAGGTCGGCGGGTTCTGCGCGACGCCGACGCCCACGGAGGCCGCCGTCACGGCAAGCTCGTTGCCGTCGTCGAAGGTGCCGTCGCCGCCGCTCGCCGTCAGCGTGAACGTGTCGGCCGTAATCGAGGTCGCATCGAGCTCACGATCGAAAACCGCGATAATCGCTGCCGGGAAGGTCTCGAGCGTCGTCTCTGGCAGCGGCGACAGCGATGTGACGCGAAGCGGCGCACTGGGCGGCTGCGGCGGCGTCGGGGGCTGTGCGCCGTCCGTTATCCACTGGCGGATGACGTCGATATCCGCCGGCGCCAGCGGTGTGCCGTTCAACGGCATGCGGGCGCCGACCGCGGCGGTGCCCTCGAGCTTGTGAATCAGATAGCTGTTGCGCGGCTCGCCGGGCGCGACTCGACGAATCGACGGCTGCTGTGCGCTCGGGACGCCGACGAGAAGCCCGTAGCTGCTGGCCTCGTCGAGCCGCAAGCCTTGCGGCGCCGTGGCGCCGCTGTGACAACCCGTGCATAGCGGCGTGAACACGTTCTGCTGAATCGACGCGAAGCTCGGTTGCAGCGCCGGCGGGTTGCCGCCCCCACCGCTATTGCCGCCCCCGCCGCCACCGCCTCCATTGCCGGGCGGCGCGCTCGCGCCGCTGCCGGATCCGCATGCAGCGGTCGCGGCCAGCACGCAGCCGAGGCCGACGATCTGGACGGCGGCGACGACGCGGTGCGAAAGATTGCGCGCAGGACGATCGCGATAACAGCTTTCAACGCGAGAGCGGAGAGGTCGCGGCGCAGAGTCGTTCATCGGGGTGTCTCCAACGGATCGTCGCTGCTGAGTGCCGTGCCTACGCCGCAGAAGTTCAATGCGAGAAAAAAAACTCGCAACGCCGTAGACTCTCCGCGAGAGCCTTCCGATCGGGAACTCGTCATGGCTTTCGAGCAACGTGCGAATTCGCCGGCATATCTTGCGCCCGGCGGGGCCGAGGAGGATGCGCTGGATCGCGCTCTGCTCGAGCGCATTTGTCGCGGCGACCGCGGCGCATTGCACGAGCTTTACCGTAAGTACTATCCGCCGCTGCTGCGGTTTACGTATCGCATCACCAACCGGCTCGAGCTTGCCGAAGAGACGGTCAATGACGTGATGTGGGTCGTCTGGCAGGACGCGCAAGCTTTCGAAGCCCGGTCGAAGGTCAGAACCTGGATCATGGGCATCGCGTACCGCAAGGCGATGAAGCTCGCGCAGCGCGATCGCCGCTGGCGCGGACGTTTTGCGGCGGCCGACTTCGATGTCGCGATTGAACGCGCGGGCGTCGCCGAGGTACCCACGGAGGAGGCAGAGCTCGAAGACTGGCTGTTCACCGCCCTGCAGGCGTTGCCGCCGGAGCAACGCGCGGTGGTCGAGCTGACGTACTACTTCGGCTGCGCGTACGAGGAGATCGCACGCATCATCAACTGTCCGGTAAACACGGTGAAGACGCGGATGTTCCATGCGCGTGCGAAGCTTCGCATATCGTTGCCGCGCTTGGGTCGGGACGAGCTGCGATGATCACGGAGCCGTTCGACCACGAGCAGGCCGCGGCACTCTTGCCGTGGCTCGCAAACGGCACGCTCGACGGGGACGAACGCGCGCAAGTCGAGCGACACGTGCGGCATTGCCTGACGTGTCGCGCAGAGCTTGCAGAGCAGAGCAAGATTCACCTGTTGATGCAGCGACAACCGGCGGTGCCGCTGTCTGCGGACGCGAGCTTTGCGCGGCTGCGAGCGCGGCTTGATGGCGCACCGCGCCGGGGCTCGGCGGACGGCCGCCGCATGACGTGGGCATTGGCGGCGGCCGCCGCGATAGCCGCCGTTGGCTTGATGCTGGCGGTCAGCATGCGCGACGCCGGCTCGCCGGTGCAGCGGGCCGAGTTCGGCACGCTAACGCAGGCAGCCGGCGACGACGCGCTCGTCGACGTGATCTTTGCCGGCAATGTACGCGAAACCGCGCTGCGCGCATTGCTCGAGGAGATCGGCGGCGAAATCGTTGCGGGTCCCAGCACCGGCCTCGGGCGTTATACCTTACGCGTGCCAGCCGAAACCGCTGCGGAGCTCGATCACGTCGTGCAGCGCCTGCTCGACGACGAGCGCGTGCGATTCGCGGCGCCAACCTTCGCACCGCCGCCATGAGCTCAGCCGCTGAAGTGCGGCGCAACGGCGTGCTCGCGGGCATTGCCTTGCTGCTGCTCGCCGGCTGCGCAACCACGCTGACGCCCACCGCGAGCAACGACTTCGCACGCGAGCTGCTGCTGACAGTCGCGCAACCGGCGGACGCCGCGATCGGGCTGACGGGTCCGCTCGATTCCCGCTACTTGCGCCGCCGCGGCTACGGCGGGCCGCTGCCCGAGGTCGATCGCGTGCTCGATCAGCTCGCCAGGGAGCATGGTCTACAGCGCAAAGAAGGTTGGTCGATTCGCTCTTTGGACCTGTACTGCGAGGTCTTCGTCGTGCCCGACGGACTCGATATCGAGGCCGTGCTCGAGCGCTTGCAGGCGGATCCTCGCGTCGACCTCGCGCAGTCAATGAATGTGTTTCAAACATTCGGTAGCCGCTACAACGATCCGTACGCCGACCTGCAGCCTGCGGCGCTCGACCTCGGTGTCGAGCTCGCGCATACGCTCGCGACGGGCCGCGGCGTGCGCGTTGCAGTCATCGATTCCGGTATCGATGCCGATCATCCCGAGCTGGCCGGCCGCGTAACGTTCCAACGTGATGTCGTCGAGCCGCGCGGGCGCGGCGCGGCAGCTGAGGTGCACGGCACGGCGGTAGCGGGCGTGATCGCGTCGGCGGCAAACAACGAGGAAGGGATCTTCGGTATTGCGCCCGACGTGGAGGTTGCGGCGCTGCGCGCGTGCTGGCCGGCGGCTGACGAGCCGGTACGCGCGGCTTGCTCGAGCTTCACGCTCGCGCAGGCGCTCGAGATTGCGATCGCGATTCGTTCCGACGTGATCAACCTGAGCTTGGCCGGCCCGGCCGACCCGTTGCTCGAGCGCCTGGTGCGCGAGGCGACGGTGCGCGGCGCGGTCGTGGTCGGTGCGATGCCGCCGGCGGGCGATGTCGACGTATCGTTTCCGGCATCGTCGCCGAATATCCTGAGCGCGCGCGCGCCGGGGGACATGCGTGCGGCATCGCCGTCTGCGTTGCCTGCCCCGGCAGAGGAAATTCTGACGACGATCCCGGGCGGCGGCTACGCCATTTTGTCCGGCACCAGCCTTGCGGCCGCGCACCTCAGCGGTATCGTCGCCTTGCTGCGCGAGCGGTCGCCGGACGTCACGATGGCGCGTGCGGCCGAGCTGCTGCGTCAGTCGCTAGTGCGGCGACAAGGCGGGATGACCGTGAGTGCTTGTCACGCTGTCGCGGCGCTGGCGGATGTGAGCATCTGCGGCTTGTCCGTTGCCGCGGTGGCCGTGCCGACGACTGCCGCGGAGCACCCTAAGGCGTCCGAAAACCGTACGACGCGCTGAAAACCCAGGCGCCGGCATCGGTCGTTGCGATGGCGTTCGCGATATAGCGGCTGCCGTCGTGATAACGAAGGTCAACGCTGAAGCGTTGCCGGAAAACCCTCGACAGACCGAGGTTCCAATGCGTGTACTCAAGTCTCGAATCGGACGACGTGAGGCGCCCGAGTGTAGCGCCGAGCTCCAACCTTAGCGGCATCGGAAATGCCGTGCCGACCTCGCGGTAGAATGCGGCGGTGTCCCGCGCGAGGAGACCGTCGATGTACGCCGCGGTAGCGAATACGCGATCGCGAAAACCGATTGTTGCCGAGAGCTCGTCGTAGTCGTAATCGTACGGCGCCCCGGGATAGGCGTAGTGCACGACGGCGGCATTCCAGGACCAGCGGGCGACGCGTCTGCTGACGCCAGCGTAATAGCCGACCTTGAAGCGCGTCGACGAATCGCTAGCGGCGGGATAGGCGGAGTCGATCCGCGCCGCCCAGACGCCCGCAAAGGCGCCGCTCGTATGCTGATAGTCCGCACCGGCCTGCAGTGACGCGTGGCCGCCGCTCTCGCTGAGCCCGCGATGGCGGTAGTCGCTCGTAAGCGTGACATAACCGCTGATCAGCGGCTGAAGCGCTTGTGCGCCCGCAGCGCCGGGCGCGCCGCACAGCGCGCCGCCTAATAGGGCGGCTCGCACCAGGCGGTGCGTCGCACGCTGGCGGCTGCCGCTCGCCGGCATGGTCATGGCACGGGACGGTGGAGCTCGATCAGCCGTTACAAGCCACCCGTCGCACGGAGCTCCGATCGTATGTCGCCGGCGGCCTCGTCATCGAGCCAGATTTCCGCTCCTGCAGTCGGCACGACTGCGCTGGCGGGTATCGCGGGGTCGAGGCGCGCGAGGCGGGCAATCGCCTCACGCTTGCCGCGGCCTGCAACGAGAAAGATCATTTGCCGCGCGGCTTGCAGCCGGCGCGCGCTGAGGCTCACTCTCTCGGGAGGCGGCTTTGGCGATTCGCGCACCGGAATGACGTCCGGCGCATCGGCGCCGCGACCTTCGGTACGTCCGGGAAACAGGCTCGCGGCGTGGCCGTCCTCGCCGAGGCCGAGCAGCGTCGTGTCGAACTCGTCGACACCGCTGAGCACGCGCCGGTACGCTTCGGCGGCACGCTCGGGGCCGAGCTCGCCGGGGATCGCATGGATGCTCTCGGCGGGAATGGGGACGTGGTCGAGCCACGTCGCGCGCGCCATCGCATCGATGCGCTCGGCATCGCCATGCGGTCGGCAGCGTTCGTCGCCGAAGTAGATCTCCCAGCCCGTCCAGTCCGTATCGATGGCTGTGAGCCGCGTGTACAGCAGCTTCGGCGTCTCACCGCCGGTCAGCACGATCGAAAAGCGCCCGCGCAGGGTCAAGCATTCCTGCGCGCGAATCGCAATCGCGGCGGCGAGCGCATCGGCCAAGCGCTCCGGATCCGGATAGATATTCCATTCGAGATGAGGTGTCGTCATACACGCCTCCGCCAAGTGTGGTGCGGCCGCTCGAGCAGCGTATCCGCGGCTGCCGGTCCCCACGAACCGGCGCGATAGTCATGAAGGGGCACATCCGTGTGACGCCAATGCTCGAGCACCGGCTCGACGATCCGCCAAGCTGTCTCGACCTCGTCGATGCGAATGAACAAGGTTCGATCGCCTTCGATGACGTCGAGCAGCAGCGTGGCATACGGACCGAGGCGGCGCTCTTGATCGTTCCGGGGCGCAGTGTCGAACGAGAGGGTGCGCGGCGTCATGTCGAAGCCCGGCGCGCGTGCCTGCAGCTCGAACCGCAGCCTATCCTCCGGCTCGAGCGCCAACAGCAGCCAGTTCGGGGCGGGGCCCGCGGAGGCCGTGTCACGGAACAGTTGCTGCGGCACGTCGCGAAAGCGAATCGCGACGTGGGATTCGTCTTCAGCGAGGCGCTTGCCGGTCTGCAAGTAAAAAGGCACGCCGCGCCAGCGCCAGTTGTCGATGAACAGCTTCATCGCCACGTAAGTTTCCGTCTTCGAGCCGTCCGGCACGCCTTCCTCCTCGAGGTATCCGGGCACGGCTTCGCCGTCGATCTTGCCTGCGGTGTACTGGCCGCGGATCGCCTGTGTGTCGAGCGACGCGAGGTCGACGGGCCGTATCGTGCGGAGCACTTTCTCCTTCTCTGTGCGCATGTCGTCCGCGTCGAGCGTGGCAGGGGGCTCCATCGCGACTACGGCAAGCACCTGCAGCAGATGGTTCTGCACCATGTCGCGCAGCGTGCCGGCCCGATCGAAATAGCCCGCGCGGCTACCGATGCCGAGCGTCTCGGCCAGCGTAATCTGCACGTGGTCAATGTGATGGCGATTCCAGATCGGCTCGATCACCGCGTTCGCAAAACGTAGAACCAGCAGGTTCTGCACCGTCTCTTTGCCGAGGAAGTGGTCGATACGATAGATCTGCTGCTCTTCGAAGTGTCGATGAAGCTCTTCGTTCAACGCCTGCGCGCTCGCCAAATCGTGCCCGAACGGCTTCTCGACGATGATGCGGTTTCGGCCCGATCGACCGTTCAGCCCGGCTTCATTGAGCTCACGCACGATCAGCGGGAAGTCGTTCGGCGGCACTGCCAGATAGAACACGACGTTGTTACAGCCGTCGCCGTCGCTCCCCTCCAACGCCTGCGCAAGCCGGCGGTAAAGCGCCGCGTCGCCGTGCTCGCCGCGGACGAAGCGGAAGCGTTCCGTGAACGCTTGCAGCGTGTCGCCCGATGCGTCGGGACGCTGCTCCGTCAGCGTATCGGCCAGCGTTTCCCGGTAGTGCTCGTCGTTCCAGTCGCGCCGACCGACCGAGAAGAAACGCAGGTCTGCACCGAGATGCTCTCTACAGTCGAGGTCATAAAGCGCCGGCAGCAGCTTGCGCGTCGCGAGGTCGCCGGTCGCGCCGAAAATCACGAAGCGGCACGGGCTCATGGCGCCGGCTCGCTTCGGACGGCGTGGCCGCCGAAGCGGTTGCGCATCATCGCGAGCAGTCGCGCACCGTAGTCGAGCCGGCCTTGGCTCGCAAAGCGCATCATCAGGGCCGTCGAAATCACCGGCGCGGGAATGCCGCGCTCGATGGCCTCGATCGCCGTCCAGCGGCCTTCGCCGGAGTCGGCGACGTACGGGGCGATCGTCTCGAGCGCCGCATCCTCCTTCAGCACGTCCGCGGTAAGATCGAGCAGCCAGCTGCGCACGACACTGCCGTGGCGCCACAGCTCCGCGATGGCGGCGACATCGAAGTCGAAGTCGAAGTCGTCGTGCGCCTTGAGCAGCGAAAAGCCTTCCGCATACGCCTGCATCATTCCGTACTCAATGCCGTTGTGCACCATCTTGACGAAATGGCCGCTCCCGGCCGGCCCGCAATGCATCCAGCCCCGGTCCGGCGCGGGCGCCAGCGCGCGCAACAGAGGCTCGATCACCTCGATTGCGCTTGGGCGGCCGCCGACCATCAACGTATAGCCCTCGGATAGCCCCCACACGCCGCCGGAGACTCCGGCGTCGATGAATTCGATATCGCGCGCGGCAAGCTGGCGGGCGTGCTCGATGGATTCGCGGTAGTGCGAGTTCGCCCCGTCGACGATGATGTCTCCCGCCTGTAGCCGCTCGGCGAGCGCTGCGATGTATTCGTGAGTCACGTCGCCGGCGGGTAGCATGAGCCAGACGACTCGCGGTGGCGCGAGTGCGTCCACGACTTCGTCGAGCGACGCGGCCGGGATCATGCCCCACTCGTGGGCGAGCGCATTGACGACTTCCTGATCGCGAGCGAAGCCGACGATATCGATCGACGCCGCGCGCAGGCGCCGCGTCATGTTGCCGCCCATGCGGCCAAGTCCGATGAGTCCGAAACGCACGATGACCTCCCGGTAGGCGCGACGTATGTCGCAGCAAGGAGCATGCCATGGGCTGGACCGAAGGTCGTCCCGGAGCGCGCACACCTTTTGCGTGGGGATACGAGCGCTTGCAAGAAGGCAGAACCTTTTCTACATTCTGCCTATGCCGCTGAATATCAAGAGTGACGAAGCGGACAGGCTCGCTCGGGAACTGGCACGGCGCCGTCGTCAGCCGATCACGACCGTGATTATCGATGCCCTGAGGGCGGAGCTCGATCGCGAGAAACGCAGAGCGCGAACTCCCGGCCTTGCAGAGCGGCTGATGGCGCTCAGCGAGGAATATTCCCGGTTGCCGATCCTCGACGAGCGTTCGGACAACGAGATTCTCGGCTATGACGAGATGACCGGCTGATGGTCGTCGATACGTCGGCCGTGCTGGCAATCTTGCAGCTCGAGCCGGAAGCCGAAAGATTCGCACGCGCGTTGGAACAGGCAGCGGAGCGCCTCATTTCGGCAGTCTCGGTTCTCGAGGCCGGCATCATCTCGGTCAGCCGGCGCGGTCCCGCCGGTGCTCGCGGGCTCGATTCTTTCATCGCCATAGCGGAACTCGAGGTCGTCCCGTTCGACGCGGAACAGGCTGGTATCGCTCGTGATGCCTTTAACCGGTACGGGAAAGGGCGGCACGCTGCGAGCTTGAATTTCGGGGACTGCGCTGCATACGCGCTCGCGGCTACTCGCGCGCTGCCGCTTCTGTACAAGGGTGCGGACTTCTCGATGACGGACGTAGCTTCTGCATCGGAGGCTCCGGATATCTAGTGTCCACCGCCGCTTGAAGCACAACGACGACTGTTCGCAGAATCGCCCCCGCGAAGATCTCATACGCTTGCTAAAGATCGCATCCGTTGAACACGTCAGACCTCAAGTGTGGTCCAGCGGACCCGTGAGCTCGGAATACGGCTCGCCCTTGGAAGCAGTCCGCTTGGCATTCTGAAGCTGGTGTGGGTCGATGCAGCCTCGCCGCCGAAAGTAGGCATGCCGCTTGCACTCCGAGATACACGAGCGGAATGGAGGTTTGGCATGAGACAGCGCGTGCGGAATCGCCGGTCGGCGGTGATCGGCGGGATCGTGGCGGCGATGCTGGGGGCTGGCGTGTCCGTTGGCCAGGAACCCAGTGAGCGGGGCGCACCGGAGACGCTGCCGGACGGGGACGACTCGCCTCGGCAGGGAGACGCCCGCGTCGACGAGCCGTCGCGCGACATCGAGGAATTCGTCGCCGACGTCACGGCCCTCACCGAGCGGCGCAACGAGCTTGTCCAGATGGCCGATGCGGCGCTCGAGCAGCTGCGGAGCGAGAACCCCTCGGCCGCCGACCTGGTCGAGCAGGCCTATGGCCACGCCGTGTTCGACACGACCCGGGGCGGCCTGATCGTGACCGGCGCCGGCGGCACCGGCGTCGCGCGTGAAACGGAATCCAGCGCGATGACCTTCATGCACCTTGGCGCCGGCGGTCTCGCGCTCGGCGGCGGATTCGAAAGCTACAAGCTCGTGATGGCCTTCGAGGATGCCGACAGCTACGACTCGTTCGTCGCGGGCCGCTGGGTCGGCAGAGTGTCCGCGCGCGCCGCGGCAGGCGGAGACGGCGAGGCCGTCGAGGAGCCGTTCACAGACGGCATTCGAGTCTATCGGCTGACGGATGGCGGAGTCATCGCGCAGATCGATGCGAGCGGCATGCGCTTTTGGCCGAGCGAGCAGCTCAATCGGCCGGAACTCGACGACTGACCACGGCGGCGCGCCGTACGCCCGCCGCGAGAAAATCATGGCGCGGCGTGTCGCTGGACGCCTTTCAGCGCAGCCCGATCGACGGTTCGAGCTGGGCGACGCGGCGGCCCCCCGCTGCCGCCGCGAGCGCCGCCGCCACGAGCGTCACTAGCAGTGCGAAACCAAGATGCCACGCGCGAATGCGGCAGACAGGCTCCCCCCCGCCGATGCTGTCGGCGAACAGCCCATTCAGCACGCCCTGCACCAAAAAGTAAGCGACGCACGCGAGCACCCACGCGAGCGCGGCCGTGAATACGGCCTGAAGGATCGGGAACCAGACGATGTCGCGAGTTCGAAATCCGGTCAGCCGCAGCACGCTGAACTCGCGCCGCTTACGATCGACGTTTGCCCAGACACTTGTCGCGAACGACAGGCAATAGCCCACGATCGCCATCGTCGCGATGATCCAGTAGACGATACCGAGGTTGCGATCGAGGGTGCGCACCAACGAGATATCCGCAACGCTCGTGCGCACGTCGATATTCTGCGCCAGCATTTCGCCGCGCAGCGTTGCCACGTCGTCGAGGCCGCGCGCGTACATGCGGAAACCCGCGAAGGCGCGGTTCGCGTCACGCGGGGCCGTGCCGCCCCAACCGAGCTGCGGCACCGCGCGGCCGTCGAGAAAGTCCTCGATCGCGACGAGCAGCTCGCCGGATACGAACATGCCGTCCCGGCCGAAGGCGGCCGGCGGTGCGACGCCGGCGACTTCAAGCGGCAGCCGCTCGGTTTCGATGCCGCCCTGCCGCGTGCGTGTCACGATCCCTTCGATCCGAGTGCCGACCGCAGCGCCGAGGCGCTCGGCGACCGTCGTCGACAACAGCACGCTTCGATAGCCTTCCGGCGGCACCGGGGCCTCGCTGAGCACCGGGTCGCGCGGACCGGAAGGAATCAGCTCGACGTCCAGAATCCGGCCGATCTCGCTGTCGGGCACCCGCACACGAATTGATGCCGCGAGCGAGCGCGTGCGCGGCACGACGAACTCGACATCGCTGCGCGCCTGCATCGTCGCGAACCATTCCGGCGTGTAGTACCCGCTGGTGATCGGCGTGATTTCACGGTAACGCGGGTTCTCGATCAACGGGTCGAGCAGATTGGCAATCAGGCCGTAGCGCAGGCCGAACAGCACGAGCAGGGGAATCAACACGGCGGCGAGCGCGAGCACGGCGCAGCCGGACAGCACCCACTCGTGACGATAATCGTCGAGCGCGAGCTGCCCGACGAGGCGTGTCCGCGCGCTGCCGAGGCTCTTCAGCATCGCGACGCGGCCCGACAGCCCGTCCTTCGTGAGTCTTCGCCGCACGTAAGTCGTCCTCCCGTCGCCACGGTCGACCGGAAGGTCACGCCGCGATCGGCTCGGCGAGACCCGCGGTGACGGTCATCGAGTCGTCGTCCGCGGTCGCGATCTCATGCGAAACCAACGCGAAGCCGGCGTTGCGCATTAGATCCTGCGCATGGCTCGCGACGATCAGAGTGACTTGCAGCTCGTGCGTGAGCCGTGCGAGCAGCGCGGTGATCCGTTCGGCGTTATGCGGGTCGATCGCGGCGGTCGGCTCGTCCGCGATCACGACCGGCGGCTCGTGCGCCAACGCCCGCGCGATGGCGGCACGTTGCCGCTGACCGACGGACAGCGTCGCGGGCAGCTTATCGAGCTGCTGGCCAATGCCGAGCCGGTGCGCAAGCTCCTCCGCGACGCCGCCGAGTGGAAGATCGAGAAGGCGCCGCGGCAGCTCGATGTTGCCGCGAACAGTGAGGTAAGGCAGCAGCCCGCCGTGCTGCAGCACATAGCCGATATGACGGCTGCGCCACCGGCTCAGCCGGTCGGAATCGCCGGCCTGCCAGGTCGCGTCGACGTCGAGGGTTTTTCCAGCGGTGGGCGTGAACGAGAATCGGCCGGCAGCGCTCGGCTTCAGGATCATGGCGAGCAGCTCGAGGAGCGTGCTCTTGCCGGAACCGCTCTCGCCGATCACGGCCAACTTTGCGCCGCGGGGGATGTGCAGGCTCGGGACCCGCAAGCGGAATTCGATACCGCCGGCCCGGTAGATTTTGGTCACATTCTCCAGGATAAAGACGGCGTCGACACTCAGGGCAGGGCCTCCAGCAGCAGGGGAAACACGGAATCGCCGTCGACCGGGCCGCCGTCGAGCGATACCCACAGATCGACATTGTCGTGCAGCGCGCGATAGTACGCGACCTTGCCGTCCAGCTGGTTGATGAATTCGAATTGCTGCTGCGCGGACCATTGCTGCCAATCGGAGAGGTCGAGGTGCATGACCTCGCTTTGGTACGGCAGCCCCTCGATGTACTCGCGCATATAACCGAGCTCGGCGAGACTCGCGCCGCTGCCGGCGGCGACCTGAACCGCCTCCGGATCGCGGCTGATGATTGCGGCGAGGCTGCGCAGCTCGTCGAGGAAGCCCTGCGGTGCGAGCGCGCCTTCCTCGGCGCGATCGACGACGCGCCGCAGCACCTCGTGCAGATCGCTCAGCTGATCGCGGGTCAGCAGCACGCGGACGTCGATCGCGCGCTCGGCCGGGTTCGCGAAGTCGCGGTCGAGCATCCACGCGTCGAACAATGCCGGGGCGCCGCCGTCGTCCCCGGCCTGCTGCAGGTAGTCCATGCGCAGCGCATAGCCGAGCCGCGCGACCATTCGCTGGAAGGTGGCGAGCTCGCTGCCGTCGTCGGGGATGGCGATGGCGGACGTGCCCTGCAGCGGCTGAAAGCCTTGGGCCGCGGCGCCGACCTGAGCTGTCAGCTGGCGCATCATCGCGCGCAGCGCGTTGCCGAAATCGTCGACGTTGCCTGCCTCGATCGGGTAGTAGAACGAGCCGATGTCGGAGACCGTGGAGAGCTGGCGAAACTCGCGCTCGGCGAAGGCGTGCTCGTCGCGGCCGATGTCGGTTTTCAGGTGGATCGACCAGAGGGCGATGCCGCGATCCGCGAGCTGCGCGGCGAGCTCGCCCGTGTCGAGCCCGGTCGTGCCGAGCGGGTCGTCTCCGAGCCGCGGGCCGGCATCGGTGATCAAGATGATATATCGAGCGAAGTAATCGGCCCAATTGATTGATTCTAAAGCCACAGAGACGCCGGCATAGACATCCTCGTTGAAGCCCTGGCTGGATACGTTCGTGGCGTCGACCGCCGCCACCTGCGACAAGAACTCATCACCGCTGCCGATCAGGTCGGCGAATACCCGCGCCTCGTACTCGAGCGCCGGCACCGCTGCAGTGCTGTCGCGGAAACCGACGAGCCCATACGCTACTTTATCCGCGAGCCCCGCCGCGTCGATCTGCGCATAGACGTCGCGCATGATCTCGCGGGTGCGATCGATATAGGGCCGCATCGATTGCGTCGTGTCGATGACGAACACGATGCCGGCCCGATAGGGATCATCTTCGGGCGCGGGATCGCGCATTGGCACACTGGCGACGCGCAGTAGCCGCGCCTGGTAATCGCCTACGAGCACGTCCTCATGGCTCAGGATCGGCACCAAATAGAAGTTGCGGCGAATGTCGATGAAGCCCTCGGGCTGGATGGCGGCGACTGGCGTATCGCGCACGCCGCCGGCGATGGCCTGCTCGCGCAGTGATTCGTAGCGTGCGGCGTCGTTTGCATCGGCAATCGCACGCAGCGCATCGCGCTGATTGAACAGCAGCACGCGCGGCTGCTGCTGCGGATCCTTGAAGCCGACGGTGAGCGTCTGCTGCCAGTCGATCGCCTGCTCGCCCGGCAGCCAGCCGTCGCGCCGGCCCGAGCTATCGATGCCGACCTGCACGTAAGTGCGCCCGTCGACGTCCTCTCGGTCATAGACGTAGAACACTGTGAAGGGCGTAACGGGCTGTGCGAACGCTCGGGACGCCGCGGGGGCATCGAGCAGCATCGCGCCCGGCACGGCAATGACCCGCTGGTAGAGCGCGCGCTTGCCTTCGACGGTCAAAGGCCGGTTTTGCTGCGCCTGTGCGGCGCCGGCGAAGGCCGCGAGCGCGGCGAGTGCGAGGGCGGCGAGCTTCAATCTGGCTGAGAATACGCGCATCGTCGTCAATTCCATTGCAGCAGGAGGCGTTCGGCCTCGGCGTTGACTGGAGCCTCGCGCTCGGCCCAGGCGTGCAACGCGTCGAGCCGGGCGTCGGCGTCGGTGACGCCGCCTTCGAGCGCTTGCCGGTAGTACCTGAAGGCCTGGAACGGGTCGGGGCGTTGCAGCAGGCTCGCCGCCGCGTCATGGTGCAGCGGGTCGTACGAGGTGGCGAGCCGGAACGCGGCCTGCGGGTGCCCATTGCGCGCTGCGTAGAAGTAGAGCAGCTGCGCATCAGCGAGCTCACCGGCTTCGCGATGGGTCTCGGCCTGGGCGAACGCGTCGCCGACGCTCGAGCCCCCGTCCGCACTGCTGCTGCGAAGATTCGCGATGGTTTCGCGAGCCGTTTGGCCGCGCTCGGCATCCGTCACGAAACGCTCGTCCGGCGTGTCCGTCGGCGGGAATAGGAAGAGCAGCGCGAAGACCAGGACGACCGCGGCCGCGACCACGGCCGCCGCGAGGACGGGACGGCTCATGGGCTCTCTCCGGATGCCGGCTCGGCAAGACGCCTCGTCTCGCATCAAAAAGCGAACGGCATCATCGCGTTTCACGATATACCTTTGACGGAGGCAACGCAAAGTGGGAACTTGGGTGCCGAATAGGCATCGGGCGATGCGATGAACGGAGCGTTGCACAGAGGCACGGCGGCCGCTCGTCTGTACGTGCGGATGCGGCGCGCGGCCGGACGCCTAGGGCAGCGGCGCCGGGCGAGACTCGCCGCCACGACGGCTGCGATCGGCGTTGTCGCGTTTGTCATGAGCTCATGGGTCGTCGTGCCGCTCGCGGTCGGCCAAGCGTTGAACGCGTGGGCGGCGGCGGAAGCCGATCGCCGTGCGGCGGCAGAGCGCATCTCGGTCAATCCGTTCACGCTGACCGTCACGCTGCGTGAGCTCGAGGTCGAAGGCCCGGGCCTGTCCGTCGCGGCCGAGCGCGTGGTGCTCGATTTCGGCATCGCGGCCTTGTTCGGCCGCAGCGTCGCGCTCGATGCCCTCGTCGTTGCGGCGCCGCGCGTGCGGGTGCAGACCGTGACGCCGCTGCGCAGTCCGGGCGTCCCGGCCGCGTTCCGAATCTCGCGCGCGACGATCACGGACGGGCGCATCGAGTGGCTAGACGACGCCGGCGTGCCGATCGTGGTCGACGGCGTCACGATCCGTGTGCGCGGCGCAGACAGCACCGCAAACGCGCTGGCTCGCTTCGATATCGACGTGCGCGATGCGCTCGGCGGCGTCGCGACTCTCAACGGCGACGCTGCGCTGCGGCCCTTCACGGCAAGCGGGCGCGCGGTTTTCGACAGCGTCGATCCGCAAGCGCTCGCGCAGCGCTTGCTCATGTCCATGTCGCTTGCCGGCACGGTCAGCGGCGCAGCGGATTTCGAGTGGCGCAGCGAGCCGGCGGCGCTGCAGCTCGAAAACATGAGCATGCGCGGTATCGGCGCGGCGATCGACTGGTCGGACGGCGCGCTGGCGGCGGCGCGCATCGAAGTGACCGGCGCCGCAGCGCTCGGCCCCGGCGCCGCCCGGATCACGGGCGATGCCGAGCTGCAGGAGGCGGTGCTTGGCGGCGTCCCTTCGGGCGCCGATTCGGACCGCGGCTTACGAGCCGCGCGGCTGACACTGCGCGATGCCGTTCTGCAGCTGCGCCGGCCGGCGCACAGCAGACGCGTGCTCGAGCTCGCGTCACCCGAGGTCGCGGCGGAGGTGGCCGCCGGGGACGGCGAGGAGCCCGGCAGCCTGCACGTTCGTGCCGAGCTCGACGACGCGCGCGGCCGCGACGTGACCATCGAGCTGCAGAATATGCCCGCCAGCCTTTTTGCCGCGCACGCGCAACGCTTCGCCGGTTACCGCCTCGACGGCGGGCGGGTCGACGCCGCGCTTGACTATCGCGTCGCTGCGGACGGCGTCGAGGGCACGGCGCTGCTCGGCGCACGCGGCATTGCGGTCGAGCCTCTGGAAGGCTCGGCCGATGTGACTCTCGCGCTCGCGCTGCTCGAGGGCGCGCACGGCGTCGCGCAAACCGCTGTCGATCTGCGCGCGTCCCTGGAGGCGTTCGAGGACGGCGGCATCGCGGCGATGCTTGCCGCCGGCGTCGCGGATCGGCTCGAGACGATTGCGGCTGCCCCATTTGCCGCCCTCGGGGATGCACTCGGGATCGATGGCGCCGCGCTCGAGACGGTATCGTTCCCGCCCGGGCAGGCTGCGCCGCGCGACGCCGAAGTGCTCGACCCGCTCGCCGAAGCCCTGCACGCGCGTCCTCGAATCGGCTTACGCGTGCCCGGCGTGGCCGATCCGGCGCTCGATCTGCACGCGCTCGCGGCGCAGCAGATCGAGCAGCATGTGACACTCGCGACCACCGGTCCGACGCGCACGGCGCGGTCCTTGCCGGTGGATTTCACGTCGCCGCGCCATCGCGATGTGCTCGATGAGTTTGCCGGCGAACGTCTGAGCGCGGAGCGGCGCGAGACGATCGCATCGTATTTCACTCGCGCGCCGGACGGCCGCATCGCCGAAGGCGAGCGCGCGGCGTACTACCGCGCTCTGTTCGATGCGCTGGTCGCCAACGAGACGATTCCGGCCGCCAGCATCGAGCGCCTCGGCCGCTTTCGCGCCCGCGCGATCGCCGACGGCCTCGCGGCGCTCGGCGTCGAGCCGGACCGCATCGCGATCGAGCCCGTCGTCGTGCGGACGTCCGCTGTGGGCGCGGAGCCCCCGCCGACGGAACCCAACGGCGCCGCCGAGTCCGCCGCTGGCGCGGCAGCTCCGAGTGTCGACATGACGCTCGAGGTCTTCGTGCCGCCGGACGCGGCTCGCTAGCCGCGACCCGATCGTGTTAAATGTCGCGCACCATGATTTGCTTGCCCGAACCCAACCCGACCCTGCTGGCCCGCCGCGACGAGATCGTGCGCGCCCTACGAGCGATGCTCGGCCCCGAGCAGGTCATCGATGAGCCACTGCGCCTCGCCGCCTATGAGACGGACGCGCTGACGGCATACCGGCAACGCCCACTCGTGGTCACCCTGCCGGAAACCACGGCTGAGGTCGCCGAGATTCTTCGCTACGCGCATGCCGAAGGCGTCAACGTGGTGCCCCGCGGTGCCGGCACGTCGCTGTCGGGAGGGGCGATCCCGGCGGCGGATGCGATCGTCGTGGGCCTCGGCAAGTTCAATCGCATTCTCGATATCGACTATACGAATCGCTGCGTTGTGGCGCAGAGCGGTGTGACCAATCTCGCGATCAGCCAAGCGGTCGCGGAAAACGGCTTCTACTACGCGCCGGATCCTTCGAGCCAGATCGCGTGCACGATCGGCGGCAACGTCGCAGAGAACTCGGGCGGCGTGCACTGCTTAAAGTACGGGCTGACGACGAACAATGTGCTCGGCGTCGAGCTGGTCACGCCGGAGGGCGAGATCGTACGGCTCGGCGGC
The DNA here is from genome assembly GCA_964518995.1 of uncultured Gammaproteobacteria bacterium. Classification (GTDB taxonomy): domain Bacteria; phylum Pseudomonadota; class Gammaproteobacteria; order Steroidobacterales; family Rariloculaceae; genus ZC4RG20. Next base: position 17,999 of record CAZFJU010000046.1, read on the forward strand.
CGGCACGTGGACAGCGGCCACTACGATCTGCTCGGCCTCACGATCGGGTCGGAGGGTTTGATCGGCGTCGTGACCGAGGTCACCGTGCGCATCCTCAAGCGGCCGGAAACAGCGCGCGCGCTGCTGATCGGCTTCGCGGCCGTCGAGGACGCGGGCGCCTGCGTGGCCCGCATCATTGCGGAGGGAATCGTGCCGGCCGGCATGGAGATGATGGACCGCCCGGCCATAGATGCCGCGGAAGCGTTCGTCCGCGTCGGGTATCCGCTCGATGTCGAGGCGTTGCTGATCGTCGAGCTCGATGGTCCGGCGGCCGAGGTCGATCTGCTCATCGCGCGGGTGCAGCAGTTCGCGACGGACGAAGGATCAACCAGCTGCCGCGCATCGGTGAACGAGGCCGAGCGGCTGGCGTTCTGGGCGGGCCGCAAGGCGGCGTTTCCGGCCGTGGGCCGCATCAGTCCGGACTACTACTGCATGGACGGCACGATCCCCCGGCGCAAGCTGCCGCAAGTGCTCCGCGCAATGGCGGAGATGTCCGAGAAGCACGGGCTGCGCGTCGCCAACGTGTTCCACGCCGGCGACGGCAATCTGCATCCGCTGATTTTGTACGACGCGAACGCGCCGGGCGAGCTCGAGCGCGCCGAGGAGTTCGGTAACGAGATTCTGCGGCTTTGCGTCGATGTCGGCGGCGTGCTGACCGGCGAGCACGGCGTCGGCCTCGAGAAGCGTGATTTGATGACCTACCAGTTCGACGAGCAGGATCTCGAGTTGCAGCATCGCGTGAAGCGCGCGTTCGACCCGCAGCTCAGATTCAACCCCGGCAAGGTCTTTCCGACCCTGCATCGCTGCGCGGAGCTCGGGCGCGAGCACGTGCGTGCCGGTGCCGAGCGTTTCCCCGGCCTGCCGCGATTCTAATGGCTCGCGTAGTCAGCGAGGACGCGCTCCGGCCGCGCGACCGAAGCGATCTGATCGACATCCTGCGCACCCATCCCCGGCCGCTCGAGCCGGTCGGCGGCGGCTCGAAGCGTGGCATCGGCGCGCCCTTCGATGCCGATCTGCTCGAGCTCTCGGCGTTCACGGGCATCGTGGACTACGAGCCCGCCGAGCTCGTGCTGACGGCAGGCGCTGCGACCCCGCTCGCTGAGATCGAAGCGGAGCTCGCGCGGCACGGTCAACGGCTCGCCTTCGAGCCGCCGGATTTCGGCCCGCTGCTCGATGCGCCGCGCGGGGCCAGGACGCAGACCCTGGGCGGCGTGCTGGCGACGAATCTGGCCGGCTCGCGGCGCATCTCGACCGGCGCTGCTCGCGATCATTTCCTCGGCTTCGAGGCGGTCAGCGGCGACGGCGTGCCCTTCAAGGCCGGCGGCCGGGTCGTGAAGAACGTGACGGGCTACGATCTTCCGAAGCTGATGGCCGGTTCCTGGGGCACGCTCGCGGTGCTGCTGACGGTGACTGTGCGGGTCGCGCCGGCGCCCGAGACCGAGTCGACGGTGATTTTCGCGGCCGACGATGCGCCGTCCGCAGTCGATCTGCTCGCGCGCGGTCTCGGCTCGCCGCACGATGTCTCCGCTGCGGCATTCGTGCCGACGCGCGGCGCGGCGCTTCGGCTCGAGGGTTTCGGCGCTTCCGTTGCCGCGCGCGTCCGCGGTCTCGTCGACACTGTCGGCCGCGATGGGGCAGAAACGCTGACGGAGCAGGCGTCACACGCCTTCTGGCAGCAGACGGGCGCCGCACGCGAGCTCGCGAGCGCGCCGTGCGTGGTGAAAATGTCGGTGCCGCCGTCGGCTGCGCCGCGAGTCGTGGCGGCCATCGAAACCGAGCGGTATCTGCTCGACTGGGGCGGCGGCTTGATCTGGGCCGCGTATGATGACGTCAACGTCGATATCGAGCGCATCCGCGGCGTGCTGACGGAAGGACACGCGACGCTGTGGAAGGCGCCGCGTGCGATGCGTGCAGCCGTTCCCGTATTTCCGCCGCAGCCCGCCGCGCTCGAGCGCATCGCCGTGCAGCTGAAGCAGGCGTTCGATCCGGCCGGGAAGCTGTGTCCGGGCCGCATGGGTATCGTCCCGTCGCGGCCGTAGCGTAGGGCACGCTGACGCGCGCCGGAGCGAAGAGGCCACGCCCGCCGCGTTCACTCGAGAGACCTGATGCAGACAAGATTCAAGCCCGAGCAGCTCACGGATTCAGATGTGCGCGAAGCGGAGCAGGTGCTGCGCAAATGCGTGCACTGCGGCTTTTGCACGGCGACGTGCCCGACGTATGTGCTGCTCGGTGACGAGCTCGATAGCCCGCGCGGGCGCATCTACTTGATCAAGGAGATGCTCGAGAATGATCGGCCGGCGACCCCCGAGGTCGTGCAGCACATTGATCGATGCCTGTCATGTCTTGCCTGCATGACGACTTGCCCGTCCGGCGTGCATTATCAGCACTTGATCGATCATGCGCGGGTTCATGTCGAGCGGACGTACCGCCGCCCGCGGCGCGATCGTTGGATGCGTGCGCTGCTCGCGGCGGTGCTGCCGTATCCCACGCGATTCGCCGCGGCCTTGCGGCTCGGCATCCTGGCGCGGCCGGCGATCGGCCGCTTGCCGGCGCGCCTCGCGCGGCTCGCGGCGCTGTTGCCGTCGAGGATGGCGGCGGGGCGGGAGCCGCCTGGCGCGGGGTCGAGCGGGCCTGCGGCCGCATCAGGCGGCGCGCAACGGGAGCACGGGCCGCAGCGTTCCACCGCTGCAGCCGATACGAGCTCGCGGCCTCGAGTCGCCCTGCTCGAAGGCTGCGTCGAGTCGGTGCTCGCTCCGGAGATTCAGGCGTCGGCGCGCCGGCTGCTGGCCGCGGCCGGCGTCGATATCGTGTCGGTGCCGGGGTGCTGCGGCTCGATCGTGCATCATCTCGGCCGGGAGCGGGACAACCGTCGTCTCGCCGGTACGCTGATCGACCGGCTGCATGCCGAGATCGAGAACGGCGGGCTCGACGCAATTCTGTCGACGGCCTCCGGCTGCGGTACGCATGCCAAGGACTACGGTTTCCAGTTTCGTAACGATGACGCGCTCGCGGGCAAGGCCGCCGCGGTTGCAATGCGGGTGCGTGACGTCAGCGAGTACCTTTACGAAATCGGGCTCCCGGCGCCGCGCCGCAGCTTGCGCGTCAGCGTCGCGTATCACTCGGCGTGCTCGATGCAGCACGGCCAGAAGATCGAAGCGCAGCCTCGGGCGCTGCTCGAGCGGGCCGGCTTTGAGGTCCGCAGCATTGCGGAAGGTCATCTTTGCTGCGGCTCCGCTGGAACCTATAACCTCTTGCAGCCCGAGCTCGCCGACCGTCTGCGCGACCGCAAGCTGACGCACATCGCGCGGACGGGTGCAGACGTCGTCGCAACGGGCAATATTGGCTGCATGGTGCAACTGGGCTCAGGGGCGCAGCGGCCCGTCGTGCATACGGTGCAGCTGCTCGATTGGGCGCTCGACGGGCCCCGGCCGGCAGCGCTCGCCGCGTTGGACGTCAGCGCGGGCTGACCAGCTCGTCGAGCCGTTCGACCAACTGCGGTAGCGAGTCGATCGCAAAGGCGGCGACGAGATCGGCGGCGGGGATTTGCCGATAGCCGTAGGTGGCCCAGACAAATGGCCAGCCGGCGGCTTGCGCCGCATGCATATCATGATGCGAGTCGCCGATATAGACGGCGACTTTCGGCGTGATGCCGAGGCGCTCGGCCGCGATATCGAGCATCAGTGGGCTCGGCTTTTTCTCCGCAACGCTGTCGCCGCCGAGCACTAGCTCGAATCGGTCGAGCAGACCGGCCTCGGCAAGCAGCGCTTCCGCAAAGCGAGCGCGCTTATTGGTGAGGCAGCACAGGCGTATGCCGCGCAGGCGCAGGGCTTCGAGCGTCTCGGCGACACCGGGGTACAGGCGCGTCCGGACGAACAGGTTGTCTTGGTAACAAGCGGAGAAGCGCTCGAGCGCGGCGGGCAGGGTGGAGTCGATGTCCGTACCGTTCGGCGCGAGCAGGCTCAATCCGCGCCGAACCAGCTCCTCGACGCCATCGCCGACCCACGTGCGCGTTTCCGCGTCGGTGGGTGCACGAAGACCGAACGATTTAGCCGTTTCGCCCAGGCAGTGATTGAGATCCGGTACTGAGTCGACGAGTGTCCCGTCGAGATCGAAGGCCAGCACCTCGATGCCGGCCTTCGCCAGAGACTTTTCCGACTGCCTGCTAGCCGAGTCGTCTCCTCCGGTGACGCGCATCAAAATATGCGGACGGCGACCTCGGCAGGCGCCGCCAGATGCTTTTCGAGCTCGTCATCGAGACGCAGCAAGGTCAGCGAGGCGCCCGCCATCTCGAGCGACGTGCAGTACTCGCCCACGTAGTTGCGAACGATCGTCAAGCCTTTTTCCTCGCAGCGCTGCGCCGCACGGCGGTAGAGGATATATAGCTCGCTAATGGGTGTGCCGCCGAGGCCGTTGATCATCAGCGCGACGCGGTCGCCCGACTTGAAGGGCAGATCGTTATGCACTGCATCAAAAAGCTCATCGACGATCGCGTCGGCGCTCTTCATGTTGTCGCGGCGCCGACCGGGCTCACCGTGGATACCTACGCCGACTTCTATCTCGTCCGGCCCGAGCTCGAAAATCGGTGTGCCCTTGGCTGGCGGCGTGCACGAGGTGAGCGCAGTGCCCATCGAGCGGACTTGGCCATTGACCTTGGCGGCCAGCTGCAGCAGATCCTCGAGGCTGGCGCCTTGCTCCGCGGCGGCTCCGCAGGCCTTGATCACGAAGAAGTTGCCG
>CAZFJU010000047.1:0-2760 GCA_964518995.1 uncultured Gammaproteobacteria bacterium
TGTGCATGCCGAATACCGCGTCCACCGGAAAGCGCTCGAACAATCCTTCCTCCAGCATGACCTTGGCGCCGCCCGCGGCTTCCTCCGCCGGCTGAAAGATGAAGTGGATCGTCCCCGCAAGATCGGTGCGCTTCGCCAAATGCTCGGCCGCGGCGAGCAGCATAGCGGTGTGGCCGTCGTGGCCGCAGGCGTGCATCCGGCCTTCGTAGACCGAGCGATGCGCAAAGGTATTCGTCTCCGTGAGCGGCAGCGCGTCCATGTCGGCGCGCAGCCCGATCGACGGGCCGCTGCCGCGCGACCACGTCGCCACGACCCCCGTGCGAGCGATGCCTGTATGGACGGCGAGTCCCATTTTCTCGAGCTCGGCGGCCACGAGGCCGGCAGTGCGCCGCTCCTCAAAAGCGAGCTCAGGGTGAGCGTGCAAGTCGCGCCGCAAGGCCTTCCAGGCGTCGCGCCGCGTGTCAATATCTTCGATGATCTTCACGGGCTCCTCCGCGTGTCGGTGTGGCGCGGGCCCGATCGCCCAGCGCGACCCTCTGCGCTCGGACGATCATACCGCTCCTGCCGAAGCGTTGAATGATTCGTCCGCCGAGCACCGGAGAACTTAGGGCTATGCTCCCTGCGCGCCTTGAGCGCTTCGACGGCATGGAGCTCGCGCGGTGCGCGCTCGTTTTACGCCGCCTGCAAATTGATCGTGCGCGTCTTCGCCGGGTTATCGGTCATCTGCTGCTGCCCAGCCGTGCGGGTCAAGTCCATCCCGCCGCCCTGCATCACACTCGAGCTGTCGCCGATCATCAGCAGCTCGAGCGGCTGATACATCGCGCCGAGATGCCCGCCCGCGAGCGCGTAACCGTCAAACACCGATCCGACCACGATGATGTAGCCGACGAAAATCAACATCCTGCTTCCTTAGGTTGCCCGCGTCGCTGCGGCGTCTCGCTGCCATAGTCGGCCGTGACGCGCAACTCTTTAGCCGAACGGAGCGGCGACGGCGATTCGGCTCGGCGGTGTTCTAGGAACGTCTCTGCGCTCCCCCACACGGCTTGGCACCGTGCTACGCTTCCTTGCACCTGCAATGCGCGCACTACCCAGAATTGTCATCGTCGGCGCCGGATTCGGCGGCCTGTTCGCTGCGCGCTCCCTCGCGCGGTTGGCTGCTGACGTGATCGTCATCGACCGGCACAACTACCATCTGTTTCAACCGCTGCTGTACCAGGTCGCCGTCGCGGCGCTGCCGCCCTCGGATATCGCGTGGCCGGTTCGAGGGATCTTGCGCCGGCAGCAGAACACGACCGTGCTGCTCGAAGAAGTCGCCGGCATCGATGTCGCCGAAAAGTGCGTGCGGCTACGCCAGGCCGCACTGCCGTTCGACTATCTGGTGCTTGCGACCGGCGCCACGCATTCGTACTTCGGCCGCGACGATTGGGCGGCCCACGCGCCGGGGCTCAAGAGCGTCGATGATGCGACGCTCATCCGGCGGCGGATTCTGCTGGCGTTCGAGCACGCCGAGATGACGCGGGACCCGGAGCAGCGCCGGCGGCTGCTGCAGTTCGTCATCGTCGGCGCCGGGCCGACCGGCGTCGAGCTCGCCGGCACGATCGCAGAGCTCGCGCACCATACGCTCGCGGCCGACTTCCGCAATATCGATCCGCGCGAGGCCCGTATCATCTTGGTCGAGGCCGGTCCGAGCGTGCTGCCGGTCTTCGACCAGACACTGCGCGATTACGCGCACCGCGCGCTCGAGCGCCTCGGCGTGGAGGTGCGCGTCGAGGCTGCGGTGACCGAGTGCGATGCACGCGGTGTGATCGCCGGCGGAGAGTGGATCGACTCTGCCACCGTCATTTGGGCCGCGGGCGTGGCGGCGTCGCCCGCAGGCCGCTGGCTCGGCGTCGAGGTCGACTCTCGCGGCCGGGTGCCGGTGAATCCCGACCTTTCCGTTCCGAGCATGCCCGACCTCTTCGTGATCGGCGACGCCGCAACGGTGATTGACTCCGAAGGCCGACCCGTTCCCGGGATAGCGCCTGCCGCGAAGCAGCAGGGGCGCTACGTCGCAAACGTCATTGCCCGGCGGATCCGCCGCCTGGAGCCGCCCCCGCCGTTTCGCTATCGCCACGCCGGGCATCTGGCGACGATCGGGCGCCAGGCCGCGGTGATCGAGTTCCGGCGCATCCGGCTCAAAGGTTGGCTCGCTTGGTGGATTTGGGGCTTTGCGCACATCTATTTTCTGATCGGCGTGCCGAGCCCGTTGCTGGTGTCGATTCGTTGGCTGTGGGAATACTTCACGTATCGCCGCGGAGCGCGCCTGATTACAGGCGTCGAGCACGCCGACTGATGCCCACGCGCGAGCGCGCAGGGCGGCCACCGAGCACCATCCCTCGGCGCGCCACACGCCGTGCGCGACGGATTGAGCTGCTACCGCGCTAGAACGGCCACGCCAACGGAATAACGGCCAGCGCGACGACGAACACGAGCAGCTCGAGCGGCGCGCCCATGCGCGCGAAATCGGTAAACCGGTAGCCGCCTACCCCCATGATGATCGTGTTGTTGTGGTGCCCGAACGGCGTCAGGAAATCGCAGGACGCTCCGACCGCGACGGCAATCAGGAACGGATCCGGGCTGATGCCGAGCTGAGAAGCGATCGCGAGCGCGATCGGCGCCAGAATGACCACTGTCGCGGCATTGTTCAGGACCGGTGTCACCGCCATCGTCACCGCAAGCACGATGCCGAGAATGCCGAGCGCCGGCAGCGCACCGGCCAGC
>CAZFJU010000047.1:2860-22755 GCA_964518995.1 uncultured Gammaproteobacteria bacterium
CGTCACCGCAAGCACGATGCCGAGAATGCCGAGCGCCGGCAGCGCACCGGCCAGCCCGAGCACCGCTTCCGCAACCAGCTGAGCCGTGCCGGTGCTCTCGAGCGCCTCGCCGAACGGAATCATCGCGGCCAGCAAGACGATCACGGACCAATCTATCGCTTCGTAGACCTCGCGCGGCCGTAACGAGTTGACGAGCACCAACGCCACCACCGCCGCCGTGAACGTCACCGAGGACGGCATCAGATCCAAGGACGCCGTGACGATCGCGGCGACGAACAGCAATGCCGGAAGCAGTACCCTCCTCGGCTCGAACGTCAGCTTTCGATTCGCGAGCGGCAAACCGCCGAGATTGGCGATCACACCGTTGATATTCGATTCGGCGCCCTCGAGCAGCAGCACATCGCCGACCTCGAGCGGAGTGTGGCGCACGCGGCCCCGCAGCGGGCGGCCCTGCCGCGACAGCGCCAGCAGATTGACTTGCCAGTGCCGCCGCAGATCCAGCGTGGCGGCAGTCCGCCCGCGGACCCACGAGTTCGGCGTGATCACCGCCTCGCTGACGATGAGCTCGAGCGGTGATGGCGCGTTGGCTTCACCTTCGCTCGAGCGCTCGGCCAGCTCGAGCTTCTGGCCCTTGACGAGCTTCTGCAGCGTCTCGGAATCACTCTGCACCATCAGCACATCGCCCGCGCGCAGACGCTGATACAGCACATGCCCGATCAGCCGCTGCTCCTCGCGTATCACGCCGATGATCGTGACCGTCTCTCTCGCCTCGCGCTCGAGCTCGGCGACCGTCTTGCCGATGATCGGGCTATCGTCGCGAACCCGCAGCTCGGTCACGTAGTCGGCGACCTCGAAGCTTTCCTCCTCGGCGGCCTTGCCTTTGCGATCATGCGGGATCAGCCGCCAGCCGATCGTGACGATGAATGCAACGCCTGCGAGCGCCACCGCGAGACCGACTGGCGTAAAGTCGAACATGCTGAAGCCCTCGCCGAGCGCCGCTTCCCGGATATCCGAGATCAACAGGTTCGGCGGCGTGCCGATCTGGGTCAGCATGCCGCCCAATAGCGTTGAGAAAGACAGCGGCATCAAAATCAGCGAGGATGAGTAGCCGGTCGCCTTCGCAGCCGATATCGCCACCGGCATCAACAGCGCCAATGCGCCGACGTTGTTCATGAAGCCGGATAAGAACGTCCCCAGCAGACAAAGGCTGATCGTTTGCGCAGCTTGACTGCGCGCGAGCTTTAGGACGCGCGTCGCGACCAGGTCCACGGCGCCCGAGCGTCCGAGCGCATGGCTGATGGCAAGCACCGCCGCGACGGTGATGACCGCGGCGTTGCCAAAGCCATCGAAAGCTTCGGCGGGATCCACGAGACCGAACGCGACCGCAGCTGTCAACGACATCACGGCGACGACGTCGTAGCGCCAGCGGCCCCACACGAACAGCACGAGCGTGCAGGCGAGTATCGAGACAATGGTAATCTGATCGAACGTCATAGGTTGCCGGCGCCGTCCTTCCGCCGACCAGGGGTTGCTCTCACGCTACGATTCCTTCAGGGTGCGCGGGGCGATCGCGTCGGCCATCGCCCTTGCATCATTCAAGCCTACAGGAGGACGAGGCGCCGCGTGGCCGGGGCCTCCCGTCATGCCCGACAACGACCCCCTTGCGGACCACGCTACTCGGCCTCGGCCGCCGCGCAGAACCGATCTGAGCGTCTTTGGCGCCGTAGCCGGCCTGATGTTCCTGCTCGTCGGCTGGGGCACGCTCGGCCCGGGTTCGCTCGCCGACTTCACCTCCGACGCGTTGAGCTGGCTCATCATACAGCTCGGCTGGTTCTTCGTGCTTTCGGCAACGGGCTTCGTGGTATTCACGTGCTACCTGGCCTTCAGCCGCTTCGGGCGCATCCCGCTCGGCCGTGAAGGCCAGCAGCCGGAGTTCAGGACGGCGTCGTGGATCGCGATGATGTTCAGCGCCGGCATGGGCATTGGCCTCATGTTCTTCGGCGTCAGCGAACCGTTATCCCATTTCGTCAGCCCGCCTCCCGGCGCACTGCCGGATCTTGGCGAGGGTCCCGTTCCGCCGAGCGTGACGGCGGAGGCGATCCGCACGGCAATGGCCACGACGCTGTTTCACTGGACGTTGCATCCATGGGCCATTTACGCGGTCGCCGGGCTAGCGATCGCCTACAGCTCCTCGCGCAAGGGGCGAAAGTTACTGATCAGCTCGGTTTTCACTCCGCTACTGGGCAGACGCCGCGCTGACGGCCCGGCAGGCAAGCTGATCGATATGCTGGCGCTCTTCGCGACCTTGTTCGGCTCCGCGGCATCGCTCGGCATCGGCACGCTGCAGATCCGCACCGGCATGCTCGAGGCGGGCTGGATCGAGGGCGCGAGCACGACCGGCCTCGTGCTGATCATCGCGGTGCTCACGGTTTGCTTCATCGCCTCGGCCGTGTCGGGGGTCGCCAGGGGTATCCAATACTTATCGAACATCAATATGGTGCTGGCGATCGTCCTCGCGCTGTTCGTCTTCGTCGTCGGCCCCACGGTCTTCGTGCTGAATCTGATTCCCACCTCTATCGGCAGCTATGTCAGCGACTTCGGCCGGATGGCGTCGCGCTCCGGTGCGACGGGCGGCGACGCGATGAGCGAGTGGCTGCAGAGCTGGACAATCTTCTACTGGGCGTGGTGGATCTCGTGGACGCCGTTCGTCGGCATGTTTATCGCGCGTATCAGCCGCGGCCGCACGATTCGCCAGTTCGTCGCGGGCGTGCTGCTCGTCCCCTGCACGGTCAGCGTCGTATGGTTCGCGATTTTCGGCGGCACCGCAATCGACCTTGCGCAAACCAATGTCGCGATCGCCGCAGGCGGCGCAGAAGCGCAAACGTTCAACATGCTCGCGGAGCTGCCGTTCACGGGCATCACGTCGGCGTTGGTCATGCTGCTCGTTGCGATCTTCTTCGTCTCGGGCGCCGATGCGGCGTCCGTCGTGATGGGGACATTGTCACAGCGCGGCACCCTTGCGCCCGAACGCTGGATCGTCATCTTCTGGGGCAGCGCAACGGGCGCCGTCGCCGCGATCATGCTCTCGCTCGGCGGCAGCACGGCACTGTCCGGCATTCAGAACCTGACATTCCTCGCCGCGCTACCGTTCACGGTCGTCATGGTGCTGATGTGCACTGCGCTCCTGAAGGACCTTCGGCAGGATCCTCTGGTGCTTCGCGAGGACAAAGCCTTCGAGGTGCTCGAGGCCGCGGCGGCGCAGGGTCTCGAGGAGCATGACGGCGAGTTCCAGTTGGAAATTTCCACGGCCACGGAAGCCAACGCGTCCGCACGGTCTCAGCAACGAGGTTCCTAAAAAATCGGGTGTGGCCAGGCGCCGTTCGTGGCGCCGTCGAGCTCAGCCCGGAATCAGCGGCGACGCGGCTGCGTGCGACTTCCTCGCGCACGCGGCGCCTCCTCTCACCAAATCATAACTTTCCCATGTTTGACATGGTTAGCATATGACGATAGGCTCGCTCCGTTGAAAGCACAGAGCCCGGCAGGGGCGGGCTCTGACGTATCAACAAGCTCAGGCATGGTCTCGGGGTACACCGCAGCAGCCGCAGTGCGATCGCTGCGCGGGATACTCATGCCTCATTTTGCTTGAGCGAAGCGCACAGCTATGCGGAACTCGGCTCCGATCGGCTCGGCCTACCCGGTAGCGCAGGGCACTAGAAACGCTGGCGCAGCATCCAGCGGAGCATCACCGCAGCGATCGGCGGCGGGAATCGCTTTTGCAGCAATAAGAGGGGAGATCCATGACCAAGGTGACGCAACGCCGTCTTTCCGCGTGCATTCGTCGCGCGCTCAAGCCGATCATCATTTCAAGCCTGTCGACATCCGTAGGTCTGACGGCCTTGCCCGCTATGGCGCAGGAGGAAGGCGCGGACGAGTTCGAGGAAGTCGTCGTTACCGGTTCCCGGATTCGAACGCGGACCGACGGCTTCGAATCGCCCCAACCTGTCACCGTCGTCACGCTTGAAGAGATCAACCTGATCAACCCGGCATCGGTGATCGACGGCCTCGCGGATTTGCCTCAGTTCAATGGCTCGTTCACGACCGAGAACTTCGGCGGCTTCTCCTTCGTCACCAGCCCCGGCTCCGGCACGCTTTCGCTTCGCGGCTTGCAAGGTAAGCGCACGCTTACGCTGCTCGACGGCAAGCGCGTAGTCGGCGCCTCGCTGTTCGGCGGCCCGGATGCGAACTTGTTTCCGACGCAATTACTCCGCACCGTCGAGTCGGTCACCGGCGGCGCCAGCGCGGCCTACGGCACCGATGCCGTCGCAGGTGCGGTCAACTTTATCTTGGACAAGCAGTATACCGGCGTCAAAGCGCGCGTCTCCGGCGGCGCGAATGAGAACGGCGAGTTCGCGAACTACGGTTACTCGATTGCCGGCGGCTTCTCGCCGCATCAGAGAATCAATCTGCTGTTCTCGGCGGAAAGACAAGTCCAAGAGGAGACCATCGGTCTCGACAAGGTCGACTGGTACACCGGCACGCGGTATATCGATAACCCTGACCCAAACGCGGGAGAATCCCCTGCCAACCCACTGCTCATTCCCGCGCCGCAAATCGTCTCGAACCAGACTTCGTTCGACGGCATCGCGTTTTTTCCGCAACTGATTGGCAACGCGAATACGGCGCGGCGCGAGGACTTCATCGCGCGATACGGCCACGATCGCTTCGCCGTCAATCCGGACGGCAGCGCCGGGATCTTCAAGAACGGCGCGTACTTCGATACCGATGCGAACTCGCTTGTCGGCGGCGGCTCGGGCACGATCAACAACTACTACACCTGGGTCGGCATGCCGCAAGCCGAGCGGGAGAGCTACTTCGGCCGCATCGGTTACGACGTGACGGATCAGCTCACGCTCTACGCCGAAGGCATGACGTCCTCGATCGACAACAGACGACCGACTCCGCCCACCGATCTGGGCGGCGCGCAGAGCGTCTCGGTTTCGCTCGGCGGCATCCAGCAGAACCAATATGCCCCGCTGATCTTCAGCGGAAACCCGTTCATCCCTGCCGAAGTTCAGCAAGTGATGGACGACGAGGGCTTCAACTATCTTTCGCTCGGCAGAATGGCGCATCCGTCCGATCTCGGCATCGGGTTTCAGCAGCAGGACTCGGAGACGAGGTCGCTGAATGTCGGCTTCGACTACCGGTTGACGACCGATGGCCTGTTCAACGACTGGATGATTAGCGGCTATTACCAGTCGGGCAGAACCGACACCGCATTCGTGCAAGGCGGCCTGCTGCGTCAGGACCGCGCGTACCTGGCCCTCGACGCCGTGCGCGACCCCGCTACCGGCGAGATCATCTGCAACGTCACACAATATCTGGATCATCCGATGAACGTCGGCCAGAACCTGGAAGGCTGCGTCCCGTGGAACCCCTTTGGGCGAGGCCAGGCAAGCCAGGCTGCGCTCGACTGGATCACCGACTATAACGATGCCAGCGGTCATTGGGTCGCCAACGGCCACTTCGTCAACGAGTTCGGCGAATACGATCCGATCCCGCACGAGTACACGGCGACCCGGTACAAGCGGCGGGTGATCGACCTGTATCTCGATAACTGGGAAATCTCTGCGGACGGCAACATATTGCCGAATGGCCTAGGCCTCGGGGCCGGCCCGGTGGCGATGGCTATCGGCTTTGCATCGCGAAAAGAGTCGTTCCGACAGGTCGTGGAGATACCGGGCTTGAATCCCGACAACCACCCAGATCTTAGGCCGTCGGGCTTTAACAATGCCGCCGCCGGCCGGCGCGGCATCTCGACGCAGATCATGACCAGCTACAACGACACGTTCCGCTCCAACGTGCCGTTCGCGAAAGGCGCGTACGAGGTCGACGAGGCGTTCATCGAGTTCCTGGTGCCCGTGGTCAACAGCCTCGATATCGGCCTGGCCTATCGCTATGCGGACTACGTAACCATCGACGAGCAGGTGGATTCGTGGAAGCTCAGTTATACCTGGCGTGCGACTCAGCAACTTCGCTTCCGTGGCACGGTGTCCGGAGACGTACGTGCGCCGACGATGGCGGAACGCTATGACCGCACCGGCGGTGGCGTGTTCTTCGTCCGCGACTATGTCATCAAGGACGACTGCGCGTTCTTCGAAGCCGGCTGCTACCAAAGCCAAGTTCTGTCCGCCTCGTTCGGCAGCAAGGACTTGAAGCCGGAAGATGCACGCACGGTGACGATGGGCCTCATTTATCAGCCGAACTGGGCGGAGGGCCTGTCGTTCTCGATGGATTGGTATCGGATCCGTATCGAGGACAACATCAACCAGCTCGGTGGGCAGGCAGTCATCGAGGGGTGCGCGTGGGAGAATATTCAGGCGCTGTGTGATCTGATCGTCCGCGACGGACCGCCCAGCGACCTGAATCCCGATATCAACATGATCAGCTACATCTACAACCCATACATGAACCAGGACTACACCCTGGCAAAGGGCACGGATTTCGAGATCGCTTATCGGCGGTCGGTGAATTGGTTTGGCGGCAGTAACGTGAACGTCCGGTTCCTGGGCTCCCATCTGGACACGCAAGTGCTGACCACCAATGGCATCCCATCCGAGCGAGTGGGCATCTTCTGGGCGCCCTGGACGTGGAACCTCAGCGGCGGCATCACGCGTGGGCCACTATCGATTACGCTCAGAACCAATTACGCGGGCAAGCTGCCCGTTCAGAACGGCCGCAACTCGTTCGACGAGACCGAGCAGCGGATCATCTGGGACGTCGCGAACAATGTTAACGAGCGGCCGTTCTACCTCGATGGCAACGTGTCCTATCGGTTCAACATGCAAGGCAATTCCCGGCTCAGCCTCGGGCTCAACTTCCAGAACCTGTTCGATAAGGCGCCGGAAGCGAACCCGAACAGCGATGTCTCGGTGTTCACACAACACGACCTGCGCGGCCGGCGCTACACGATGAGCGTGAACTTCGAGTATTGAGCCCCTCTCGAGGCCGCATGAAAGCCCCCACGATTGCGGGGGCTTTCTTCTCCCGGGGCGATGCGAAGTCTCTCGCTCTCAGCCAAGTCCCGGCTCGGGTATCGACCTGTGGGTAAAGAATACTTGCCGGTAAAGCAGCACGTTGCTAGGATCGGACGGCGACCACAACAGGGAATTCGCAGTCATGAAAAGATGGGCTACGTACTGGGTCACACTGGGCGGATTCCTTCTAATCGGCACCGCCGCTCAAGCGCATCACGCCGTGGCCAGCATTTACGACTTGAACACCGAAGTCGTCTTGCAAGGCCAGCTTACGAAAGTAAATTTCCGCAATCCGCATTCGAACCTCGAGCTTGCGGTGTCGAATGAAGACGGCAGCACCACCGATTGGGTGCTGACCACTGCATCGACGCAGGTGTTGACGCGTGCGGGGGTCGACAGAAACTCCATCAAGGCCGGCGAGTTTCTCAAGGTCACAGTCCTTCCGGCGCGGAACGGAAATCCAGCGGGTTTCCTGAGGCGTCTCGAGCTCGCGGACCGCGAGTTCAATCTCGGCATCGACTAAACCTGTAGATCAAGGCAACGCGAACGGCCCGAGCGGAGCTGGGAGTGATGATGTTTGTACGGTATGTCGCGACGTCAGCGCTCGCTTGCGTCGCCGTGATGGGCGGCGCGTCGCCCGCGAGCGCCCAAGGTTTCGGTGGCGGAGCTCCGGCCTATACGCCAGAGCCCGACGCCCGAGATATGAAGGCGGTCCTCTTCAATTGGGCATGGCACATGGGCATGCTGCGGGGCCAGGCCGAGCCCGAGCTGGTTGGCACGCTCGAGCATCAAGGCCAGGGCACGATTCAGGTCGATGGGCAGCCCTGCACGCTGTCTAAGTACCGCGTCAGCGCGAATTATCAGATTCCGGGCTACCGCACGCAGATCGAATGTACGCTGGCGAACGGCCAGACGTACGCCAATATCGAGACGATGAGCGGCGAGCACGCGTGGGACGAAGACGTCCCCGGCGCGGAGCTCGTCGATGGCGAGGGCACGGCCACGTCGCGGCCCGCTACGCTCGAGGAGCGGCGAATCCGTCTCTGGGCCAGTCCGCACGGCGCGCCGAAGGCCGCGATCGCGGCTGCGGCGGGCGTTTCGCTCGCCGAATCATTTGCGCAAAACCCTGCTGTGCTGCTCGACCGGCAGGCCGCGGCCGGAGCCGAATCCTCGGCAACCCTGTCATGGGACGGTAATCGCGCGACGGTCACGTATCCGATACCCGATGTCCCCGGCGCCACGGCGGTGGCGACCCTAAACGAGGGCTTCCTGCCGGAGCGCATCGTCGTCACACACGGCGAGAACACGACGGAATTCGTCTATAGCGACTACGCGGACTGGAACAACCCGCTGCACAGGATCGAAGCCCTGTACGCGGGCATGATCACCGAGCGCCAGAACGGTGAAGTCGTCCGCGACGTGCAAACGATCGAGACCGAGATCGGCCAAGTGTATGTCGCCGTGCCCGTTCCAGAAAGCATTCGCGGCGGCGGTGCGGCCGCAGCCGCCTCAGCAACATCCCCAGGGTCCGCGGCCGCAGCCGAGGTCGTCGAATCCGAGACTGATGCGGCAGCCGCCGAGACGCCGCGGTTGTCCAATGGCAAACCGGATCTGACCGGCTCGTGGCAAACGGCCAGCGGTGGCCAGCGCGGCGTCCCTGGGGGCATGTTCCGGCGCTGCAGCCCGTTCCAGCACAACTGCATGGAGTGGACCAACCAAAGCGCAGACTTCACGTTCATGGCGCCGTCACGGCTCGATCCGAACCAGCCGCTGTATCGGCCCGAGCATTGGGACACCGTGCAAGCCCTCGACATGTGGACGAATCGGGACGACCCGGTGATGACCTGCCTGCCGCTCGGCATCCCTCGGCACGGGCCGCCGTCGCGCATCTTTCATACCGATGCCGACATCACGATGTTCTACCGAGGTGGCCTCGACGGCGGCGGCGGCTATCCCGATTTCCGCATGATTCGACTCGATGAGCTTCCGCACGACGAGAGCAGAGCCCTCAACCCAACGTACATGGGGTACACGGTCGGCCGCTGGGAGGGCGATACGTTGATCCTCGACTCCATCGCGTTCTCGGAGGAGACGTGGCTCGGGCGCGGCGGCAAGTTCCACTCGGACCAGATGCGGGTCGTTGAAAAATTCACGCGTACCGGTAACGAGATGCTCTATGAGGTCACGGTCGAGGATCCGGTGGTCCTCGTCGAGCCCTGGGTGATGAATCCGCGAACGCTTCGGCTCGCCAATAACCAGACGATCATCTCCGAGCGCGGAAGCTGCACGGATGTGGAGCTGGGAGAGGTCAGCACGCAGATCCGCCACTAGCCTACGGGCGTCTCACCGCTGAAGCCGCAGCCCCGGAGCGCGTGTGACGCGCCGGGGCTGCGTTGCTTGTCGTCGCAGTCACCCACTAACCTCTTCCTCGCGCCTTGCCGGATGCGGCCGGCGGCCGCAGTATGGGGGTCATGACCGTCGGCGTCCCGAAGCCCCACAAGACTCGGACGAGGACCTGCCATGCAGCGGACGAGCCTGATGCCGTTACTGATGTCGTTACTGATGTCGTTACTCTGCGCCGCCCTGCTCGGCTGCGAGCCGGCGGAGGGGCCGCAGCCGGACAACGCCGGGGCGCTATCGACCGCAGGCGATAGCCGCAACGCACTCGATTGGGCTGGCGTGTACGTCGGCGTCTTGCCGTGCGCGGACTGCGACGGTATTCGTACCCGCATCGAACTGGGCGACGACGGCCGTTTCTCCCGCTCGCTGGTATACCTCGGCGAAGACGCACAGCCGCGCGTTGATGACGGCCCCTTTGAATGGGACGAATCAGGCTCACGGATTACGCTCGCCGGTGCCGGAGCGGAGCGGCAGCAGTATGAGGTCGGCGAGAACGTCCTGGTTCACCTCGACAGCGAAGGCGAGCGCATCCCCGGCAGTCTTGCGGCCGCCTACCGGCTCGAGAAGACCGTGACTGATCCGCGCATCGAGAACCGCCGCTGGCGCCTCATCGAGCTGAACGGCCGCGTCATCGAGCCCCCCGCAGATGGCGAAGGCGTGTACTTCGAGCTCGACCCCGTGCAGTCCCGCATCGCGGGCAACGCACCCTGCAACCGCTTTTTCGGCACCTACGAGCTACTCGCCGGAGACCGTGTGCAGCTCGGACCCGACATCGGGGCCACGAGGATGGCGTGCCCGGAGCTCGCGCACGAAAGCGAATTCTTCGAGGCCTTAGCGCTCGTCGACAACTACACGCTCGGCGACGACGGCATTCTGTCCTTACACCGCGCGCGCACCGCGCCGCGCGCGCGCTTCAGAGCCGCCGGTACGCAAGAGCCGTAGTGCGCGCCCAGCGCGGCTCCGCGAGCCTTGCTTAGGCGCTCGGAACGGCGATGATATCGTGACCGCCAAGTCCTCTGGGGATCGACATGACCGCCGACATCCGCACCCAATCGCGCCGCACGTTGCTGCGTTTTCTGGCTGAAAGCCCCCTGCTCTACGGTCTTGGCGGCGCATTGACGGCTGCGGCGGCCTTCGGCCAGGACGATGCGGTGCTCTCGGGCGCGCTCGACTTCGACAGCATCATCACGAGCCTCGACGAAGCCGTGAACGTCTGGGACTTCGAGGCGGCGTTCGGTGCACGCCAGAACGCCGGGCACTACGCCTACGTCGCGCAGGGCGCCGACGATCTGGGCACGATCGCCGCGAATCGCGCCGGCTTCCAGCGCCTCGGCTTACGGCCGCGGCGCTTGGTGGACGTCGGCACGATCGATCTGTCCGTCGAGCTGTTCGGTCAGCGGCTGAGCTCGCCGGTCTTCCTGTGCCCCGTTGGGGCCCAGCTCATGTTTCATCCCGAAGCCGAGGTCGCCGTAGCGCGGGCGGCGAGAAGCCAGGATGCGCTGCAGGTGCTGTCGACGGTCACGAGCTTCTCTGTGGAGGATGTCGCCGCCGCGCGCCAAGCGCCCGGCTGGTTTCAGCTCTATACCACTTCGGACTGGCCCACCACGGAGCGCATGATCAAGCGGGCCGAAGATGCCGGCTGCGCGGCGCTCGCTTGGACGGTCGATATTCCGGCCCGCAACCTCGAGGCGCTGGCACGCTTCGACCGCGACGCGGATCCAGTCTGCCTATCCTGTCATGCCGGGATGCCGGATGCGTTCAGCATGCGGCGCATGTTCGATGGGGCCGACATGACGAAAGTGCGCATTGCCCTCGCCGGCCGCACGTGGGCGGATATCGAGCGGCTGAAACGAACGACGACGATGAAGATCCTGCTCAAGGGGATTCAAACCCGAGAGGATGCGGCGCTATGTCTCGAGCATGGGGTCGACGGTATCATCGTTAGCAACCACGGCGGCCGCGCAGACGAAACGCTGCGCGGCGCAATCGACTGCCTACCGGAAGTCGTCGAGGCCGTCGGCGGCCGGATCCCGGTGCTCGTGGATGGCGGTTTTCGCCGCGGCACCGACATCTTCAAGGCATTGGCGCTTGGCGCCTCGGCAGTCGGCATCGGTCGACCCTACATTTGGGGGCTCGGCGCGTTCGGCCAGCAGGGCGTCGAACGCGTGCTCGATATTCTGAACCGCGAGCTGCGCATCGTTATGACGCAAATGGGCACGGCCAAGATCGCCGACATCTCACGCCGCGCGCTGCAGCCCCTTGGCGCTCCCGGCCTACCGGCTTACGAGCCGCTCGGATAAAATACTTGCAGCAAGAGCAGACTCAGTTAGCTAGCCTCGCTAATTAATGTTAATACGTAAATCTGACGCCGAAGACCGCACCGCGCCCCGGTCCGGGAATGACATGCCAGGTATGCAGCTGATCCAGGTAATACTCGTTCGTGACATTGGTCAGATTCAGCTTCAGCGCGACGTGGTTGTTTGGCGAATAGCCGACCATCGCATCGATAGCCCAGTAATCCGGCACGCCGCGAATCGCGGTATTTCGCGCAAGGCGGTCGTCGACATAGCGAGCGCCGGCACCGATCTCCCACCGGTCGGTCACCGAGTAGCTCCCCCATACGGAAAAATTGTGCTTAGCCGCCTGCACTAAAGGGCGGCCCTGATTCGAAGCGCCCGGTGCACCCTCCACTTCTTCGGTGTCGAGATACATATAGCCGCCGGTCAGCGATATCCGCCGACTCAGATTGCCGGACACGTGCACGGAGAAACCGTCCGCCCGTTGCAGACCAGCGAGCATGTTGAACGCCGGAAAATCGGGATCGGGCACCCGAGCATTGGTCTTCTCGATCCGGAAAAGCGCGGTATCGAGCGTCAGCATGTCGTTCAGCAGATCCCACTTCACGCCGAGCTCCAGGCTGCGGTTCTCCTCCGGCTCCAGCATCGCATTGCGATTAGACATCGCGCGGCCGCTGTCGAGCATCGACATGTTTTCCACGGTCGGATTGAACGACGTGCCCCATCCGAGATAGATCGTGCCCCACTCGACCGGTTTATAAATCACCGCGGCGCGATAACTGGTCATCGTGTCTTTCCACGCGATCTCCTCGCTGCCGGCGTACGCGCGGCTCGCATCGAAGCGGTTCGCGAAGTAATCCGCATCGAAACTGTCCCACCGCGTGCCGGCGACGAATTGCCAGCGCTCGCCGAGCTTCATTGTGTTCAGCGCGTAGGCGGCCACCGTGTCCGCCCGCGTGTCAACCTCCAAGCGCCGCACGACGCTGCCGGCAAACGACCCGCCCACCGGGTCGGTGATACTGGTCAGTCCGCCGGAGCCGAAGTACAGCATCGGCGACGACGATTCCTCGCCGACCTCGATTCCGCTGACGAACGAGTGCTGCACATTGCCGGTCTCGAAACTGGCGACAACGTTGATCTGGCTCTGCAACATCCTTTCGGTGCTCTCGCTCCGAAACATGAAGCGGTCCACCATGACGCCATCGAGCGGATCGTTCGCCCCGACGCTGCCGACCAGCTGCGGCTCGGTCAAACGGACCTGGCGACCGTAGTCCGCGTAGCGCACCAGCACCTCGAGCCCGACATTGCCGGTCACACGGTGCTCCAAACGCAGGGTCGAAATGCTCGCGTCCGTATCGAGGTAGTCGTCGGTGAAGCCGTAAAAATTGCGTCGATCGACCTTCGCGGCCTCGGATCCGACCCAGGGCAGACCGTAGTCCGGCACGCTGTCGCCGCGCTGCTTCAGATAGCTGAGTGTCAAGCGGGTGGCATCCCCGAGCCCGAGGCGCAAGCTCGGCGCGATGCCGTACTGCTCGGTTTCCGTGACGTTGCGCTCCGGGACACCGGCGTGGTACCTCATCAGATTCACGCGTACGGCGGCGTCTTCGCCCCATGCTTCGAACGGCTGATTGAAGTCCAACGTCGCGCGCCGCAGCGATGCGTTACCCATGTTGACGCTCAAACGGCGCAGCGGCGTCGAAAGCGGCACCTTGCTCGCCTGGTTGACCACACCACCGGTCGAACCGCGGCCGAAGACCATCGACGAAGGGCCTTGCAAGACCTCGATTCGCTCGAGATTGAAGGGATCGCGGAAATAGCTGCCGAAGTCCCGCATGCCGTCCAGAAACAGATCGCTACGCGCGGCGAAGCCGCGAATGTTCGTGGTGTTGCCCTGGTACAGCATTTCGCCCGCACCGAGCGTGATGCCAGGAACATTGCGTAGCGCATCGTTCAGCGTTAACGCGGCTCTATCCTCGAGCAGCTCCTGTGGGATCGCGGTAATCGACTGGGGCGTGTCGCGCAGCTCTTCGGTAAACTTCGACATCGAATTGTCGTCGATCCGATACGTGGCGGTCGCGACATCCCGCACGATGATCTCCTCATCGACCGCAGCCTCAGCATACAGCCCGCCCGATACGATGCCGACTCCCGGTAACGTGCCGACAGCCTGTGCGACCAGTGTACGAAGCCTTTGGCGCTTACCTGTCGGCGGCGTCCTCTCGGGCGTCGATTTCTCCATCAGCGATCCCTCGCAATCGTCGGGCTAGCGTGTCTCGGCCGAATGTTATCGTTCAGAAGCGGAACGTGTAGTTGATCTTGGCGGTGGCGTCTGAAAACTGCGATTTGAAACGGTTGTCGCGGTCGAAATCCTGGAGGTTGTGGTTGATCACGAAGTACATCTCGCGGCCGGCCACAGGGATCCAGTGCAGCCGCGAATTGATGCCGACGATTTCGCTGACGTTATCGTACTGAATCAAATTGACCCAAGACAGCGTAGACGAGAAAACGACGTCGATGCCCGTTGAGATCAACCGCGTAGTGAAATCGCCTTGCGGCAGCTGGATCCAGTTCAAGTTATAGCCGATGTTCGCCCGGAACCGCGGCGACGGTCGCCACGTTACTGCGCCGAACAGCCGTTCACGCCGACCGCCGAAGAAATCGCCGTCGATATATGCGACGCGGCCAGAGACCTTCCTGAATCCCGAGCCCTGAACTTCGATGCCGAGATCGCTGAACGAATATTCTCCGGGCGGTATCACGATACCAGGTGAAATCTCGAACGGCTGGTCGAGCACGTCCTTCTCGATATTGGAGCGGACGAAGATTACGTCGCCGGTGCGGTTCGTCAACTCCACGGGCGTGACACCAATGGATTGCGACTGCAATCCGCCGCCGATCGTTTCTATTCGCTGCCAATCGAATCCGGCGTAGATGGACTGCCAGTAGCCGCCGAGCGGACGATGCGTGTAAGCGAGATGCCCCGCATGGTCGCGAACGTTGCGGCGGCTGATGAAGCCCAGGGCCGGGTTGAAGTTGTCCTCGACTTGCCTAATCGAGAAGCTGCCGCGCAGACCCTCATTGCTCGGCACGGAAACGCCGACGCCCATTGCGGCGTCGTCGCCATCCAGCCCCTCGGTATCGGTCTTCTGATACCAGGCGACCGCCTCGAGCGTACGGTTGCCGCCGAGCCGTGAATTGCGATAGAGAAAATCGACGCCCGCGAGCGAGTTATCGAGGTTCGAGCCGGGGTTACCGTCCGTCGCGATCACGCCGATCGTAGACTCGCCGACGATGTTGGCCTTGGCTCGAACCACGGAGAGATTGTCGGCGCCTACCGCGCCGTACTCGTCCTGCCGAATCGACAAGGCGCCGATTTCCCAGCGCCCGACGCGGCCGCTGACCTTGCCGCCGACCTCGAGATCAACGACTTCGCCGCCCGGTCCGAGACCGATACGGCGAGAGAAGAACGGCCTCGCGTTCTGCCGCTCCGCGCCGCTCACGGAGCCGTCGCCGCTCTGTGCCCCGATGCGTCCGAACTCGAAGATATCCGATTCACGCAAGAAGAAGGCCCGCTTCTCCGGGAAAAACAGATTGAAGCGGGTCAGGTTCACCTGCCGATCGTCGACCTCGGTCGCGGAGAAATCGGTATTGATAGTCAGCGATGCATTCAGCGCCGGCGTCAGCTTATAGAATACATCGAGCGACGGTTCGAACCCGGAATCCGAGGCGCTCGGAGAAAAGCTCCGCTCCTGGTTGTAGATGGCCGAGGTCACGACATCGAGCCCCAAGCCCTGCTGCAACCCCTCGAACCCGACTGCGCGCCCCGCCACGCTCGGATCCCAGCGCCGGTTGCGAGTAGACCACGCAATATCCTCGTTCTTACGCGCGACGGTGCGCGAAAAATTCAAGCCCCAGGTATCTGAATTCGGGTCGAACGACAAGGTTTGGTAGGGAATTTCGTACTCGGCAATCCATCCCTCGTCGAAACGGCTGGTGCGGACATTGAAGATTCCGTCCCAATCGGAGTAGAACTCGGAGACGTTTCGATACACGCCGTCGTAACGCACGCCGTGCGGATTGGTGCCGAAAAAATATCCGGCGCGGCCGTTGTTGAACGGATCGATCGTGACGAAGATGGTGTCGTCGTCGAGGATGCTTGAGCCTTGCCGCATCGAGTTCGCGGTAATCTGCTCGGGCTCGCTGTCGTACAGCTTGATGCCGATATACAGCGCGCGGTCATCATAGAGCATCAGTATTTCCGTCCGCTCCGACGGCGGCGCGTACTCGATCGGGTTGACCTGGTGCAGGTCGTCGATCAGTGCTGCGTTCTGCCAAACTGCATCGTCGAGCACGCCGTCGATGACCGGCGGCGCGTCTGTGCGAACCATGCGCACCGCCTTCTCAACGGAGCCCGGCACGGCAATGGCGGCGGGCTGCGCCGCCGCGGCGCTGCTTACGATGCTGGTGATGACGAGGGCATGCTTCGCTCGCATAGCTCTTTCTTACCCGGTCGACATGCCGGCCTGGGCAGCGATGATAAGCGATATCGTGCGGGCCTCAACCGGTAGGCCGCGCAGTCGCGCTTGGAAGGGGAACCGTCCACGTTCGAGGGCACGACCGAGCAAGGCGTGGTCGTCATGATCGAACGGCTTCGTTTGGAGTGATTCCGTTCTAAGACCGTAAGAGCTGCGTCTGTCCGCGTACGAGCTCTGAAGCGGCCGGAATGCAACTATCGTGGAGGCATTCGCTCGACCTCGGACGCCAGGTCCGGGAACCGATTCGTCGCATGCGCGGCATGACAGTCCACACAAGCCGCGATCATCTGCGCGAACAGCTCTCGCTGTCGCGGGCGATTGCGTTGCCGCGCGGCTTCGGCGAGCTCGGCGCTCAGCTCGTGGAACGCCTCGTCTCGATTGAGGAAGGGCTGGGAAACGGCGTGCAGCGCTTCGTGGTCCGCTTCGGTCATTCGCTGCTCAAGGATGAAGCTATCGTGGATCGCCTGGGCGTTGTCGGCGACGCGCTGGTCATCGCCTCGCACCAGCGCATCGAGAATTTGGCCGCTGGCTCCGTGAATCGCAAGCATTTCTTCGATCAGGAGCGCGCGCAGGCTCGGCGGCAGCGCTAGCCCTACGGCGCGGTCGTCGGCTTGCGGCTGCGCGATGGCGAACGCCGTCACGATCGAGAGGGAGCAGATCGCAGTGAAGGCCTTGACTGATCGCATCGGCTCCCTCCCTGAGCTACCAACCGCTATCCATTGGCAACTCTGCGTTCGCGGTGATGTTCAGAATCGCACAGTGATGATAGGTGAAACCGCCTTCTCGTACACCTGGATGCTCGAGCATGAGCTGAACGACCTGTAAAACGCAGCCTTCGCAGTCGAGGTTCGGAATACGGACTTCAGTTTCGAGGATGCCCGTACGCCGCTCGTAGTTTTCCCAGAGTCCGTCGACGAGCACCGGCGGTTGCGGTTCAGCCATGATCGGAAATGAAGCGGAGCGCGGCCCTCTTTCCGTTTCCATCATCTCGGCGTCCGGGCTGGGCGGCAGCCAGTTGATTCGGCGCGCGAGCGACACTCGAAAATGGCCGGGATGATAGATCGTCTCATCGACCACGAGGCGCAGCATGTCCCCGCCTTGGACTTCGGTGACGGCCCCGGTGCGCGTACCGCCGTCCGCAACCGTGCCGCCACACGGCGCCATCTTCTGCGGGTCGCCGCGCTCGTCCTCCTCGATCCAGGAAGCCGGCTCCAGCAGCTTAAAATGCGCATGAGCAGCGGTGGCCGCGAGGCCCGCTGCCGTGACGAGCACGAAGGTCGTGAGCTTCTTCTGCATAAGACTTACCTCAATCGGCTTCATACCAAAAGCCGCTCACCGCGCCGCGCAGATAACGGAATGCGCGAAACGCATGAGCCGGAGCCCACCCCCAACGCGGGCCGCACCAAGCATACCAGTCTGATAGTGTCTTGCAGCGGCTTCGATACATTATTGCGGCGGCCCCACCGGATTCAGCGGACGAACCGCAGGCGCTCGCCGCCGGGCGCGGCGCGCACCAGTGGGCGCCGCGCCTTTACTGCACTCGCGCGAATACCGCGTCCCAAGACATATGCTGACTGTGCGCGCTGCCCCGACTGCCGGCGAAGGTACGCGTCGAGACCTCGCATGCAGCGATTTTCTGCACATCGAGCAGCCTCCAGCCGGTAGCACGCCTCGAGCGCTTACTGCTGTCGGAGCTTCCTCCCGCGCTGCGCTGATAGACGAGTAGTCGCGTGCGCCCCTTCATGCTGCCATAGTCGTGCGGCTCGACCACCCGCCGACGCCCCTGATACTCGATCGCGATCAGCCGCTTCTCCGCAATTGCGAAGCGCAGTTGCCCGTCGAGTTGCGATGGCGTCACAACAAGCCATCGATCGGCAGCCACGACAGGAACCGCACGACCGCGCGCTGCACAAATGTAGTGTTGGGTTCCGTGTCGTAGCGAACGATGTCGTCGCCGCGTTCCGCGGTCCAATAGAGCTTTCCCGCAGACGATAGGTGCACTTCGTAAGCAACGCCAGGCACGACGTCGTCGAACAGCCCGGTAAGACGGGCGGACAACGCGGCGCTTTCGATTACAAAGCCGAGCTCTGTGTTGAGATTTATCGAGCGCGGATCGAAGTTGAACGAGCCGACGAACAGCCGTTGCCGATCGACGGCGAACGTCTTCGCGTGCAGGCTCGAGGCGGAGCTGCCGAACGGTCCAGCGGAATGATTGCCGTCATCGTTCGCAGTGAGCTGCATCTCGTAGAGCGCTATGCCGGCCTCGAGCAGCGGCCGCCGCCACTTGACGTAGCCCGAGTGCACGGCGTCGACGTCGGTCGCCTCGAGCGAGTTCACGAGGATGCGCACGCGGACGCCGCGCTCGGCCAGCGCAACGAAGGCTTCGGTGCCTGCGGCGGTGGGCACGAAGTACGGCGAGACGAGATCCACCGTAGCTTTCGGGTCACCGATCGCGCGGCGCATCGCGGTTGCAATCATTGTCTCCGGCGCCGCGAGGCCGAGCCCCTTTGCCGGATCGTCGCTCACCATTTCGGTTGGCGCCCACTCGAGCGGCAATCGGCCCTCGAGGAGCTCTGCCACGAACGCGGAGTCGCGAGCTGCACGGATGTACTCGGCCGCCGCAGGGTTACGCTCCACGAGCGACGCGCGAGCGCGCAGCGCATCGAGCCCGCCTGCGTCCGCCGCCGGCAGCACGCGATTCGCGGGGTATGCGGAGCCGCTGGCCCAGTACTGATCGAATTGGCGCGAGACTTCGCGAACGACCGGGCCGACGGCGATCACGTCGAGGTCGCTGAAGACGAGTTCGCCTTCCGGCGCCGCATCAAAGTACTCGTCGCCCACGTTACGCCCGCCGACGATCGTGGCCTGGTTGTCCGCCGTGAAAGACTTGTTGTGCATCCGGCGGTTCAGCCGCGAGAAATCCGTGAGGAAACCGAGCCAGCGCGCGCTGCGCACGACGAATGGGTTGAACAGGCGGATCTCGATGGCCGGATGCGCATCGAGCGCCGCGAGCACGCCGTCCATCCCGGAGGTGTTGTTGTCGTCGAGCAGAAGGCGCACGCGCACGCCTCGGTCCGCCGCGGCATGCAACGCTTCAAACAGCAGCGTGCCGGTGATGTCGTTCCGCCAAATGTAGTACTGGACGTCGAGTGAGCGCTCGGCCGCCGCCGCAAGCAGCATGCGTGCAGCGAACGCGTCGTGAGCACTTGCGACGGGGCAGATCCCCGCCTCGCCCGGATGCTCCGCCGCGCGCGGCCCGATCGCGCGGCCGAGGCGAGTGTCCTCGGTATCCGTGAACGCGCTCGAATGCTCGCGGCCATCGAGCGATGGCAGCGAGATCATCATCTGAACGACAACGAACGCGGCGACGGCAAGCGTCGCGAGAAGTGCAGCGATACGTACGCCATTTCGTCGCTTCGGGCGCGAGCCGCCCGCCGTACCCTCTGACCGAGATCCTGCGCGAATGCCCATAATTTCCGACTGCCCATGTTGGTGCTTTGCCCAACGAACGAGACGCCGTATGGTTACATGATACGGAGACAGCGTCCGCAGGACGTTCGTGGAAGGCAAGCGTGCCCGGTGGCGCGGCCGGGCTTCAAACCCGGTTGGGGGCGTCAGCCGCTCCCAGG
>CAZFJU010000048.1:0-22710 GCA_964518995.1 uncultured Gammaproteobacteria bacterium
GGCCCGTTTGCGATGACGCGTTCTGCGCCACGGCCCGGCTGACGTCCTTGGAGCCAAAAATCTGGCCGAGCACATCGTTGCCGCGATTCACATCCGGCGTGCGGGACGACAGCACCTCGTCGAGCAGGCCGCTGCCGCCGAATCGTGCGAGCAGGCCGCCGAGACCGTCGGCGCCCTGCGGCTGACCCTGCGCCTGCTTCTTGAAGCCGCCCAAGACGGCAGGCGTCAACGCGTCCGTCGCCCGGGCGGCTTGCTCCTCGGAAATGCCGAGGTCGTGCGCCAACGATTTGAGTCCCCCCATCTGCGCAAGCATGTCGGTGGTTTTCATGTCGGACAGTCTCCTGTGGAGAAGCGTTCTCGTTTGTCGGCTGCGCGTCGCGCGCCGTTCCCTCAAGGCTACAGCCGGGATGAAGCTGAACGCGAGAGGGGTAGTACCTACACCGCGAATCGACTGCGCTGTCACCGAAATGTAACCACGCCAAGACCGACAACATAACCGCGCCGCGCTAGCATTTTCCCGCTCAGGCCGAAGGTCGAGCCAGGCAGTTTCGATGTCCATCTCGCTGGAACAAGTCTCGAAGCACTACGACGGAGCCGCGGCGATCAGCGACGTGTCCGTGGAGATCGCCGAAGGCGAGCTGTTCGTTCTGCTCGGGCCGTCCGGCAGCGGCAAGAGCACCTTGCTGCGCGCAATTGCGGGCCTCACGACGATCGATCGCGGCAGGATCGTGTTGCACGGCCGCGACGTCACGCATGTCAGCGCGCGCGAGCGCCAGGTCGGCTTCGTATTTCAGAACTACGCGCTGTTTCGCCATATGAGCGTGGCAGACAACATCGAGTTCGCATTGCGAGCGCGCCGCGTGCCCGCGGCGGAACGGCGCAGACGCAGCAACGAGCTCCTCGAGCTCGTATCGCTCGGCGGTCTTGGCAAACGCTTGCCGTCCGAGCTTTCGGGCGGCCAGCAGCAGCGCGTAGCCGTGGCCCGCGCGCTTGCGCACGAGCCGCGCGTGCTGCTGCTCGACGAGCCATTCGGCGCGCTCGACGCCCGGATTCGCGACGAGCTGCGCCGCGCAATCCGCGAGATTCAACGCGCGGTCGGCATTACGACGGTCCTCGTCACGCACGACCAGGAAGAAGCGTTCACGATGGCGGACCGGATCGGCGTGATGGACCGTGGCCGCCTTCAGGAAACGGACGAGCCGCGCGCCCTGTATACACGCCCGCGCACACGCTTCGCCGCGACCTTTCTCGGCGCGGCCAACCTGGTGCTCGCGCGGCATGATCCGGGCGGCGGCGTGCGTATCGGCGATACGGCCTTCGAGACGGCGCCCGTCGGCGGACCGCCGCGCCGGGACGAGGCGACCGTCGTCATCCGGCCGGAGGATATCGTTGTCGTGCAAGCCGGCGATACGCCGGCCGGCGAGCTCGGCCACGGTATCGTGCGCCAGCTGGAATTCGTCGGGATGCTCGAGCGGGTACGCGTCGAGGTTGCGGCCGAAGATACGCTGACGAGCGCGCTGTCGCCCGAAACCGGTTTCACGGTCGAAGCGACGCGCAGCGTACGGGAAGCGGAGACGATGCCGCTCGAGGTGGGCCAGCGGGTGCGGATCGGCGCAAAGCGGGTGCACGTGCTGCCGACGCCGATCAGTAGTTTGCGGCTTCTTGGCGAGACCGAAGCCGATGTCGACCGGCTCGCGACGTCGCGGCTGGTTCGGGATCTCGGTGTGCGCATGCACATCGCGCCGGTTCGGCATGTGGCCTCCGCGACCGTGCCGGCGGCGGCGCTCGGCGGCTTGGCCGTCGTGGCGTTCGAGCGCAATGCGGGCCCCGGCCGTCTGGCAACATTACTCGACGATGGCGCGCGGCAGGTGCTCGCGGTCGCCGATGGCGAGCGCCGGATCGAGCGCCTGCTCATCTACATTCAACCCACTCGGGCGGCGCGCGACGCGGCGCTCGCAGCGGCCGGAACGCTACTGCGGCATCTCGCCGTCGAAGGCACGCTGCTCGTGCCGGCTGCCGATCGTACGATGCGCGGCACCAGCTACCGCGATCTGCTCGATATCCGCCATGCCGCACTGCGCGTGCACGGCGTCGACGTGCGCACCGAGACATTCAGCGGCGATGCCGCAGGCGCGATCGACCGACGCATCGATCCGACCGTGCCGACGCTCGTGCTGCTCGGCGTGTCATCGTCTGCATCGTGCCGCAGCCTGACCGACGAGCTCGCGCCCCTCTTCGCCGTGCGTCCTCCGGCGGCGACGCTCGTCGTGCGCGGCAATGCGGACGTCGATATCGACGCGGACACGATTGCCTATCTGCGGCGGCCCGTGTCGGCGCTCGGTTGAACGGCGCTGCCGGCTGCCGCGGCCGACCTCGCACGCGTCCGAATCCGGCGCGATGTTTTCGAAGGAAGAACACCATGCTGACGCGACACCTCTCGATGACGCTAACGGCCCTTCGCGCGCTGGCCGCTTGCATCCTTCTCGCGGTGCTTGGGGCTATTGCCGGGTGCGGCGGCGACGGCTCGGCAGAGGGCCGTGTGCGACTGTTGAACGTGTCCTACGATCCGACGCGCGAGCTCTATCAGGAGATCAACGCGGCATTCGCGCGGGAATGGAAAGCGCAGACGGGCCAAGAGCTCGTCGTGCAGCAGTCGCATGCCGGCTCGGGCAGTCAGGCGCGTGCGGTCATCGACGGGCTCGATGCGGACGTGGTGACCCTTGCATTGGCTTACGATATCGACGCGATCCAGGCCCACAGCCGCCGCTTGCAGGCGAATTGGCAGTCGCGTCTGCCGCATCGAAGCGCGCCGTATACGTCCACGATCGTATTCCTGGTGCGCGAAGGTAACCCGAAAGGCATTCGCGATTGGGGCGATCTCGTTCGGCCGGACATCGAGGTCATTACCCCGAATCCAAAGACGTCGGGCGGCGCACGGTGGAATTACCTCGCTGCGTGGGGCTACGCGCTGAAGCGCGAGCTCGGCAGCCTCGATCGGCTTTACGGCAGCGATCCGCAGGAGCTCGCTCGCGCCGAAGCGGCGGCGCGCGACTTCGTCGCCGCGCTGTACCGCAATGTTCCGGTGCTCGACCGCGGTGCACGCGCGTCGACCAATACCTTCGCGCAGCGCCGGATCGGCGATGTGCTCGTGGCCTGGGAGAACGAAGCGCTATTGGCCCTGCAGGAGATGGGCGAGTCGTTTGCCGATCTCGTCATTCCGTCGATCAGCATTCTCGCGGAGCCGAGCGTCGCGGTCGTCGACACGGTAGTCGACCGGCGCGGAACGCGCGCCGTCGCGGAAGCGTACCTGCACTATCTATACACGCCGGAGGGGCAGGATATTGCCGCGCGCCATCATTTCCGGCCGCGCGATCCCGAGGTCGCTGCGCGCTATGCCGAGCACTACCGGGAGCTCGAGCTGTTCACGATCGACGAGGTCTTCGGCGGCTGGGCGAATGCGCAGTCCGTGCACTTCGATGACGGCGGCGTCTTCGATGACATCTACGCGGTAGGCTCGCGATGAGCGTACGCAGCGCCGATCTGCCGGTCCCGAAACGCAGCCGTTGGGTTCAGCCGAGCGTGCTGCCGGGGTTCGGCCTGACGCTTGGCATCTCGGGCGCGTTCCTGGCCGCGATCGTGTTGATTCCGATCGCTGCCCTCGTGCTCAAGGCGGGCAGCGTGCCGTTCGACGAATTTTGGCGCATTGCGACGGAACCGCGCGCGCTGGCCTCCTATCGGTTGAGCTTCGGCGCATCGCTCATCGCGGCCTCATTGAACGCGGTATTCGGCTTCATCATCGCCTGGTCGCTCGTGCGCTATCACTTTCCCGGGCGCCGTATCGTCGATGCGATCATCGATCTGCCGTTTGCGGTGCCGACGGCAGTGTCGGGCATTGCCCTTGCGACGGTCTTTGCGCCGCAAGGCTGGCTCGGCCGGTGGCTCGAGCCGTTTGGGATCCAGGTCGCCTATTCGTGGATCGGCGTCGTGATCGCGTTGACGTTGATCGGCTTGCCGTTCGTCGTGCGCTCCGTGCAGCCGGCCCTGGCCGAGGTCGATGCGACGCTCGAGGAGGCGGCCGAGTCGCTCGGTGCGGGGCGTTGGATGACGTTTCGACGGGTCATTCTGCCAGCGGTCGCACCGGCGCTGGCGACCGGCTTCACGCTCGCGCTGGCGCGCGCGATCGGCGAGTACGGCTCGGTGATTTTCATCGCGGGCAATCTGCCGATGCGCACGGAGATCACTCCGCTGCTGATCGTCATCAAGCTCGAACAGTTCGACTACCGCGGAGCCGCCGTGCTCGGGCTGGTGATGCTGATGGTCTCGTTCGCGATGCTGATGACGATCAACGCGTTGAACGGTTGGCGCTCTCTGCGCGCGACCGGGAGGCGGCGATGAACGCGGCTTCCGGCGGCATGCGCGGCACCTTGGCTGAGAAGGCCAGCGCGCGATGGGCTCGCGTTGCGCTGATCGGGGTGTCGCTGCTGTTCCTCACGGTCATCTTGATCGTGCCCGTCGCTGCAGTCATCGGTTATGCATTGGCTTCCGGGCTCGAGGTCTATTTTGCGGCGCTTGCGTCGCCCGACACGCTGTCTGCCGTGCGCCTGACGCTGACGACGGCGGCGATCGTCGTGCCGATCAATACGGCATTCGGTGTGGCCGCAGCCTGGGCGATCGCCAAGTTCGATTTTCGCGGCAAGCAACTGCTGATTACGTTGATCGACCTGCCGTTCTCGGTTTCGCCGGTGATCGCGGGGCTCGTCTTCGTGCTGCTGTTCGGCGCCCAGGGCTGGTTCGGCCCCTGGCTCGACGAACGGAATATTTCGATTATCTTTGCGTTCCCCGGTATCGTGCTTGCGACGCTTCTCGTCACCTTCCCATACGTGGCACGCGAGTTGATCCCGATCATGCAGATGCAGGGCCGGGAAGCGGAGGAGGCGGCGATCAGCCTCGGCGCCAGCGGCTGGACGACCTTCCGTCGGGTCACCTTGCCCTCGATTCGATGGGCCCTGCTTTATGGCATCATCTTGTGCAACGCTCGGGCGATGGGCGAATTCGGTGCAGTTGCGGTGGTGTCCGGGCATATACGCGGCTCGACGACCACGATGCCGTTGCAGGTCGAAATTCTCTATAACGAGTTCGACATGACCGGCGCGTTTGCCGTCGCGTCGCTGCTGATGTTGCTCGCGCTGCTTACGATGATCGCGAAGGCGACCATCGAGCACTACGGTATGACGCGCCGCCGCCGGTTGCCGCAAATTCCGCGCAGGGCGAAGAAGGTCGCCGCGGCCTTTCCCGCATGAAGCTTCAATCTCCCGGGCTCGCTGGCCGTCTCGCGATCGTCACCGTGCTGCTGGTGACGCTCGCGGTCGCCGCGGTCTCGGTTTTCGGCATGCGCTCCACGCAGCGGCTCGCCGAGGCGGAGGCGGCGAGCCGGCTCGAGCTCGCCGTGGCCGGCGCTCGCGAAGCGCTGCGCCGGAGCACCGAGGAGCTGGCGACGGTCGCGCGAGTGCTGGCCGATCGCCCTACGCTGCAACGCCTGCTGGCGGGGACGAGCAGCGCTCCGATCGCGCCGTATCTCGATACCTACTGCGATGGGGTGGGGTTGACCGCGTGTGCGCTCGTGCGCGACGGCGCCGTCATCGCTGCAAGCGGCGTCGAGATCGATTGGACTCGGGTCGTGCAGGCGGCGGATGCGCAAGGAGAGCGCTTTCTCGTCGGCGGGGCGTCTGTTGCGCCGCTTGCGGGCGCGAGGGCGACGGTGCTCGGCCATCCGTATGCGGTGCTGGTGGTCCGGCAGATGGACGACGAGCTTGCCCGCAGCCTCGGCGAGCGCGCCGGCGTCGACATCGCAATCCTCGATTTCGCACGGTTCGTTCCAGGCGTCGGCCCGTTCGCCGTGCTGCATTCGGATGCGCTCGCGAGCGGTGTGCCGGTCGCTGCACGGATCGATGCGGCGGGCGTGTATGCGTCCAGCCTGCCGGTGTCGGTCGGGAGCGGCGAAACGGTCGCGCTGCTGCAGGCCTCGATGCCGATCGCGCAGGTGATGGATCCGGTCGACACGGCCGGGCGGCGCCTGCTGGTCGTCGCGGTCGCGATCGCGCTGCTGGCAACGACCGCCGGCATCGGGATCGGGCGCCAGTGGATATCCGGCGTCTTCCGGCTCACGGAAGCGGCGCGCCGCATCGGCTCCGGCGATCTCGCTGCGTCGATCCCGGAGGAGCACGGCAAGGAGCTCGGTGTGCTGGCGAGCACCATGGAGGAGATGCGACGCAACCTGATCGCGTTGACCTCCGAGCTGCGCCGCCGCGAGGCCGAGGCGCAAGCCGTGCTCGGTGGAATCGTGGAGGGCGTCTACGCGGTCGATCAGCTGCGCCGGATCCGTTTTCTGAATCCGCAGGCGGAACGGTTGCTCAAGGTTTCCGCCGCCGACGTGCTCGGGCATTTCTGCGGCGATGTGTTGCGGCCGGCCTTGGATGCGAAGGGCCGCCGGCCCTGCGAGGTGTCCTGCCCGATCGCCAAAGCGAGGAGTGCGGGATCGGCGCAGGCGGTCGAGCGGATCGAGCCGCAGCCCGGCCGCTGCCGAAGCGTGGTGATCGCAAGCTCCGCTCCTTCTGACGGGATGCAAGTGCAGGTTCTGCGCGACGAGACGGAGCTCGAGGCCGTGCGGCGCACGCGCGATACGGTGCTCGCCAACATTTCGCACGAGTTTCGCACTCCGCTCGCGGCGCAGCTGGCCTCCATCGAGCTGCTGCGCGACGGTCTCGGCGAGATGTCCGACGCACAGCAGAAGCAGCTCGTCACGACGCTCGAGCGCGGCGCGCAGCGGCTCACATGGCTGATCGATAATTTGCTCGAGAGCGTACGAATCGAATCGGGACAGTTGTCGATTCGCCGGCAGAGCATCGTTCTAAGCGATATCGTCGCGGGCGCTGTAGAGCTCGTCGGGCCATTGCTCGAGCAGCGTGCACAGAAGCTCGAAGTCGCGGGTCTTCATACGCTCCCTATGCTGCATGGCGACCGCCAGCGGCTGACGCAGGTGCTCGTGAATCTGCTGGCCAACGCCGGCAAGTTCGCGCCAGCCGGCAGCACGATACGCATCGGCGCCGAGGCCACGCCGACTGGCGTCGCATTTTGGGTCGAGGACGAAGGCCCGGGGCCGCTCGAGCCCGATACGCACCTGCTGTTCGAGCAGTTCAGGCGATCGGGCGGCGAGGACCCGGAGGAGAGCGGCTTGGGGCTCGGGTTATATATCGTTCAGTCGATCGTCGAACGTCACGGCGGGCGAGTTTCGCTCGGCCGCACGAGCGAGGCGCGCACGCGCGTCCGAGTGGAGCTGCCGGGCGCGACGGAGCAGCCATGAAAGTCCTTTTGGTCGACGACGATCCGGATCTGCTTTCCGTCACCGGCTTCGCCCTTCAGCAAGCAGGGTTCCTGGTCGTCGGCGCGTCGGATGGCGAGAAGGCGCTCGAAATGTTTGGCCGTGAGGAGCCCGATCTCGCCGTCCTCGATATCAACCTGCCGAAGCTCAGCGGCTTCGAGGTCGCACGGAAGCTGCGCGAGCGCAGCTCGATCCCGGTGATCATGCTGACGGTGCGGGGCGAGGAGGATGACGTCGTGCGCGCGCTTTCGCTCGGCGCGGACGACTATCTCACGAAGCCGTTCAGTCCGAAGATTCTGATCGCGCGAATCAAGGCGCTGCTGAGACGAGCCGGCCTCGAGGCGGAGGGCACCCTGACGCTCGGCGGGCTGACCCTGCAGGTCGATGACATGACGCTCGAAGGTCTGCCGCAGGGCTCGATTCGCTTGACGCCGCTCGAAGCAAGGCTGCTGCAGCTGCTGTTCGCCTACGCGGGGCGCACCGTGCAAACCGAGCGGATCCTCGGGCACGTATGGGGCAGCCGGGCGGGAGGAAACCGACAGCTGCTCAAGCAGCTCGTGCACCGGTTGCGCAACAAGATCGAGAACGACCCCGCGGATCCGCGCTTGCTCAAGACCGTGCTGAACGCCGGCTACGCGTTCGATGCGGCAGCGGTCACTGCCGCACGGGAAGAGTGAGAACCGTCAGCGCGCGGCCGCGTCTTGCAGGAGGGCGATGATGTCCTCCGAAGCTCGCGCCTCCGCCATCGCGATGACCGTCTGGCCTCTACCGTTCTTGATGCGCGGATCGGCGCCCGCTTCAAGCAGGAAGCGAATGATCGGCTCGGCGTTCCGACCGGACAGCGCGCCATGCAGCGCCGTGTTGCCATCGTCGTTCTGAGCGTTGATCTCGAGCCCGAGCTCGAGCAGGAGCTGCAGAGCTTCGAGGGCTTCCGCATCACTGCCCTGATCGTACGACGGCGCAAGCGGACTGCCGTACCGCCAGCCGAGCCCCGCTGCATACATTAGCGCCGTCGAGCCGTTCGGCATCGTGGCGGTCGGATCGACGCCGGCATCGAGCAGCAACCGCATCATGGCAATATCGCCCGACTTTGCGGCGCGCAGGAACGGCGTTGCGCCGGCGCCGAGCGCCGAGTCGCCGGCCGTGTGTTGCCGCTGCATGATCGGACCGTTCAGCTGCGCGTTCGGATCGGCGCCGTGCGCGAGCAGCATCCCGGCAATATCGACGGCGCCGAGGCGCCCGACCGGCTTCGGATTCGGCCTCCCATGGCCGACCGCGAGCCGGTGCATGTCGATGGCGGCATAGAGCGGGCCCATGCCCGTCTCTTCGACGATGTTCGGATCCGCGCCGGCCTCGAGCAGCAGCGCCGCAAACTCGTAGTGCGCATTGATGATCGCGATGACGAGCGCCGTGGCGCCATCCGGGTCGACCAGATCGAGATCGGCGCCCGCTTCAATCAGCGCGTGACCGGCATCGAGCGCGTTCTGGCGAGCCGCGTACATCAGCGGGGTCCAGTGGCCAAGCGGCAGCACGGATTGGCCGAGACGCCGTCTTTCCCGGGGCTGCAGCGCCGAGCGCGCGTTGACGTCGGCGCCGCGCATCGCGAGCACACGGACCGTCTCGGCGTGATTCTCGGTCGCGGCCCAGATCAGCGCGTTTTCGCCGAACCACTCCTCGCGTGCGGCGATGTCCGCACCGTGATCGAGCAGCGCTTCGACGGCGGCCGGCACCCCTGTGCGCGCCGCCGTCATCAATGCGGTCTCGCCTTCCGGCAGCGGCAGGTTGGGGTCGGCACCCGCAGCGAGCAGGGCACGCAGCATCTCCGCATCGCCATTAACGGCGGCGAGGTGCAGCGCCGTCATGCCATAGCGGTTGGTCGCCGTGGCCGAAGCGCCGGCGTCGAGCAGAGCTTGCACCAGGGCGCGGTCACCGGCCCACGCGGCCCAATGCAGCGCGGTCGTGCCGTCTGCCTCCGCCGCGTCTATGCCCTGCCGCGCGGCAACCAGCGTGAGCGCAGCGTCGTCGTCGCCGGCTTTGACCGCGGCAATCAGCGGCGCCGGCGCCTGCGCGGCGGCTCCGGTATGCCACGCGCAGACCATCAACGCGGCGCACAGCCGCCAGCGCCGTGCGGCCATCATGCGAGCTCGAAGCGATCCGTGCTTTCGCCGAACTGCTCGATCGGGCTGCCGAACGTCCCGGCCATCCCAAGCCACAGATTCGCGATCGACGACCATTCCGGCGCGATAACGTACCGATTGCCGCGCATACGGCCGCCGGCGCTGCCGAGCAGCGCGAACGGCAGCGGGTACGGCCCGTGCGCCTGGCCGTCGCTCATCCCGGCGCCAAACGCGATCACCGAGTGATCCAGCAGCGAGCCGTCGCCTTCCGGCGAAGCGCTGAGCTTGGCGAGGAATTCGGCGAAGAGGGAGGAGAAATAGGTATTGACCTTCGCATGCTGGGCCATCTTCTCGGGCTGGCGGCCATGATGCGAGGTGTCGTGATGCGTCTCGCTCATGCCGAGACCCGGGTACGTGCGCTGGCTCGCTTCGCGCCCGGTCATGAACGTGAACACCCGGGTCAGATCCGCTTGGTACGCCACGACGAGCAGATCGAACATTAGGCGCATATGCTCTTCAAAAGACTCCGGAATGCCGATCGGCGCCGCCATCTCATGCACCGTGTTCGCGCTTTGCGCCATCGTCGTGCTGATTCGACGCTCGATCTCGCGAACGTTGCCGAGGTACTCGTCGATCCGACGATGATCCGGTGCGCTGACGGACCGTTGCAGCGCCCGCGCCTCGGCCGTGACGGAGTCGAGAATGCTGCGGTCTTCTTCCCAGCGCCGCATGCGCTGCTCCGCCGTGCCCGCGCGGCCGAAGAGCCGCTCGAATGCGACCCGCGGATTGATCTCCATCGGCAACGGCTCCGTCTCCGAAGCCCACGAGATCGTGTTCATATACGCGCAGCTGTAGCCCGGCACGCAGCCGCCGATGTAGCCCGAGAAGTCCTCGGTCGCATATTCGAGCGACGGAAACGGAGTCTCCTGGCCGATATGCTTGGCGAGCACCTGGTCGATGGTGACGCCTACGCGGATGTCCTCCGCTTCGGTCTGCTTGGCGATGGCGCCGCTCAGCCAGCCGGCCGAGCTTACCGCGTGGTCGGTGACCGTGAGTGCGCCCGGGCGGGACAGATTGTTGACAACGATCATCTGCTCGCGAAACGCCTCGAGCGGCTTCAGCACCGGTGTCATCTCGAGTGCGCCGGCGGGACCGGTCGGCATCCAGTAGTCCATCGGACAGCCGTTCGGGAAGTACACCGCGCCGAAGCGCAGCGGCGTCAACGCGGTTTGCGCATGCGCTTTCATTGCCGGGACCATCGATTCGAGAAACGGCAGAGCCACGGCGGCTCCGACGCCGCGCAGGAATGTGCGTCTAGGCAGCGACTTCTTCGTCACGAACATGAACTGTCTCCTTACTCCGCGGCGCCTTCCGCGCCGAGCTTTACGCGCATCCGGAACGGCGCACTCTCGATGATCCCGAGCACGAGCGACGAGAACGAATAATCACTCGCTTCCGCTTCCCGCATTATCTTACGCATTACCGGCATGTCATAGTGACGGAGCCCGCGGCCGAACGCATAGATCATGAGCTTCTCGGTCACGGTGGCCACGAAGACGTTCGGGTCCGCGACCAGGCTGGCGCGTAAATCCTCCACGCCGTCGACGTCCGCGCCGGTCGCCAGCCGTCCGCTCGCATCGATCGGCTCGCCCTCATCGAATGTGCGCCACGCCCCGACGGCGTCGAAGTTCTCCATCGCGAAGCCGAGCGGGTCGAGGAGGGCATGACAGCCCGCGCAGGCCGGTGCATCGCGATGCAGCTCGAGCCGTTCACGCAGCGTTTGCGGTGCGGCGCCGACCTCGCCTTCGAGCGACGGCACGTTCGGCGGCGGCGGAGGCGGCGGCGAGCCGAGCAGGTTCTCGAGGATCCACTTGCCGCGCAGCGACGGCGCGGTGCGGTCGGCATGCGACGTGGCCATCAGAATGCCGCCCTTGCCGAGCAGCCCATACCGCGCGGACAGCTCCGGGCCGAGCTCGACGCGGCGAAAGCGGCTGCCGTACACATTGGGAATGCCGTAGTGGCGGGCGAGGCGCTCGTCGACGAACGTGTAGTCCGCGGTCAGAAGATCGATGATGCTGCGGTCTTCTTCGACGATGCTCGCGAAAAACAGCTCGGTTTCTTTCCGGAAAGCACGCCGCAGGTCGTGGTCGAAATCGGGGAACTCGTCCGAGTTCGGATTGATGTTGTCGAGGTTGCGCAGGTGCAGCCACTGGCCGGCGAAGTTCTCGGCCAGTGCGGCGGCCTTCGGGTCGGCCAGCATCCGCAGCACCTGCTTCCGCAGCGTCTGTCGATCTTGCAGCTCGCCGCGCCCGGCGACGGCCAGCAGCTCATCGTCCGGAATGCTGCTCCATAAAAAGAACGACAGCCGCGTCGCGAGCTCGAGATCGCTGACCGGGTACGCCGCGCCGGCCGCGAGGTCCTCCGGCTCCGCCTCGACGCGGAACGCGAACGACGGGCTTGCGAGGATGCGCCGCAGCGCGAGCTGGATGCCGGTTTCGAACGTTCCCGCGGCGCGTCCGGCCTCGTAGAACGGCAGCAGCCGCGCGAGATCGTCCTCACCGATCGGCCGGCGATACGCGCGCGTCGCGAGCGACGACAGGACCTCGCGCGCACAGCGCGCCTCGTCCTCGGCGCCGGCCGGCATGCACGTGAAGATGCGCTTCCGGCTCGGTGTGTCGCCTGCGCCCGTCGGCGAGAACGGGCCGGTGATCATCAGCGTTTCGACGTGCGGACGGCCGGTCGCATCATAGGTGCCGGAATTGCTGCGCTCGAACGGTCGCAAGCGATTGGTGCCGGCGCCCATCTTGCGAATGAACGCGGCCGTGACGCGGCGCGCGCCTGCTTCGACCGGCACGCGCACGCGCAAGCGGGCTTCGACCGCATCGGAGCGTTCCGTGATCGTTGCGTCCGGAAGCACGATCTCGCCGTCGCCGCCTATTTGCTCGAGCAGCACGCGTTCGCCATCCACGGCGACCTCGAGGGTATGTGGATGCTCGAGGCCGCGGATCGCCTCGAGATTGGTCCGGAACAGCGAGACGGCGAACTCGTATTCGGCATCGAGCGGAAAGATATGCTCGGCGGCCAGGCCGCCGACGGTGCCGAGCGGCAGTCCTTCGAGGTGCGAATTTTGCGATTGGTCGCCGCGCAGCTGGTAGACGGTCGCGCCCGCGGCGGTGGCCGGGTCGCCGATGGCGAGCGCGCTCACGACATCGGCCGCAGTGAGATAGCGCTCGAGCAGCGCCGGCGAAAAACCGAGCAGGTCGCCGATATTGTCGAAACCGAACGCCGAGTCGTCGGGCGGCAGGAGGGTAGCGGCGTCGACTTCGAGGTGTAGCAGGTCGCGAATGGCATTCGCGTACTCGGCGCGGTTCAGCCGGCGCAGCGTCGGCGGACCCGGATAGGCCGGGGACGCCGCATCGAGCTCGGCTTCGAGCCACTCCGTGAGCGACTGGTAAGTCTCGGGAGTAGGTCGGCGCGCGTCCGGCGGAGGCATCGTGCCGGTCCGCAGCTTGCGAACCACGAGCTCCCACCCGGACGGATCGGTGTCGACGTTCGCGGCATCGAGCCGGTGGAAGGAGAAGTCGCCGGTGTAGTCCGTCGGGTTATGACAATCGACGCAATAGCGCTCGATCGCCGCGGAGGCGTGCTCGGCCGTGCGGACCTCGTCCGCCGAACGACCGCACCCAGCGACCCACAGCGCGACGGCCAGCGCGCCGGCGACGGGCGCGCAGCGCCTCAGGGTTCTTGTACCTCCGATCGACGTCATCGCGGTCCATGCTCCGAGATCATTGCGGCCCAAGCTCCCCTGCAATCTTGCGGGCTTCGCCGTGCGAGCCCGTTGTATCGTGTTCCATTGTCGCCTTTGGGAACATCAAATGCACCGTGGTGCCTCGTCCAGAGGCCGGCTCGATAATGACGTCTCCGCCGATTTGGCGCAAAAAACCGTGCACCTGCGCGAGCCCGAGCCCGGTGCCTTCTTCGCCCTTGGTCGAGAAATACGGGTCGAAGGCGCGGCGGCGCACGTCGCTGCTCATGCCGGAGCCGTCATCGATGATCGCGAGCCCGACATAATTCGCCGCGCTGCCGGTTTCCGGGGCCGCCGGCTGCGCGTTCTGCGCGCCGTCGTAGGTTCTCAGGACGACGTTACGCGCACCCGAGTCCTTCGCATTCACGATCAGGTTGAGAAGGGTGACTTCCAGCTCGCTCTGGTCGGCAAGCACCGGCGCGAGCCTCGGCGCGAGCTGCATCTGCAGCTGCGTGCTCGAGCCGCTCGCCTGACGCAGCAGGTTGCTGCTCGACGTCACCAAGGCGTTGAGGTCCGCCGGCTGCACATCGAGCGGCCGCCGGCGGGCGAACGTGCGCAGCTGCTCGACGAGCCGCGAGCCGCGCTCGAGCGCCCGCTCGCTGATGGCCGCGGCGGCTTGTACGCGCTCGTTACCGTCGGCGTGCAGCGAGATCACCCGGCTGCTGCTCGACAGCACTGATAGAAGGTTCGCGAAATCGTGCGTCACGCCGGCAGTCAGGTGACCCAGCGCCTCGAGTTTCTCGGCCTGGAGCGAGCGCTCGCGGCGCAGGTTATCGATTCGCTGCTGGCGCAGGAACATCGCGACCAGCGCTGCGAGCAGCACGCCGAGCAGAGTCAATGCGAGCAGCGCACGGACGATGTCGCTGTGCCACGGTGCGAGGATGCCCCGGGTATCGCGGCCGAGCGCGACGACCAGCGGGAGGCCTTCGAGCTTGCGGTACGTGACGAGGCGCGGCTGCTGCGTGCCGTTCAACGCGGTGAAATAC
This sequence comes from uncultured Gammaproteobacteria bacterium, assembly GCA_964518995.1. GTDB lineage: Bacteria > Pseudomonadota > Gammaproteobacteria > Steroidobacterales > Rariloculaceae > ZC4RG20. Next base: position 14,287 of record CAZFJU010000048.1, read on the forward strand.
CAGCCAGACTGCGCCCCGGCCAGTCGCTCGAACAGGGAAGAATTCCGGAACGACTGGCCGATTTCGCCTTCCTCGGCAGGGAACCGCGCGAGGAGCGTGCCGTCGTCATGAAAAAGCATCACGGTATCGACTGCTTCGCCGCGCAACGTGCGGTATACGCTCTCGAAGTAGCCCGGCTCGATCGCCGCGGCCAGGATCACCTCGTCGTCGACGCGCCGCGTGACCGCCATGGCCAAGCGGCCGTCCGGTGTACGAAACGGCGGCGTGATGTCGCGTTCCAGCCTACCGGTGCGGGCAGCGGCTCCGAGAATCGTGCTGAGACCCGCGAGCGCCGCGCTCGACTCCGCCGCTTCGACATGCAGGAGAATCTCCCCGTTGGTGTCGATCGCCGCCAGCGCATGAGCATACGGCTTGAGACGCTCGAGCCGATCCGCAAGCCGCTGCTCGAAACGTGCGTCCTCGGCCGGCACCTCGCCATGGCGCGTCGACCGCTCGAGCCAGGCGCTCGCAAGACCGTCGAGCGTGATACCGACCGCATCGAACGTGCGGCCGGTATGCGCCTCGAGCACCGTCACGACCGCGTGCCCTTCCGCGGCGGCGCGCAAAAAAAACTCCTGCCGATCTTCATAGAGCGCGGCGGCTGCCAGCAGCGTCAGCGTAGCCCATGACACGGCGGCCGCCGCGCCGAGTTTGGCTTTTGTGGTTTTCATGACTGCTAGCGATGTCCCGGATCGATGCTACAAGACGGTTGCGACCGAGTAAAAACGCCGGCTCCGGGCCGCAGCTGATAGCCGCGTCGTCCTCGCCGCTTGGTTTGTCACGCCGCAAGCTGCTGACTCACTTCCGCTTGGGGAGTTCCGGTGAAGCGGGTAGACTCAGGAGTTCAGCGCGCTGCGCAACCTGATGCCGGCTTGCGACGCGCTGGGGGAGCTATTCATGACTGTTTCGAATCGCCTATGAGCCGCGCCGCAGCCACCAGGCTCGCCGTGGGCGCGCTCGTCGTCGTCGGCCTCGGAAGCACTGCGGCGTACTTCACGATGCGTGGGGCCGCGCCGGCGGCCGGCGAGCATCGAGACGTCATGGAGCGCTACTGCCTCGATTGCCACAACCCGCTCGACCGCGCCGGCGATCTGTCGCTGCAAGGGCTCGACGCCGCACACCCCGAGCAGAATCCCGAAATCTGGGAGGACGTGCTGCGCAAGGTGCGGATCGGCATGATGCCGCCGCCCGATGCGCCGACGCTGCCCTCCGAAGCGCGCGCCGAGCTCGTCGCGCACATCGAAGGCCGGCTCGACGACGCCGCGGGCGAGCGGCTCGCCGCCGGCGCAGCGCTGGTCAGAAGACTCAACCGCACCGAATACGAATACGCAATCAGGGATCTGCTCGATCTCGAAATCGACGCCGCCGCGCTGCTGCCGCCGGACGACTCGGCGTACGGCTTCGATAACAACGCCGAGGCGCTGGTCACGTCGCCGGTGCTGGTCGAGCAGTATCTGAATGCGGCCAGCGTCGTGGCCGGGCTCGCCGTCGGCGATCCGGATACCGGCCCGGTCGCGCAGACGTTCCGCGTGCGGCAGGACGCGTCCCAGGACGTTCCGGTCTACGGCATGCCGCTCGGCACAGTCGGCGGCGGCACGTGGCGCGTCGTCCTGCCGCTGGATGGCGAATATCGGCTCGATGTGCGCTACTTCAAGTCGAACCTCGGCGCGATGAAAGGCCTCGAGATGCCGCATGAGGTCGAGATCGCGGTCGACGGCGAGCGCGTGCATCTCGCATCGATCGGCGGGCCCGAGGATTTCGCGGCGCTGATGCACAACATCACGGAGGCGGCGGATGCCGTCGAGGCCCGGAGCTCGATTGCGGTGCCGCTGGCTGCAGGCCCGCACGACATCAGCGTCGGCTTCGTGTATCGCGGCGCGGTGCAGACCAGCCGCCGCCTCGAAGCCTTCCTGCGCAGCTCGCAGGACATCCTCGACGTGAGCGGGCACCCGCATATCGAGACGCTGACGGTGACGGGGCCGTTCGCTGCGAGCGGCCCCGGGGACACCCCGTCCCGGCGCCGGATCTTCGTATGTGACCCGTCCGCGGAGGGGGCGCCGGGACAAGCGGCCGAGCGGGAGTGTGCGCACACCATCCTGTCGCGGCTCGTGCATCGCGCGTACCGCGGCACCGCCAATGAGCGCGATCTCGATACCCTGATGGCGTTCTACGATGATGGCCGCGCGGCACGCGATTTCGCGGGCGGCATTCAGCTCGCGCTCGAGCGGTTGCTTGCGAGCCCGAAGTTCACGTTTCGCGTCGAGAGCGAGCCGGCCGATGTGGTCGCCGGCGCGGCGCATCCGGTATCGGATCTCGAGCTCGCGTCGCGGCTCTCTTTTTTCTTGTGGAGCAGTATTCCGGACGACGAGCTGCTCGCACTCGCCAAGCGCGGCGCGCTGAGCGAGCCCGGCACGCTCGAGGCGCAGGTGCGGCGGATGCTCGCCGACCCGAAGGCGAGCGCGCTGGTCGACAATTTCGCGGGCCAGTGGCTCTATCTGCGCAACGTCGAAAGCTTCGTGCCGAACTCGGTCGGCTTCCCTGATTTCGACGACAACCTGCGGCGAGCATTCGTCACCGAGACGAAGCTGTTCTTCGAAAGCGTGCTGAGTGAGGACCGCAACGTCCTCGATTTGATGACGGCCGACGACACCTTCGTCAATGAACGCCTTGCCAAGCACTACGGCATCGGCGGCGTCTACGGCAACCACTTCCGCCGAGTGACGCTCGAGGACGAAGCCCGTTGGGGCCTGCTCGGCAAGGGCAGCGTGCTGCTCGTGTCGTCACATACCAATCGCACGTCGCCGGTCGTGCGCGGCAACTGGGTGCTCGGCAACCTGCTCGGCGCGCCGCCGCCCGCACCGCCGCCTGACGTGCCGCCGCTCGAGGAGATCGCCGGGGATCTCACCTTGCGCGAGCGGCTCGAGGCGCACCGTCAAAACTCGGTCTGCGCGTCGTGCCACGCGATCATGGATCCGATCGGGTTCGCGCTCGAGAACTTCGAAGCCGTGGGCGCATGGCGCGATCACGAAGCCGGCGCGGACAGCCCGAGGATCGACGCAAGCGGCCGGCTGCTCGACGGCACCGATATCAATGGACCGGTCGAGCTGCGGCGGGCGCTGATCGCGCAGCCGGACATCTTCGTCTCGACCCTCGTCGAGAAGCTCATGATCTACGCGCTCGGCCGCGGTCTCACAGCGGCGGATATGCCGCTCGTCCGTAATATCGTGCGCGACGTGGCCGCGCACGATTATCGATTCTCGGAGCTGGTGCTCGGCGTAGTCGACAGCGTCCCGTTCCGCATGCGAACCCGGCAACCGCGCGATGCGCACGAGGCCGTCGCGGCCGCGACGGCGGCCACTGCTCAGAGGGAGAGGGAGTAATCATGGCGTTTCTGACTCGAAAGGCGGTGTCCCGTCGCCAGGTCCTGCGCGGCGCAGGCGCGGGCATCGCACTGCCGTTTCTCGACGCGATGTTGCCGGCGGCTACGGCATGGGCACAGTCCGCGGGCGTGCCGCCGCAGCGCTTCGGCGTCGTATTCGTTCCGCATGGCGAGCGCCCCGGTTATTGGACGCCGGCGAAAGTCGGCATGAACTTTGAGCTGACACCGATTCTCGAGCCGCTCGCGGATTTTAGGGACGAGCTGACGGTTGTCTCGCAGCTGTCGAACCCAGTTGCCGGCCATGCCGTCAGCGTCGCATCGTGGCTGTCGGGCAGCGTGCCGAAGCGCACGGTGGCCGAGGACGTCCGGGCCGGCACGACGATCGACCAGGTCGTCGCCGATCGGATCGGGCAGGGCACCGTGTTCAAATCCCTCGAGGTCGCGACCGAAGACTTCACGGGCTACATCGGCGGCTGCGACCCGGCTTACGCGTGCACCTACGTGAACACGCTGTCCTGGGCGTCGCCGACCGAGCCGTTGCCGATGGAGATCAACCCACGGCGGCTATTCGAGCGGATGTTCGGCCGTCCGGGCACGCGCGAGCAGCGTCTGCAACGGATGCGCTCGGGCCGAAGCATCCTCGATTCAGTGCAGGACGATCTCTCCGCGCTGCGGCGCGATGTCGGAACCCAGGATCGCGCGCGGCTCGATGTGTATCTCGAGAACGTGCGCGCGACGGAGCAGCGGATCGAGCGGGCCGAGCGCCGGGCGGACGTCGACATCGAAATCCCCGCGGCGCCGGTCGGCATTCCGGACGAGTTTCCCGAGCACATTGCCGTTCAGTTCGAGCTGTTGGCGCTCGCGTTCGCGGCCGATCTGACGCGGGTCTTCACGTTCATGCTGAGCCGCGACATCACGCAGCGTACCTACCCCGAGATCGGCATCACCGAGCCGCATCATTCGTTGTCGCATCACGGCGGCAACGAAGAGAAGAAGCTCGAGCTCGTGAAGCTCAATGTCTATCACATGAGCATGTTCGCGAAGTTTCTTGCACGGCTGCGCGCAACGCCGGATGGCGACGGATCGCTGCTCGATCACTCGATGCTGCTATTCGGCAGCGGCATGAGCGAAAGCAATAATCACGATCCGAACGATCTGCCGACGCTGCTGGTCGGCGGATTCGGCGGCCGCGGCAGCCGGCATGTGCAAGCCGCGCCGGAGACGCCGATTGCGAACTTCATGCTGTCGCTGGGGCAGCACTTCGGCGTCGAGATGGACTCGTTCGGTATCAGCACCGGCACGGTCGACATCTAGGAGATGCGGGTGCACGGATCTCTGCACGCGGCGCCCGGCCGCTCGCGAGCACGCGGTGAGGCCGGTGCGGGTCACTCCGTCGCCGCCCGATGCGCGGCATGGCTGCTCGTTGCATCTCTGGTGTTGCACGCTGCGGCGACGAACGCGTCGGCGCCGGAATTCGCCGCCGCGGTTCGGGCCGGCGATCTGCCTGCTCTGCGCGCGCTGATCGACGCCGGCGACACCGGTCCGGGCGAAATCGACATTGCCGCGCCGGACGGCACGACGGCGCTGCTCTGGGCCGTGCAGGGCGACGATATCGAGCTGGTGCGCACGCTTCTGGACGCCGGCGCCGATCCGAACCGGAGCAATCGTTACGACATCACGCCGTTATGGCTCGCCGCGACGAACGGCAGCGCGCGGCTCGTCGAGCTGCTTCTCGCACGCGGCGCGGATGCGCAATGGGCGATGTCGCACGGCGAGACTGCGCTGATGGCCGCCGCTCGCGCCGGGGCGGCCGATTCGATTCGCTCGCTGCTCGCCGCCGGCGCCGATCCCAACGCGCACGAAACCGCCCACGGCGAGACTGCGCTGATGTGGGCTGCGGCGGAAGATCACGCGGATGCCATTCGCGCACTGATCGCCGGCGGCGCAGATCCAAACGCTCATTCGCACGAGCTCGACCTGCCCGATATGGCATGGGATCAGACCGGCATGGTCTCGACCGTGTTGCCCAACGGCGGTTGGACGGCGCTGATGTATGCGGCGCGCGAAAATGCACAAGCCGCGGTGGGCGCGCTGGCCGAAATCGGCGCGGATCTCGACGCGCAGGAGCCGTACGGCATGACCGCGCTCAATCTCGCGATCATGAACGAGCATTACGACCTCGCAGCGCTGTTGCTCGAGGCCGGCGCGGATCCGAACGTCGCCGACCGCACGGGTATGACCGCGCTCTATGCCGCAGTAGATATGGTGACGCAGGGTCCGTTGATCGGCCGTCCGAGGATGCCGCGCCAGGGCCGCCTCGATGCGCTCGACATCGTGCGCCTGACGCTCGCGCATGGCGCAGACCCGAACGCGCCGCTTTCGAGCCCGCTGATGGACCGGCATCACAACTTCGGTGACCGCGAGCTCGGCGCCGGTGCCACGGCGCTGATGCGCGCGGCGAAAAGCGCCGACATCGCATCGCTGCGCATATTGCTCGAGGCGGGCGCCGATCCGGCCGTTGCTGCGGCCGATGGCGCGAACGTGCCGTACTTCCTGGCCGCGGCGAATCTACGTGACGACGCAACGGCGAGCGGAGCGGCCGATGTGCTGCGCCTTGCGCTCGAACGCGGCGCCGATCCCGCCGCAGCGGCCGGCCGCGCCGCCGAGACGGCGTTGCATCGTGCCGCGCGCCGCGGCCACGCGGCGATGGTCGCGATTCTCGTCGAGCACGGTGCGCCGCTCGACGCGCGCGACCGCGCAGGTCTCACGCCGTTCGATATCGTGGCCGAAGGCGGGGCCGCGCCAAACGACGCCATCGCCGCGATCTTGTCGGGCGGAGTGGGCTCACAACCTTAGGCGGTCATGAGCGGCTCACCGTAGAGAGTGCACGTTGGCTCCGTTGATATTCCCGCCACAGAATCAGCAGGCCGGACGCGATCACCAGCGGGGCGCCGAGCCACGTCGATAACCCGGGTATCTCGTCAAACACGAAATAGCCGTACAGCACGGCCGCCAATAGATTCGCGTAGTCGAGCGGCGCGATCGTCGACGCTTCCGCATACCGGTACGAGGCCGTCATCAGCAGCTGGCCGAGCACGCCGAGGACGCCGGCCGCGACGATCACGAGCCATTCCTGGGGTGTCGGCATCGGCCATCCGGCGACCGCCGTCAGCGCCGCGCAAAGCATCGAGGTGAGCGAAAAGTAGAAAGTGATCGTGATGGCATGCTCGCCGCCGCCCCCGCTCATGCTGCGCAGAAACATCATCGCCAACGCCGTGAATGCGGCCGCGGCGAGCGCGACGGCCACGCCCAAAGTATTGCCCGAGTCGAAGCTGAGGTGCGGCCCGGTCATCGTCACGACTCCGACGAAACCGATTGCCAGCGCCGTCCAGCGGTACATATGAATTCGCTCGCCGAGAAAGAGCATCGCCAGCACCGTCAGGAACATCGGGGCGGTAAACGTGATCGCGATGACGTCGGCGAACGGAATCAGCGTCAGGGCGTAAAACAGGCAGAACATGCTGATCGTGCCGGAGATCGAGCGCAGCGCATGCGAGCGCCAGTTTCGTGTCTTCAGCAGATGAAGGCCTGCGACCTGGCGCGCGAGCAGGGCGAGCAGCGTGATGGAGATTACGCCGCGGACGAAGATGATTTGCCCGCTCGGGATTGCGTCGCCGAGCCATTTGACGCACGCCGCCATGCTGGCGAGGAACGCAACGGAGGTAAGCTTCAGGGCAATGCCGAGAACGGGACGGAGGCGATCGGCGTCGGTCACGGAGAGAGGCACTGCCCAGAACGAAACGGGCAAGCATACAGTGATTGATCGACGCCGGGACTAACGGTAGCCGAGCTGGACGATACCGCCATCCATTCCGTTCACCGTTCCCGACTCGAGCCACTCGAGCGACGCGTCGAACAGCTCCGTGCGCACCCGTTCCCACATCGCATTGTGTGAAGCACAACCAAGGTCGATCAGCACTTTCTGCGGTGAACCCAGGTCGTCGTAGAGCTGGCGCACGCGTTCGCTCGAGATTTGTGCGTCATGAACGGCCGCGATCAACAGCATCGGCGTCTCGGTGCGGCCGACGACGTCGCGGTTCCAGCCCCATACTGCCGTCCGCGGGGCACGCCGCACGCCGGTGCCCCAGGTCGCGCCGACCGGGTCGGATGCGAGCATCTCGTTCCAGACCGTGGCCGCCGCTGCCTCCTCGTACTGATCTGCGCAACCGACTTGCCGGTTCCAGTTGGTCATAAAGTCGGCCCGCGACTGAGTCGTAAAGGCGCCGAGCGCGGCGGTGCCCCCGCTGCTCGACGCGCGCTCGGCCGGCATGTCGGCCGTGTAGGCGGGCGCGAGCAGCACGATCTTCGATACCTTCTCAGGATGCCGGGCGGCGTAGCCGCCCGCTCGCGGGCCGCCGAGCGACCATCCGGCCAGCGCAACGCGCTCGACACTGCGTAACACGCGCAAGTATTCGACGACCGCATCGATGTCATCCCAGTCCGACTCGATCGTGGTCAGCTCGCCGGGATGCCGCGGCTCGCACGGTGCGCTAAGGACGTTGGGAATGAGCGCCGCCTGCTGCTCGGCCGACAGGTTGCATGGATCGTTCATCGGAAGCGGTCGGGTCGAGCGGCCGTAACCGGTCATATCCATGGAAAAGACGTCAAAGCCCGCGGCGGCGAGGTGCGCCATCCAGCTGTAGCCCTCGTGGGGCACGTCGAACGCCACCTCGGCCGGGGTGCCAGCACCGTGCACGAACAGCACGACGCGATCATCGTAGGCGGCGGCGCGGGCCAGCATCCCTGCGGAGACCCGCTCGCGCACGTATAACTGCGCCGTGCCGCCAGCGATCGCCGGAACCGTCGAGGTATGCGGCACGTAGTGATCAATGGTGAGGAGGTCGCTGCTGCTTTCTCCGGCGGCACGCTCAGCGGTGCCGAGGACGGCGCACGCGAGCGCCAGTGCCGCAAGCATGCCCAGCGAACGTTTGGGTCTCGAGCAGGTT
>CAZFJU010000049.1:0-8465 GCA_964518995.1 uncultured Gammaproteobacteria bacterium
CGGCGTTCGTCCTCCGCATCGCCGTCGTTCACTTCGCGCCTCCAGTCATCCGGGTATTGCCATCCGCTGCTCGCCGCCGCGCATGCCCGCCGACGATCGTCTCGAACAGCTCCTCGTACCTTCGCGCGCAGCGGTCTATGTAAAACTGGCCGACCCGCTCCCGGTTCATTTTTCCCATCTCGCGCCGCATCGATGCATCCGCGATCAGCCGCTGGCAGCGCTCGGTGAATCCGGCGGCGTCATCGAGCGCCAACAGGTAGCCGCTCTGGCCGTCGCGCAGGAAGTCACGCTGCCCGCCTCGCTCATAGCAGATAATCGGTAGCCCGCTCGCCATGGCCTCGAGAAAGACGAGCCCGAACCCCTCGTGCGCGCTGGTCGAGACGTAGATATCCGCCAACTCGAGCAACTCGAACTTGGTCCGTTCGTCGACCGCGCCTACGAGATGAACACGATCGGCGACCCCCAAGCGTTGCGCCGCTTCGCGCAGCTCACGCTCGCGCGGACCGGCTCCGACCAGCACGAGCCGGGCCTGCGGGGCATCGAGCGCGGCCAGCACGGCGATCAGCTGATCGAAGCGCTTCCGATCGATCAGCCGGCCGACGCTGATCAACACTATATCGTCCTCGCCGAAACCGTGAACTCGTCGCTGCGCGGTGACAGGCGGCGGCACGGCGATACCGAGCGGGATGACATGCGGCTCGACCTCCGGCGCAAAGTAGCGCTGGAGATTGTCGCGCGTATCCGACGACTGGGCGACCACAGCGTCCGCACGCAGCGCGAGACGACGCACCACAGCGCGCAGAATCGCATGATTATGGGCCGACGATCGTTTGCTTGGATCGTAAAGGTCGCCGCCGTGGACCGACAACACGTTCGGGATGCCCCGCACGCGGCTGACGGCGTCCCCGACCGGCCCGGTGGGCAGCGCAAAGTGCGTATTGATCACATCGAACGGCCGCTCGCGAACGAGGCGTCGCCCCTTTAGGGTGCCGGTCACGACGTACGCGAGCATCGACGAAAAATTGGCCACCGCGCGCCGCCGTCGAAACCACACGGGCGACCGCAGGACGCGCACGCCTTCAACCTCCTCTTCCGCAGCGAGGCCGTCAGCGCGAGACGTCAGCACCGTCACCTCGTGGCGCTTCGCCAGTTCCACCGCCAGCGCGGCATTCACGACGCCGCCTCCGCCGCCGAGCGGGGGATACTCGTAGTTACAGAATAAGATCTTCATCGACCGATATCGGTATCGGATCCGCTCGCATCCGCACCGCGCTCCTCCTGTCCTTGGTTTTTTGACCGTTGCGGGGCCTCACGGCCGCTCACCGGGGGATACGTAGCCCGCCATGACGCCAGCTGGGTGCGCCGGCGTCTATCCCCCATTTTCGGTGTCTTGTTGCACGTCACGGAGCTCGACCACACTATCCAATGAGCGTGCCAGACGTCCGGCGGCCAGACTATGTTACTTCCCGCGGCCCGCCGGCCGTTGCCGCGAGCCCCTTGTGCGTGCGAACCCTATCGGCGCACCTCCATCGGCTGCGAAATCGGGTTACGCTGTACGGATTGCGCCGCCCCTGCGCCGAGCGCTTCCGGCGCGATGGCAGGGAAACGGCCGCTTACTGTAAAGGATGACGAGGAACGCGAGCACATGGCCACGGAAATGCGAGAAGAAAGCCGAATACGCAGCGGCATGGACCCAGCCGTCCCGACCACGGTCGGCGGCACAGCACACGCCGGGCGCAGCGCGTCGCTTGCCGCACGGCTCGAGCCGTTCGACTCCTATTGGCAGGCGCCGGCCGACGTGGACAAAGGCTTCGCGTCTTTTCGTCAATACTACCGACACAACTATCTACCGCACATGCCCGAGAACCGCGCCGCACGCATTCTCGTCGTAAGCTGCGGCCCGGGTTATCTCGTGAATATGCTGCGCGAGGAAGGCTACTCGAACGTGATCGGGATCGACTCGGACCCGGCCAAGGTGGCGCACGGCATCAAGCGGAACCTTGACTGCCGAGCGGTGCGAGCCTTCGAGTTCCTGGAGTCGGCCGACGAGCCGTTCGACGTCATCATACCGGAGCAGGAGCTGAACCATCTCACTCTCGACGAGCAGGTGGAGTTCCTGACGCTCTGCCGCCACTCGCTGCGCCCGGGCGGGTTCGTGTTCGTATACGGTTTGAACGGCGCCAATCCGCTCGTCGGCTCCGAGAACCTCTCGCATAACATCGATCATTTCAACACCTTTACGGAGCACAGCATCACCCAGGTGCTGCAGCTCGCGGGCTTCGAGAATATTCGCACCCTGCCGCTCGCTATTTACGTCTTCTGGAAGAATCCTCTCAACTACGTCGGGCTCGCCTTCACCGGCGTGATGGAGCTGTTCTTCAAGGCGGCGTACAAGATGTACGGAAAGAACGTCAAGATCCTGACGAAGAAGATCGCCGCCATCGCGAGCTGAGTGAGCCGCTCGGCCCGCGGCCGCCGGCGGCGCCGCAACGCGCCGCCGCAAGACTCGCACCGCAACGCGCCGCCGCAAGACTTTGCAAGGGTCAGGCCCGGGCGCCGGCAAACGCGCCTTGCGCCCTTTCCGCGGCACGTTCCGGCGGCGCGAAGCCGGGCTCGTTGCCCACGATGAAGCGCCTTTCGACCTCTGCAATCTCGTCTCTGCGCCGCTGCTCGTCCCAGCCGAGCTCGCGCGCCGCAAGGGACGCCGCCTCGTGCAGCGCAACCTCTCCGGGGTGGCCGCCGGTCGCGAGGTCCGTTCGACGAAACACGATATCACTCAGCCGCAACGCCATTTCTTCCCGAGCCGCATGCACGATTTCCGCGCGCAGCGTCGTCGTGCCCGCCACACAGCCATCGCCGATGTCGGGCTCGTTGCCGCACTCGAGCACCCGCCGATACTCCGAGCCGTAATTGTGGGCGAGCGCTTCCGCCGCCGCGCTGCCGACGCGCCCGACGAGCGTGCGCCGCACCGCCGCGGTCAGCATGTCGAAACGCTCGAAGTCAGCGCCATGGATGGGCGTCACGGCCGTCCTGGCCGGCCCGAGCGCCTGGCCAAGCTTTGCGCAGACGAGATCGACCGCCCGGGCAGAGTCGGCTCGGGCCATCGTATAGCGGACCCCAATCAGGCTCACGAGATTGTCGAGACCGTGTGCGTCGCGATGATCGATCACGTGCGAACGCTTGCCGTAGCGCAGGTGCACGGCCCCTTCGTCGTTATCGCCGAACGGCACGAGGCCGGCATGCCACATCGTGACGTCCGCCGGCGTGAGCTCGAGGCTCGGCATCGCATCATTCAAATCCTTAACGAACGCGTCGATCTCGGCTGGCGAAACCCGAACATCGTCCGGATGGCCTGACCAGACGCGGTGCCAGACACCGCACAGCGTGAACTGCCGCCACGGTGTCAGAAACATATGCCGCGCCGCGCGGCTGAGCAGCGCATCGGGATCGCGCGTGCGCCCCTGAATCGCTAGCGCATAGTCATGCTTGAAGCGCCGTTTGACCACGAAGCAGGCGTCCCGCGAGTACGTCCCTTTCAGCGCGCCCCGCTCGCGGTCAATGCCGGCCAGCATCTGGGGGACCCACGGCCCGGCCGCGTTCAACACCACCTTCGCCCGAACCTCGGCCGCCTCGCCGGACCAGTAATCTCTAACTCTGACGCGCTCCACCGCGCGGTCCGACAGCTCGAGCTTCTCCGCGTCCGCGTAGTTCACGACGGTTGCCCCGTTCTCCATCGCCGAGCGAACGAATGCGAGCACCAGCCGTGTCGGGTTGTACATCTGCCCGTCCCAGAAGACCGCCCCGCCGGTAAGCTGATCCGGCGAGATTCCGGAGAACAGCTCGAGCACGCGCTCGCGGCCGAGAAAACGCGTCAGCGGAATGCGTCGGGCCCGGTCCGGTATGCGCAGATTCCGATCGAGCGTGAGCGCGTCATAGAGCAGCATGCCGGCGCCGAGCAGCGGCTTTCCTTGGCGTATCGACCCGTAAGTCGGGATGACGATCGGCACCGGCTGCACTAGATGCGGCGCGATCCGCAGCAGCGCGCTGCGCTCGGCGCACGATTGCCGAAGCCGCCACAGGTCCGCATGTTGCAAATAGCGAATGCCGCCGTGGACAAACTTGAAGGAATTGGCCGAGACGCCGGCCGCGAAATCTGTGCGTTCGACGAGCGCGACGGATAGCCCGCGCAGCGTTGCATCCCACGCAGCGCATGCGCCGAAGATGCCGCCGCCAATGACCAATACGTCGAATACGCGATTTTCCAGGGCCGAAAAATTCCTAGCCATTGGTTTGGTTTCCAAGAATCGGAAGGGAGCGCCGTTTTTAAATAATCTCTCCGCTTTCACTCTGCCACAGCGATTTTGCTAAGCTGGAAAGTGATGGCGGGTCAAACTCTCGGCGACGGTTCTTATGTCATCACTTTATATGTCAAATCGGCGGCCGCCTGACCCAGAGCACGCCCCGAAATGAACTCGTTTATTGGACACACGTCGAATTATGAACACTGGAACGGCCATACCGGAAGGAAATGCGTCAATGGTTTATAAAGCCGCGATGGCGCTTTGGCTCGTCGCCGTGCTGATCACGACCCCGTTTGGGGCGGCTCAAGCCCAACGCGACGCCGACAACACCGTCGACACCCGGGGCTACGTCGTTCAGCCCGGCGATCTCTTGCATATCTCCGTTTGGGGTGAAGAGGGGCTCGACCACGACGTGCTGGTGCGGCCGGATGGGGGGTTCTCGTTTCCGCTTGCGGGCGATCTCAACGCGGTCAACAAGTCCATCGAGCAATTACGGCAGGAAGTCACCGAGCGGCTGGCGCGGTATATCCCGGGCTCTGTCGTGACCGTGGCGGTAAGGGAAATCAACGGCAACAAGGTGTATGTCCTTGGCCAGGTCAATAACCCCGGGGAGTTCGTGATGAATCCTCGAATCGACGTGATGCAGGCGCTCAGCATTGCGGGCGGGACTACCGCATTTGCGTCGACTAATGACATTTTCGTGCTCAGGCGCGAAGATGGCAGACAAGTTGCACTGCCGTTTCGGCTGGACGACGTCGTCCGCCGCCGCAATCTCGACCAGAATATCCTTCTGGAAAGCGGCGACGTCGTGGTGGTGCCCTGATAATAAAACAATAACGCCGCGGGATTGGAACAGGCCGGGGTACAGGAAGCGAGGACATGGAGGATAGAGTCGAAAGCGAATTGGGTTTCAAGGACTACCTTGGGATCCTCAAGCGCCGGGGAATGCTGTTTTTCCTTATAGCGGCGCCGATCATCACGATCGCGATCGCCCTCGCCTACCAGCTGCCTACGATCTACGAATCTCGGGGAATCCTGCTGGTTGAGGAATCCGAGGTGCCGAACGATCTCGTGCGGTCAACGATTGCGAATTTTCCGGAGGAACGGGTCCGACGCATCACGGAGCGGGTTTTGACCACCGAGAACCTCGCCGCGATCGTTGAGCGCCATAATCCCTATCCGGAGCTCGAGCACGACCGCGCGGTGCGTGAGCTGCGCCGGAATGTCGCTACGGGCGCCGAGGATCCGAACCTGCTGCCGTCGCTGATTGCGGTCGGTCCGAATGTGATTGCGTTCCATGTCGGCTTCCGGCACGCGTCGCCCGAGCTCGCGCATGCGATCGCCGAAGACTTCGTTACGCTCTACACCAGCGAGAACCAGCGCGCGAGGCAGGAACTCGCAGCAGACACCCTGGGCTTTTTGCGCGAGCAGGCGCAGCAGCTCGAGAGCCAGATCGCGGAGCGCGAAACCACGCTCGCGGAGTTCAAGCGACAGAATGCAGGCCGGCTACCCGAGCTCGCCAACATGAACCTGCAATTGCTGAGCCAGACCGAGCAGGATCTGCTCGCGGCCGAGACCGAGATTCGCGGTCTGCGCGAACGGATATCGCTGCTCGAGTCCGAGCTCGCGCAGCTCAGCCCCTATGCGGTGGTGTACGATCAGGCCGGCAATGCGCTGCTGAGCCCCGCCGACCGGCTCAAAATGCTGCAGCGGCAGTACGTGCAAAGCTCGGCGATTTACAGTCAGGATCACCCGGACATCATCCGGCTGCGGCGTGAAATCGAGTCGCTCGGCACGCAAACGGGCCTCCCGGGCATGGATCGGACGATTATCGAAGCGGCCCTGTCCTCCAGGGTGCAGGAGCTCGAGGCGGCTCGCGATCGCGGCCTCACGGAAGAGCATCCGGACATCGTGCGGCTGACGGCAACTGTCGATAACCTCCGCGATGCGCTCGCGAGCGCGCCGCGTACCCCAACACGCGCCACCGCCGCCCCGCCCCCGGACAATCCGGCGTACATTCAGCGGCAGGTTCAGCTGAACGGCGCGCGCACTGACCTCGACGCGGTCCTCGCGCGTCGTGACAGCCTTCGGGACCGGCTCACCATGATCGAGGAGCGCCTCACTCAGACCCCGGAGGTCGAGCGCGCCTATTCGTCGTTGAGCCGCGGCCTCGAGCAGCTGATCGCCCAGTACAACGACGTGCTCAGCAAGCAGCAGCAAGCCGCGATTGCCGTGAACCTCGAAACGGAGAATCGCGGCGACCGGTTCACCGTGATCAATTCGCCGTTCGAGCCTCGCCGGCCGGTGCAACCGAATCGCATCGCCATTCTGCTGCTCGGTCTTGCGTTCGCGTTCATGGGCGGCGCCGGCGGGGTAGCGCTCGCGGAGACAATGGATGCCACGGTGCGCAGCCCCCGGGATGTCTTTTCGCTGCTTGAGATTCCGCCGCTGGTGATGATTCCGTACATCGAGAACGAGGCGGATATCCGCGGCCGGAGATGGAAACGACTCGCCGTCGCGGCGAGCGTGGTCGTATGGGTCGGCGTCGTGGCGCTCCTCGTCACGACTCCGTCGCAATAAGCGCTAAGGGAACAGGTTACGATGGCGACCATCGACAAGGGGTTCGCGCGCGTTCGAGGCGCCCGACCCGCACAACAGGACTCGGAAGTCACCGAGCTCGCGCCCCGCACCGCGGGGCTCGCGCCGATCGCGACCGATTCGCTGCCGCGTGTCAAGCTGAATCCGCGTACGCTTCAGAACCATCGCGTGCTCACCGAAGACGAGGTACCCGCAAGCTCGGCCTACAAGATGCTGAGGACGCGGGTGCTGCAGCGGATGCGGCGTAATGGCTGGACGACGCTGGCCGTCACCGGCACCTGCCCGAACGAAGGCAAGACGCTGACGGCGATCAACTTGAGCATTAGCATGGCGCGCGATCTGTCCACGAGCGTCGTGCTCGTCGATCTCGATTTGCGAAAGCCGTCGATTTCCCGCTATCTCGGCCTATCCCCGCGGCACGGTATCGGCGATGTGCTGCAGGGCACGGCGGAGCTGGAGCAGGCGCTGTTCAACCCCGGGATCGAGCGACTCGGCATGCTGCTGAACGAGCGCCCGTTTTCGAACTCGTCGGAGCTGGTCACGTCTCCACAGATGGTCACGCTCGTAGATCAGCTGCGGCAAGGGGACGGGCGCATCGTCGTATTCGATCTGCCGCCGCTGCTGGCGACGGACGACATGCTGGCGTTCAGCCCGCTGGTCGATGCGATTTTGCTCGTGCTGTCGCAGGGCACCACCAAGCAGGCCGATCTCGTAGCCGCGAAGGAGTTGCTCCAAGACGTCAACGTCGTCGGCACCGTGCTCAATCGGTCCTCCGAGAATGTGGCTCCGTACTATTATTATTACGGTACCCAGCCATAGTGGCGGTTCGAAGCAAGGTGGTTCGGCCGAGCAATGATTTGGCGCGAGAAGCTGCAGGCGGCGTTGTCCGCCCTTCGTGGTGATCCT
The DNA here is from genome assembly GCA_964518995.1 of uncultured Gammaproteobacteria bacterium. Classification (GTDB taxonomy): domain Bacteria; phylum Pseudomonadota; class Gammaproteobacteria; order Steroidobacterales; family Rariloculaceae; genus ZC4RG20. Next base: position 7,806 of record CAZFJU010000049.1, read on the forward strand.
TTTGAAGCGTTTCGACTGGCGCGAGTCGGGCTGGCGACCTTCCGTTTCCGTTACCTTCTGCGCATTGCCGGCCCCGGCTCGGTGTTCGGCACGCGCAATCGCGTTATCAACGCGGCGAACGTCACCATCGGGCGCGACTGCCTGTTCCAAGATTCGATCTACATCCGGGCGGGCGCGCAGGGACGCGTCACGCTCGGCAACCGAGTCGCGCTGAACAGCTTCGTGCAGATTTATGGCCATGGCGGCGTGACGCTCGGCGACGAGACGCAGCTCGGCCCCGGCACGATCGTCACAACCACCGGCCATGATTACACTGACGAGCAACTCGAAGCGACGTTCCGCCCGATCACGATCGGCCGCCGCGTCTGGGTCGGAGCGAACGCGACGATTATCGGCGGCGTATCGATCGGCGATGGCGCCGTGATCGGTGCCGGCGCCGTAGTCATTCGGGACGTTCCACCGCGGACGCTCGCAGCGGGCGTGCCGGCCCGTGTAGTGCGGCGTTGGGACGAGGTGGCGAACCCTGCTTCAGCGCCCGTGGGCGCGCCCGACGCCTTACCACACGAAGATGCCGTCGCAAGCGACGCCAAGCGGTCCGAGGAGTGGCCGGAAGCGATGATCAAACGCCGATTGGAGAACAAGTAGGCGTCAAACGCCGAT
>CAZFJU010000049.1:8565-22498 GCA_964518995.1 uncultured Gammaproteobacteria bacterium
AACAAGTAGGCGCCGTGCGGTGCCGATAAACCTAACACTTCGGCCGTAGAGGTTGTCCGAGCTGAATGCCCTCGTTCCGTCGACGGCACGGGGCGCCCATAGCGAAGCGCCCATCGAAGTGACGCCAACACGCAACAAGAAGCGCTCGACAGCGAACGCTGGTATGCTTAAGCGTTGTTGCATGAAAATCACATGCGCTTAAACGCGCACCCGGGTCGGCGGCGTTTTAGGCGTGCCGGGCCACTGGCATATTGATTGCACACGCCTCGCAAGTCGACGAACGATACAAGAACAACAGCAAACTTAAGGAGATCGGCTTTGGCGAGCGGCTATTTCAGAGTGACTTTTCTGTTGACGGTGCTCGCTGTGCTGGAACTCGTGTCCGCACCGTTGATTTCCACCGCCACGCTTGTCGTTTCGACGCAACTTTTAGGTGTGCCGTTCGACCAGGCGTATGCACTGCTCGCGATCTTTTCTGCATTGCTGTGCTTCATGATCGTGCGACAGGACACATCGGACAAACGCTCGACGTTCGTCAGCGGCTGGACCATCGCGACGCGAGCAGGCCTCAGCTGGCTCGTAGTGGTTGCGATACTGTTACTGATCGGTTACGCGACGAAGGTGTCGGCCCTTTACTCGCGTCGCGTCCTGTTCCTTTGGTTCATCGCCACCCCGCCGCTGCTCATGGCCATGCCGGTGCTGCTGCGCCAGCTCATGCGCCGCGTCGCGGTAGTGTCCCACAACACCCGCCGCATCGTGATTGCGGGCGTCAATGATGTCAGCCGGGCGCTCGTGTCGACGCTGGCCGCGAGACCGGAGCTCGGCCTTAATCATTGCGGCTACTTCGAGGACCGCGACGTCGGCCGCGTTGCGCAGATACGCCCGGACGAGCTTCGCGGCACCCTTGCGGACCTGCCTAGCTTCGTCAAGCAGAACCACATCGATATCATTTTCATCTCGATGCCGTACCACTTGCAGCGGACCAAGCGGCTGCTGCATGACCTGCGGGATACGACGGCCTCGGTGTATCTGATTCCGGAGATCTCGTTCATCGACCTGATTCAAGCGCGAGTGGACGACATCCGCGGCATCCCGATTATTGCGCTCTGCGAAACCCCATTTCATGGCTGGAGCGGCATCAAGAAGCGCACGCTCGACGTCGTGCTGGCTTCTTTGATGCTAATTGTCGCGCTACCCGTCATGTTGGCCATCGCGATCGGCATCAGATGGTCGACGCCGGGCGGGTCGGTCATCTTTACGCAGCGACGCTACGGTCTCGATGGCGCGGAATTTTTCGTCTACAAATTTCGGACGATGCACGTCGCGGAGGATGGCAATGTCGTTCGTCAGGCGACGCGAGACGATCCGCGCGTCACGCCGTTCGGCCGTTTCCTGCGCCGTTATTCGCTGGACGAGCTGCCGCAGCTGATCAACGTGCTGCAGGGCCGAATGAGCCTCGTCGGCCCGCGCCCACACGCCGTTGCCCATAACGAGCAGTACCGTAAACTTATCGACGGATACATGGTTCGGCACAAGGCGTCTCCCGGGATCACCGGGCTTGCGCAGGTGAATGGCTGCCGCGGCGAAACGGCCGATCTCGCCGAGATGAAGCGTCGCATAGACTACGACCTCGACTATCTGCGGCATTGGTCGCTGATGCTCGACCTGAAGATCCTGCTCAAGACCGTTGCCGTGCTGTTCAAGAGCGAGAAGGCGTATTAGTGTCCGCTGCCAAGATCCGCTTTCGCTTGGCGCGTCGGAACACGTCGGAACCAAAGGGGATTGAATGAAGATGTCGATCCGTCACGCGCGTCTCGCGGGTGGCGCATGCTGTAGTTGCGCGCTTGCGTTGAGCATGTGGCCGGCCATCGCCGTCGCCGACTGGGAAGTCATACCCGACGTGCGCATGGAGGTCGAAGCGAACGATAACCCTCGGCTCGGCCAGCGTCCGGAGCACCGCCCGGAAGCTGACTTCGACCGCACGGCGGCTCGGATGCTGATGGATGCCCGGATGAACCTGCGTAACAGCGGTCCGCGCGGCAGCGTCACGCTGCAGCCGCGCGTCCGTGTCGACGCGTACTCTGATTCGCGCGATGACGACCTCGAGCGCCAAGACATCTACCTTAACTCCCGCGCCAACTACAACTGGCAGCGTGCGCGCGCCGGGCTCAACTTGAATCTCAATCGGGAGAGCATCATCAGCAGCGAGTTGTCCGACTTGCAGCCGATCGAGCCCGGCGAGCCGATCGATGACCCCATCGACAACGAAACCGGCCTGCTGGTGCTGCTCGACGAGTTCCGCAACCGCATCAATCTGCGGCCGTATGCAGAGTTCGACATCTCCGAGCGCAGCGCCATTCTGATGGAAGCACGATTGCTCGATATTTCCTACACCGGCCCCGAGATCCTCGGCCGCACCGATTTCACCGACATCTCGTTGTCGCTCGGCATCGGCCGGACCATCGACAGCCGTACCAGCGCGACCGCGCGGATGATCGTGTCCAACTTCGAGGCCGACTTGAGCGGCAACGAAACCGACACGGTGGGCGTGGAAGGCACCTTCGCCCGCGAGCTCAACGAGCTCTGGACATTCAGCCTTACAACCGGCTTGCAGCGCAGCGATTTCAAGTTCGTCGACCCGACAACGAGCGAGGTGGTCGATAATGCCTCGACGAACTATACGATGAGCATCGGCTTCTCGAAACGGACCGAGCTGTCGGCGCTAGATATCGATTTGTTCAGAGTATTGAACCCGAATGCCATTGGCTTTCTGATCGAACGAAACGAGGTCCGGGTGCGCTACGCGCGGCAGCTATCGCAGCGGCTCAGCGCGGGCGTCGGCTTCAGAGCGATGGAGACCGGGACGCTGGAAGGCGTCTCCGCGGATCGCCAGCTCCTGCGCGCCGACATCGATGTCGAATGGGCGTTCACGCCATCATGGTCGTTCGCGGCGCGCTTCGGCGCCATTGACCAGGAGTTCTCGGGTGCTCGTCTCGACGGGCAAGCGAACATGCTATCGATTGGCGCGGTATACCGCGGCTTGTCGCGGCGGCCGGTGAACTAACGGCCGCGCCGGCGGGCGTGCCGGCGCCGCGAGACGCTCAGCGTACCGGCGCCGCGGCCGCGGTGGCATCGCCCGCCTCGTACTTGAGCGGCACGGCCGCTTCGGGCGTGTAAACCTCGAACGTTATGCTCTCGCGAACGAACAGCTCGACCTGCTCGGCGTCATGATGCGCATATCCGATCGCGAAATCCTGACCGACCGTGAGCTCGAAATCGCCGCCGCGCAAGCTCAGCACCACCGCACCATCCACGGCGGGCGCCCAGATGATGCGCTCCTCGACCTGCTGGCGGACCATGTTGATCACCGGATATCCGCCCTTGTTAGTGGTCTCCGTCAGCCCTTGATAGCACCGAGGCCCGAGCGCTATCGCGTACGGTCCTTCGATACCGCCGTTACGGAGCTTGGTGAGCGCGGCAGCGACCACACGCGGATAGCGCTCATAGTCGTCCGACAGCGGCAGCGTGTTCTCGCCGCAACGCTCGAAGATTCCGGCAATGCTCGCCGCTCGGAATCCGCCGAATATCGCGCGATCCTCCGACAATCCTGCTAGCCTTGCCGAGCTCACCACCGGGCCGAGATCCGCGTCCTGGGCGCCGCGCTCGATGGCGTCGACCTCTGTCCTCGAAAGCGTGAACGGCACATCGATCTCGACGAGGGGCTGCGTCTGGCGCAGCCGCGCCCGCACGCCCTCCGCGGCGTCCACAGTCGCCGCTCGACCGCGGCCGACAGTCGAGACGTCCCAGCCGAGGGGCCCGTTGAAGTCTACGAGCCGGCGCCCAGCTAACGTGCGTCGCAGTGTCCGAGCCGCTTCGGCATCGATCTCCCGCCAGCCGCGTTCGCCGATCGGCGCGAGCCCGCGTTGCAGATGATCCATGCTCGTCCTCCTATTTCACCGTGCTTCGCAGACTACCGATGCCGAGACCGCAGGCGCTGCCGACTGCGCGTGCGTCACCCGCATCCTCATGCCCCTCTTCGATCGCAGTAATCGAGCCCTCGGTGAAAAGGTATTGGCGCAGATACCCGTCGAGGACCGGATCGCGCCGCCGCAGCCACTCGAGCACCATCGCCGCGTGCTCCTTCTCTTCGTCGCGGTTGTGGGCAAGGATCGCCTTCAGATCCTCGTCGTCCGTCGCGTCGACACGCTGCGCGTACCAATCGACCGCTTCGAACTCCTCCATCAACGAGCGAATCGCGCGGTGAGCGTCGACGACGTCGCGGCTCATTGCATCGCGGGCTTCATGCAAAACGTCAACTTCACTCATTCCGCGAGCTCCTTTGATCTGTCGTCACGATGTGCGCCGTGTGCACGTGATGCCTGGCGCACCGCCGCCGCGAGCGCCATGTCGATAGCAACAATCGTGCCGAGCTTCGCAGCAAAGCTGCATCAGGAACCGAGCCAGTTCGCCAGCAGGTCTCGTCCGAACACCCAATAGTGCAAAGCCGACCCGAGCAATGCATGCGATATGGCCAACGGCAGCAACACCCGATAGCGGCGATAAATGAGCGCCCACACGGCGCCCGCGACCAGTGTGACCGCCATTACCGGCCAGCGCGGGTAATGCACCAGCGAGAACGCGACCGCCGTCGTCGCGATGGCGGCCCCGAGCGGTAGGAGCACTAGCAAACGTCCAAGCAAATAGAACTGAAACACGAACTGCTGCAGAAGCGCCCACGGCAAGTACAGCGCCACGGCGCCCAGCATGCGCGGATTGGCGACGCGCGCCGTTACCGCCTCGAGCCCACCCGCATGGCCTGCGAGCGCGACGCCGATGACCAGCAATACCAGCATAGCGGCGCCCGTGAACAGGCTCGCGAGGACCGCGGCGCGGTGCATGCGCGGCGCCCCTTCCTCGTCGACACGCTGCATGTTCCAAAGCCTGCGGCTTCGTCCATAGCCCGAGAAGATGAACATCATCGCGACGACCGCAAGCAACACATCGACGTAACCGGGCCGGGCCCGGAATAGCAGCAGGAACGCCGCAGCAAACGCCGCGACGATCGCTAATTCGATGGCGACCAGCCGCTTAGAGGGGTCTTGCGGCGTTTCGGAGAGACTTTGCGTGGCCATACCTCAATGCCTTCGCGGCGTGGCTACAACACAACGCGATTTGCCGCCCGCCGTTGGCACGCAACCTGCAGCGGCTATGCAAACGGATAGCAACGGAGGGACCCTTGTGTCAAGAATACATACCCTTACAGGCGGTGCTGCGCTCGTATTGCTGGCGGGCTGCGCATCAAACCCGCCGCCGGCATCGACCGGGAGCATCGAGGAGGCACAGCAGCGTATCGAGGAAGCTGAGCGAGCGGAAGCGCAGCGCTACGCGAACCGCGAGTTGAATCTCGCGCGCGACAAGGTCATGCAGGCCCTCGAGGCGCAGCAGGATGGCGACATCGAGCTGGCAGCGGTCCTCGCCGAGCACGCGGAGCTCGATGCGGCTTACGCCGCGGCGCGCGCGAACAACGCGTCGGTCCAGGCGGCGGTCGATGAGCTGCGGGCGAGCATCGCGACGCTCGAGAGTGAGCTGCAGCGCCAGGAGTCGCTCCCCGGCGACGCAGCGAGTGACCGCGGCCGCGGGCTGTGATGCGCGCGCAGAAGGAGATGGATATGAGAAATATCAACGCAATCGCGGCCGCGCTCGCGGCTACGGCGTTCGCGGCGGGCTGCAGCCAGTTGCCGGATCGAATCGAGGCGCTCGAGCAGGCGCGGGAAGCGGTCGAGGTCATTGAGCAGGATCCTCTCGCTCGCGACGTTTCGCAGACGCGATACGAGCAGGCCAGAGCGGCTCTCGACCGCGCCGAAATGGCGTATGAAGACGGCGACGACATCGAAATTATCGAGAATGCGTCCTACATTGCGCTGCGCAACGCGCAGATCGTGCAAGAGCAGGCCGACGAACGCCGAGCTCGCGAAGAGCTCGACAGCGGCGAAGCCGAGCGCAATCGGGTGCTGCTGCAGGCTCGTGAACGTGAGGCCGAGCGTGCGACGGCCATAGCCGCCGAGCGCAGCGAGGCGCTCGAGCAGCGCGAGCGGGAGCTCGAGCAGCAAAGGAGACAAGCCGAGGAAGCGGAAGCACGCGCAAGAGAGCTAGCGGCCGAGGCGCAGACCTTGCAACAGCAAACGGAGGATCTGCAGCAACAACTCGCCGACCTCGAAGCCGAGCAAACATCACGCGGGTGGGTGCTGACGCTGAGCGACGTGCTGTTCGATCATGACGGCGACCAGCTGAACCCCGGCGCAGCGGTGACCATCGAGCGCTTGGCGAGCTTTCTCGAGGAGCGTCCCGAGCACAATATCGTGATCGAAGGGCACACCGATTCGTCCGGCGCCGCGGCGTACAACGTCGATTTATCCCGGCGCCGGGCCGACGCAGTGCGCACGGCGCTGAATGATCGCGGCATCGAATCGAACCGCATCGAGATCAGAGCCCTCGGCGAGGAATTCCCGGTGGCCACCAACGACACGACCGCCGGGCGCCAGCTCAATCGTCGGGTCGAGATCGTGCTCTCCGACGACGCGGGCCAGTTCGAGGGCGAGCAACGGACTGCCTCAGCCGAACCGACGGAACAGGAAGGCTAATGCCGATCCCGAGCCGCGCGGGGCGCTCGTGCGCCCCCGCCGCCGGCCATGCCCTACTCGCGCGCGAGCTGCAGCGTCGCGGATCGATGATCCATCTGCAAAGTGCCGCCGTGGCCGGCGACGATTTCCTTCGCGGCGGCCTGACGCATCACGGGGTACTTCTGCTGACCGGCCGAGGTCGCCCCTGCGGGCTCGTGCCCACGTACTTCTAGCCTGATACCGGCGTCCCCGTCGGTGAGGGTCATCTCGACCCGGCTGCCGGCCGGGGAGCCGGCCGCTACCCTCTCGAGCGCAATGCTGATGGCGCGGCCGAGCTTCTCCGCGTCCGCATGCAGCAGGCATGCGGGCGGCCGGCTCGCTGCCCAACCGATCGCGACGCCGGTGCCGGCCGCCACGGTCTGCGCGGCGGCCTCGATGATCTCGAGCAGATCGAGCTCCTCCCGGTCGAGACGCAAGCCCCCCGTCATTGCGTCCAGCAAGTCGCTCAGGTCCTTGACAAGCAGCGCCTGACGGTCGAGATTGCGGCGCAGCACTTCGGCCGAGCGCAAGACGCTGGGTGATTGTGCCGCTTGCAGCTCGATCAGGCTCAGCGACATCGCGCAAGCGTTCAGCGGCGAGCGCAGGTCATGCACGATCGCGGCCGCCAGGTCCTTGTCGTCGTCGTGCGTATCCGTCAACAGCCGCCTCCGTGCCGCTGAGATGATGGCTTCCAAATCCGCCCGAGAGCCATGATACCCCATGCAATCCTGGTTGAGACGAGGTCCGCCCGCGCCGCAGGCCGCTGCGTGGCGCCCGGGTCCGAAAGATTGCCAGCGTAGATTCTGGTAAAGTCGGCTTATCTCCAGGGGCGCAATAAGCAAAACGGTGAACTGAATGGCAAGCGTGTTGTTGGTCGATGACGAACCGGATTTCGTCGCGAGCGCATCGGAGATGCTGCGCCTCCACGGCCATGAGGTGCGCACCGCCGACACCTTGGCAAACGCTCGAAGGATCCTCGAATCGCAGCCGTCCGACGTTCTGCTGCTCGATCTGATGCTGCCCGACGGCAATGGTCTCGAGCTGCTCGACGAGCTCGAGAAGAAGCAGCTCGAGGTGGAACGCGTGGTGCTGATCACCGGCCACCCCGGCATCAAGTCGCAGATCAAGAACCTGAGCGGCCCCACTGTTTCGTATCTGACGAAGCCGATCGACAATCGGGAGCTGATGAGCCTGCTCCGCGATCTCGAGCACAGCACGTTCGACGAGGAAGATGTCGATCTTCATTTTGGGCTGCTGGTCGGCGAATCGCCGCAGATGCACGAGGTATATACCCAGATCAAGAAGATCGCCGGCACCGACAGCCCCGTGCTGATCCTCGGTGAGACCGGCACGGGTAAAGAGCTGGTCGCTGAGTCGATTCACCGCGAAAGCCGCCGTCGCGGCGAGTTCGTCGCAGTGAACTGCGGATCGCTGTCGCGCGAGCTGGCCGGCAGCGAGCTGTTCGGCCACGAAAAGGGCAGTTTTACCGGCGCGACGCGTCAGCATCAAGGGTTCTTCGTTCGCGCTCACAACGGCACGCTGTTTCTCGACGAGCTGACGGAGATGCCTTCCGAGCTGCAGCCGCATTTCTTGCGCGTGCTCGAGACGCGTAAGGTGCTACCGGTCGGCAGCGAGAAGGAGATTCCGGTCGATACACGGGTGATCGCGGCGACGAACCGCGTTCCGCACGAAGCGATTCAAAACAAGGCGCTGCGCAAAGACATCTACTACCGGCTGAGCGTGTTTCCGATCAGCCTGCCGCCGCTGCATCAGCGGCGCACGGATATCGCCCTCCTCGCGAATCATTTCCTGAGCGAGCTGGCGAGGCGTTACGGTCCGCAGCGCTGGCTGTCGGAGAAGTCGATCAAGCGGCTCGAGGCCTACCATTGGCCGGGCAACGTGCGCGAGCTTCGGCACGTGATCCATCGAGCGTTCATCTTGTCCGACGCCGACGACGGTGAAATCTTGCTGCCGGAGCGCTTCGAGAGCCCGTTTGGCCAACAGAATCGCCTGGAAGGCTTACAAGTTGGCCGCTCGATTCGCGACATCGAGCGCGAGCTCATCATGCGCACGTTGGCGCATTTTGATGGCGATAAGCGCGCCGCCGCAGAGATCCTCGGCATCAGCTTGAATACGCTGTATAACCGTTTACACGTCTACGAGCAGGAAAAGGCGTCCTGACCGTTCGGCGGCGGCCGTAGCGCCGCCGGAGGCGCATCCTCGCTTGGAACTCTTCGAGACCAACTGGCTCGCGCAAGTCGAAATCGCGATCAAGGTCCTGATCGCGGGGCTATTCGGCGGAATCGTGGGTATCGAGCGCGAATTTGCCAACCGGCCTGCCGGGCTGCGTACACATGCTCTGCTGGCATCTGCAGCCGCCTTGCTGGTGGGCTTGGGTGATCTGCTCGTCGAGCGATTTGCGGAAGAGACGATGCCGCAGGTGCTACGGGCCGACCCGCTGCGCATCATCGAAGCCATCGTGACCGGCGTGGCGTTTCTCGGCGCCGGCACGATTTTCCGCCATCACGAATCGAGGATCATCGAGGGCCTGACGACCGGCACATCACTGCTGCTCGTCTCGGCGATTGGCATCGCGGTCGGTCTCGGGCAATTAGTGCTCGCCGGTCTGGTCACGATCTTGAGCCTGGCGCTCCTGCGTGGGGTGCGTCGGATCTTGGCGAAGCGGGAGTAAGACCGGCGCGGCCCCTAATGCTCGCGCGGCTCTGCTGCAGAGGGCCCCGGTGGCGCGGACCGCGACTGCCGAGCGTCGGCGGTATATCTCTCGACGAAACCTGTTGCCCGCCGAGTCTGCTCGTAGATTCTGACGCCCGCCATCACAGCAGCCATCGCCTTCGCGAGGCGCCCGGTTTTCTCCGCGACTTCGTCCGCGTCGTCGTCTTCCTGCCGCTCGCGGCTTCCACCGAGGCCTCGCAGCCACCCGACTCCCAAGCCGGTCGCGAACAGAATGAGCAGCGTCTTCGGCTTCGCAAGCTCGGCTCGCACACTGGCGATGAGCGTGCGCCGCGCGGTGTTCGCCGCTGTGATATCGGTGCGCACGCGAAGTCCGCGCGACGTGACCTCGCGCTCGAGACGGCTTAACCCCAGCACGCCGCCTACTCCGCCTGTGGCAGCACGCTGCGGCGCAGCTCCGGCAGCGTCAGCGACCGGCTGAGCGCGACGATGCGTCGCCACAGGAAGTAAGCGGCTCCGCCGTGCAGAGCAGCCAACAGAAGGCCGGCGGCGGGCCACGGCAAGCCGAGCGCAACAAGCACATAGGCTAGGACCGAGGCGACGAACGCCCACGCCATGATCAACAGCGCGGCGGCGAGGATCATGAACACCACGATCGAGATCCCGCTCAGCGCAGCGAGCCGCAGCTCGGCGGCCGCCAGGTCCAGCACGTCTCGGACGAGCTTCAACCCGTGCGCGAGCAGCGCAGACGCGGCCGTCGTGGGGCCTTGCGCACCGCCATCCGGCCCGTCATGCCGCGGGAGCGGCGAGCCTGCAGCGGTCTCGACTGACCCGGGAAGCGGGCCGCCCGCTGCACTCACCGCCGAAACAGACCGCTCAGAACGACGCCCGCGGCGAACGCGATCGCCGCGCTTTGCATCGGGTTACGCTCGATGTAGTCCCTGACTCTGCGCAAGTTCTCGTCCACCATGTCGGCGACCTCGGCCTCCGAACGGCGGAATCGATCAACGGCGTCTCCGGCCGCGCGACGAACCTCGCGCTCCGCGTGCGCCGCCTTCTCGGCCGCTTCGTCGATCGACTTGTGGGCGCGCTCAGCCAGGCGCTCAGCGCCGGTTGCCGGTTCCTCGTGCGTCTCGAAACCTTCCAACGCGCCCGGGGCATCAGATGTAGTGCTCACTCGCTGTCTCCTTTGGATTTCTCTGCGGGCCGCTGCAGAAAGTGTGCCACGAGCGAGCGCGTAAAGCTCAGCCTTCGACGACTCGCTTGAGGCGCGTCCCGGCCGGTAATCGCTCGCCGGTGCTCACGTGATTGATCAGCGCGAGCTCCTCGTCCGAGATGGCCGATGGATACTCGCGCGCGAACTCGGCGAGGGTCATCGCGCGCGGAATCGCGACGATCTCGATCCGGTTCGGTTGCACGCGCAGCACATCGGCATCGCGCTCGTCCGCAAAGCTGCGAACCACGTCGGCGAGCGCGCCCGCACGAGCGGTGAAGGCCTGCTCGGGTGCATATGCGAGCAGCTGATACACGGCGCTGCCGTGCTCAACGTGCGCGACATAGCCGCGCACGATGCCGCCCTGCGACTGCGCCCGAAACTCCGTGATGATCGCGGGCTTGCCGTTAAGCGCATCGCGCTGGGCGGCAACGGCCTGCACGGTGTCACTCGCGGCAAAGGCGTTCGCCGCGTCCAGCGGCGCGCTGACGGGCACGATCGTCAGCTCCACGGCGGCATCCTGCTCCGGGCTGACCGCCACCACGGCGTGAGTCATGTTTTGCCGCTGCCACGTCGCCGGCACGCGAAACTGAAACATCAGCTCCGGGTGATGGAACCAGTCCTCGCGGAAAAACCCGTTGCGTGGATTGTCGCCGTAAATGGTGCCGGCGATCGCGTCGAGATGAGCATCGCGTCCGACCCGCAGATCGGTCCGCGGCACGCCGAGCGCTGCGACCCTTTCCTCGGCCGTCTGAATTCTTTCCGCTTCGGTGGGATGGCTCGACAGCCAGCCCGGCAATGGGCTTGCTCCGGCATGCTCTCCGGCGGCGAGCAGCGCTTCGAACACATCGCTCATCTCGCCAACGTCGTAACCATTCTCAAGCATATAGCGGAAGCCGAGCTCGTCGGACTGCCGCTCATCGTCACGGCCATACCGCAAGAACAGCAGCTGCACCCCGCTGCCGAGCAGGTCACCGAGCTGCGCCACCTCCGGAGATAGGATCATGCCGAGACCCAAGCCCAGCTGGGCCAATTGCGCACGGCTCATTTGCGCGACCGAATGACGCGCCGTGACATGGCCGATCTCATGCCCCAGCACCGCCGCAAGCTGCGCCTCGGACGTCAACAGATTGGCCAGCCCACGGGTGACGAAAATGAACCCGCCAGGCAACGCGAACGCATTCGGAGTGGGATCGTCGACCACCGCGAACTGCCAAGGCAGATCGGGTCGCTCGCTCGCAGCGGCCAGACGAAGACCGATATCGGCAACATACCGTTGCAATGCATCATTTTCGACCAGGCCGATGGATTGGGCCACCTGCTGGGCCGCTTCCTGGCCCAGCGCGACCTCTTGCGGCTCCGAGATCAGCGAAAGCTCGCGTTGACCGGTAACCGGATTCACCGAGCAGCTCGCAACCGCGATGAGCAGCGCGACGCCAAAAAGCGTTGCACGGGCGCGTATCCAGATCGAATTGCAGAAAGGCATTCTGTTCTTTGCTCGTCTATGCCCGATCTTTCGAGGGAGAAGCAATATGTATGCCGCAAACGCCGCGTCACTCGCTGCCGGTCCGTAGGGCGGCGTAGTGGCACGGTGTTTGCTTTGACACTCTGCCGACCGCGCCGCGGCCGGAGCTAATCAGCACGGGCAGGAGGATACGTTCGCATGGAGAACCCCAGCCGTTCCGTATCCCGCCGCAGGCGCAGCAATCCTTTGGCGCTGATCCTGGCGGGAGGCAGTGGAACGAGACTGAAAGGACTGACGGAGAGGCGTGCAAAGCCCGCTGTTCCGTTCGGCGGCCATCATCGGACCATCGACTTCGCGCTCTCGAACTGCATCAATTCCGATATTCGCCGTATTGCACTGTTGACGCAGTACAAGTCGCAGTCGCTCATTCGCCACCTCCAGCACGGCTGGGGATTTCTTCGTCGAGAGCTGGACGAGTTCGTCGAGGTTTGGCCGGCCCAGCAGCGCTGCGGCGAGCGCTGGTACTGCGGCACCGCCGACGCCATTCATCAAAACCGGGACCTGATGGAGGCGCTCGACTTCGAGCAGGCCCTCATTCTCGCAGGCGATCACGTCTACGCGATGGATTATTCGCGGATGCTCGACGCGCATATCGAACGTCGCGCCGAGGTCACCGTCGGTTGTATCGAGGTGCCGCTCGAGGACGCCCGCCGTAGCTACGGCGTCGTCAGCCTGGAGCGCGACGGCCGGGTCAAGTCGTTCGTCGAGAAGCCTGAGCGGCCGCAGCCGGCCCCGGGCCGCGCCGATATGACGCTCGCATCGATGGGAATTTACGTCTTTAACCGTGAGGCGCTGTTCAAGCTGCTTGCGGATGACGACGCCGATCCCGAATCCACGCACGACTTTGGACATAGTGTGCTACCTGCCGCCATCACCAAGGCGCGCGTCTTCGGATACCTTTATCGAAACAAGACGGGCACCGGCCCGGGCTACTGGCGCGACGTCGGAACCGTCGATGCATATTGGAGCGCGCACATGGATCTCGTGCGTGAAGGCGGCCCGAAGGTCGACCTATTCGATCCGGGCTGGCCGATCTGGACCCACACCGGGCGCTGCGCGCCAGCACGAATCGCCCCTTCCGCTCGAGTGAACGCCGCGATTATCGGCCACGGTGCGATCGTCGCTGGGGAAGTGAGCCACTCCGTGGTGTCGTCGAACTGCCAGGTCGGCCTCGGCTCCCGCATCAAGAACTCGGTGCTGCTCCCCGATGTGAAGATCGGTCGAAACTGCTTGCTCGATCATGCCGTCATCGATAGCCGCTGCATCGTTCCGGACAACACCGTGATCGGCGGCGATCTTTTCGACGACGGCAGCCACGGCTACTACATATCGCCACGCGGCATCGTCCTCCTGACTCGCCGGCCAACGCCGTCCGAGGAGGCTACCGCAACTCGAAAAGTTGCGTGATCGCGGCACGACCGGAGGTCCGACCCGGAAAGCCGTATCCGCTCGGAGCTACACGGAGATGACGCGGTGAAATGCATGCACTCAATGCCATTCGGCGCCGAGCCGGTCGGCGGCGGCGCACGCTTCTCGCTCTGGGCGCCCGGCGCTGAACGCGTCGACCTGCACCTCGCCGAGCGCGACCCGCTCGAGATGACGCGTGCGGCGGACGGCTTCTACTCGTTGCTCGTTCCCGGCGTGCAGCCCGGCGTGCGCTACGCCTATAGCGTGAACGGCGCAACGCCGCGTTACGCAGACCCCGCCTCGCGCTTCAATCCCGACGGGGTCGAAGGGCCGAGCGAGCTGATCAATGCCGCCGCATTTGACTGGAATGACGACGGCTGGACCGGGCGTCCCTGGCGGGACGCGGTGTTCTACGAGCTGCACGTCGGCACATTCACG